>JADHTJ010000081.1 GCA_016785015.1 Anaerolineales bacterium
CTCATGCGGCGCTGCTATGGTATCCGCATTGTCGACCACATTTTCCAACGTCTTTATCTTGACATCCAAGGTTATCGCCGGTTTGCCTGATTCCCCTACCCCCACATATGGGTCTACCCCGCCAATTCCCAAAGAGCGAGACGAGACCAACAACGATTGCGAAGACATCGTTAATGTTGGCGGTTATGGCGGACAACTGGACCCCACCTTTGACGAAGACGGCAAAGCCATCGCAGACTTCGGAAGTGAAGGTAGCACTGGCCATGCGGTTGCCATTCAATCGGATGGCAAGATCGTGATGGCCGGAAACACCAGCTGCACCGGCTGCTTAAACGACTTTGCCCTGGCGCGCTACAATGTGGACGGCAGCCTGGACAATTCCTTCGGCACAGGAGGATTGGTCACCACCGACCATGGGCCGAAGTTTCTTGAATTAGGCTATGCCGTTGCCGTTCAACCCGATGACAAGATCGTGGTTGCGGGTGGGACTCTCTCGGGACTCAGCGGTACGGAGCTCGTTCTTGAGCGCTACAATGTGGACGGCAGCCTGGACAACAGCTTCGGCACGGGCGGTAGAGCAGCGGATAACTTTGCGGCTGGGGCTGTGGGAAATGATGTTGCCATTCAAACCGATGGCAAGATCGTGGTGGTGGGAAGCAGTAACAGTGACTTTGCCCTGGCGCGCTACAATATTGATGGCAACCTGGACAGCAGTTTTGGCACAGGCGGTATGGTGACCACCGACTTTGCAAGTGGGAGCGATTCCATTAGTTCGGTCACCATTCAACCCGATGGCAAGATCGTGGTGGCGGGATATGCACAAACCGGCAGTAATTATGACTTAGCTCTGGCGCGCTACAATACCAATGGGGGTCTGGACAATACCTTCGGCACGGGCGGCATGGTCACTACAGACCTTGGAAATACGGATTATGAAAGAATCTCAGATATCGTTATTCAGCCTGATGGCAAAATTGTGGCCACCGGAAACATAATCAATTTTAACCCTATTGATTTCACCTTTGTCTTAACACGCTACCATGCAGATGGGAGTCTGGACAACAGCTTCGGGGTGGGGGCCATCGTAATAACAAAATTGGGATGGAATCATGCCTGGGGCACTGCCGTTGCACTTCAATCAGACGGCAGGATCGTGGCAGTGGGAAACGTACAAAATGTGTTCCCAGTCGATAGTGACTTTGCCCTGGCAAGGTTCAATCCAGATGGCAGCATGGATAGTACTTTTGGAAGAGGGGGAATATTCACAATCGACTTCGGGGGATATGATAGTGCTAGTGATTTGGCCATTCAATCCGATGGCAAGATCGTGGTGGGGGGCACAGCTACCATTAACAGCAAACCTAACTTTGCCCTGGCACGCTTTGTACCTCCTATTCCGGAGTCTGAAGAAAGCGATGCTAATAAACGCATTTTGGTTGTGGGCGCTTCGGGCGGAACCTTCAGTTTTGGCCCGGTGAGGGTCTTTATCCCCGCGGGGTTACTTAGCGAGGGCAGCCGCCTGGTGATCGAGGAGCTTGACGCTTCGGAAGAAGGCAACTTCCAACTGGGTAACCGCATCTTCGACATCAAGATCTACGGGCCGGATGGCAAATCCATCACCAGCTTCGACCCACCTTTGAAAGTCTGTATCAGACCCACTAAGGCTGAACTTCAAGCCGCCGGTTGGAACTTCGCCAACCTGCAGATTTTCCATCGTCATGACGGTGGTTCTTGGGCTTTCGTAGCCTACACATATGAAGAAAACGGATACCTGTGTGCTGATATCAGCCAGTTGAGTTTTTTCGTCATCGGCGTAGCGGAGATGCCTGACACCGGATTCGCACCAGGTTTGGTGACAACGCTTCTCAAGCAGCCTACTGAAGAAATGTATTTTGAACTAGCTCTCGGGTTGAGTGCCGCTAAAGGCGGTGTATCGAAACCCAGCGGCTTCACCCTGGAGATTCCTTCATTGAACTTAGAAATGCCCATTGTGGGTGTGCCGCTCTCGCACCGCGGCTGGGCTGTGACCTGGCTGGACGATGAAGCGGGGTACCTGCAGGGGACGGCCTACCCCACCTGGGCGGGCAACACGGCTATCACTGCCCATGTCTGGGATCGCGACAACAACCCTGGCCCCTTCGTGGATTTGCACACCCTGCAGCACGGCGACCAGATCATCATCCACGCCTGGGGGCTGCGCCACATCTACGAAGTGCGCGATTTCATGCAGACCAGCCCCGATACCTTGAAGGCACTGCCGCACTCCGAGTACGATATGCTCACCCTGATCACCTGTAAAGACTATAACGCTACCAGCGGCGACTACGATTGGCGCATCGCTGTGCAGGCCGTTCTTGTCAGAATTGAATAGAGGACTGCATCCTGAGTAGTTTGGAGCCAATGATCTCAACGAAGTGAAGAGTCTGCGATGAACGTATCGAAGGAAAAGGCGATCTTAGCAGACGTGACAGCGGGTGCGGAGTAAAGCATAAAGTGACAGTCACATCGAAGGTGACTGTCACTTTTATATAGTTGAAGTCAATCAAGATCCCGTAGAGTAATTTGAAGATACTAGCGGGGTCTTTTTTGCTCAGTTTTTCGTTTATAATTTCTCCTGAGCTCTGGGAGGCTACAAATGGAAAATATCATCGGAACAAAACTCATCCCGTGCGAGATCATCGCACTGGTCGGTGAGGGGGGTATGGCAGAGGAAGAAAAATGAATACCGAAACCCTACGAAAAACTTTGATGAAGCAGCAAACCCGTTTACGGGAGATCATGACCAGCTACGACCAGCACGAGGCGGCCATGCAGTTGTTCATGGCGCAGCACGCCGCACTGCATTCGGCTAAGGCGACACCCCCCAAGACCGATTCGCTAGAGGATTTGGTGCTGGACGATCTGACCGAGGCTCAGTGGCGCCGCATCCCTAAGGGTGGCGAACACTCTATCGCCTGGGCTATCTGGCATATCGCTCGCATTGAAGATATGACTATGAATATCCTGGTGGCTGATGCCCAGCAGATCTTCCGCGAAGAAAATTGGCTGGAGAAATTGAATATAGATTTGCCTGACTCAGGCAATGCCATGAGCGAGGCCGCGGTGGCTGATTTGAGTGCTTCGATTGACACTGAGGCCTTGCGCACCTACCGGGTTTCTGTGGGTCGTAGGACACGGGTGATAACCGCTGATCTCCGAGTTGAAGATTTGAAAGAGAAAACGCGTCCGGAGCGACTGCAGCGTATCAGGGATGAAGCAGCCGTGGTTTCTGAAGCTGAGGAAGTTATTCAATATTGGAGCAAGCGCACCATCGCAGGATTGTTGCTGATGCCCGCCACACGCCACAACTTGGTGCACTTAAATGAGTGCATGAAACTGAAGGGCAAAGTTTTGAATAGTCTTTGAAAATCTAGATGCGCGTGTTTTATCATCTTTGTGTCATCCTGAGTGCAGCGAAGGATCTAGGTTGTAGTTTGAAGAGATTCTTCGCCTCGCCGATGGCGAAGGCTCAGAATGACAAATAAAAAAGCAATGCATTATCGCTTACGCAGTTTACCAATAACTTTCCCCAGAATTCCACCCAGTACGCGTTCAGTTTCGATCTCGGCAGCGAGCCGCATAGAAGCCATACCATAAGTGGGATACACATGTAGCGAATTGGCAACATCGCTCACTTTGAGTTCTTTTGAGATAGCTAAAGCCCATTCATTGATCAATTCGCCAGCGTTCGGGCTGACAATAGTCGCGCCCAGGATCTTCCCCTTTTTTGTGTAAGTTACTTCGATATACCCCTCCTTCGATGCTTCTGTGTGAGCACGGTCCACGCGTGAGAGCGGCCATATTGCAGATAGCGCTTTTTCTCCCAATTGAACTTTGGCTTCATCCGCGCTAAGGCCTACCTGAGCAATTTCAGGATCAGTAAAGAGTGTCCATGGCAGATTAGAAAGGTTGTTCTTTTGGCTGCCGGGAAGAAGTGCGTTGCGTACGGCTAAATAGCCTTGCGAGCCAGCGACATGGGTGAACTGCGGCGCACCAGCCACATCGCCTGCCGCATAGACATGTTTTTGCGAGGTGCGCAAGTTTTGATCAACCTGGATGCCCTCGGGGGTATAAACTACTCCCGTATTCTCAAGCCCCAAGCTTGTGACGTTTGGTTTTCGCCCTGTGGTCAATAGCAGCATGTCACCGACAAATTCTTGATCCTTGCTCTTCAGGTGAATTCCAACATCGTCTTGCCAGGAATGTTCGACTGGAGCATTGGTGAATAGTTGAATTCCGTCTTTGCGGAAGACTTCTTCAAGAGTGAGTGCCGCAATACGGTCAATGTTGGGCAGGATGCACTCTTTGGCTTCAATCAGAGACACTTCGGATCCCAGGCGCTGAAATGCCTGGCTCAGCTCACAGCCGACCATGCCAGCGCCAACAATCAGCAATTTCTTGGGCAGCTTTTCCAATTGCCAAATAGTTTCATAGGTATGGTATTCGACATTTTCGATGCCCTCAATCTGCGGAATGTGCACTTTCGCCCCAGTGGTAATGATGATCGATTTTCCTCTGACGATATCGTCTCCGACGGACAAGGTGTGCGGATCGATAAATTCTATCGGACCCAAAAACACATCAATGCCCTCGGCGCGCAGTACCTCGGGAGATTCTTCCAGGTAGATGTCATTAATAACCGAACGGACGTGGGCCATAACTGATGAGAAGTCAACTTCATTCCGCGCAGGCACCAACCCATATTTGTCCGCGTGTTGCATTTCATGCGCTACTTTGGATGACTTGAGCAGAGTTTTACTGGGGATGCAGCCTGTCCAGGTGCAGTCACCGCCGATTTTGTTTTTCTCTAAAATGGCAACGCTAGCCCCAAGTCTGATGGCAAAATCCGCCGCGGTCAAGCCCGCGGAGCCACCGCCGATGATGAGTAGATCATATTTTTTCATAGGGTTAAGACGGGGATTGTTGCCGTATTCTTACATCGGGAATTAATGTATGCCCAAAGTAGATTTAACGCGAGTGAAGCCAATGCTATTTGTGTTGTGTATTTGCGAGCGACTTCTCAGTCCGTAAGGCGCCCGGAGATGAATCGCCAGGCTAACCGGATTTATCCGGTGCGATTTTTAGCCCTGGAATTTATTCCAGGGCGGTTCACGATTCTCAAAAAATTATCTAACAACCTGGCAGTTCGAGATTAGGACGCAGAGGAACGCAGAGCAGCACTGATATAAATGGAATTCAAGCGAGAAATCACTAAACAATTGTATTAGTCAGAAGGATGGTAAACAGTATTGTCATTCTGAGCGTAGCGAAGAATCCCTGCGGCGTTCGATACATTTAATCCGCGCAGGCATGAATTCTCGCACAGTATCAGAGATTCCCTTCGACAGGCTCAGGGCAGGCTTCGTCGCTTCAGCCGCTTCGCTTCCTGCGCTCCTCAGAATGACACAGCAAGGCGTGCGCCATCCTTCTGACCACTACAGAAATCACTAAATAATCTTGTGAAACTGCGAAAACATGTACTGAGCCAGTCGAAGTATCCGCGTTCTATTCATCTAAATCTACAAGACCATACCTTAAAGCCAAAACCGCAGCCTGTGTCCTATCTGAAACCCCCAATTTCTTAAAAATCTCGCTCGTATAATTCCTGACCGTTCCCTCAGTGAGATAGAGCTGATTGGCGATATCGGCATTGGAAAGCCCCTGGGCCAGCAGCTCTAGGATGTCAGTCTCGCGCTCGCTGAGATGGAAATTGGTGGGTAATTTCTTGGCGGGTTGTTTCTCACTGTAGCTGTGGAACAATTTGCCAGCCACATTTGGATCGATGAAAGTTTTACCAGACGCTGTGCCAACGATGGCTTCGATCAATTCTGCAGGCGGGGTGTCTTTGAGCAAGTATCCAGACGCGCCGCCGCGCACGGCATCGAAGAGCCATTCGTCGTCATCGTAGGTTGTCAGCACCAATACTTTTATCTCGGGATATTTTTCTTTGATCTTGCGCGTGGCGATAATGCCGTTCATCACCGGCATTTTCAAATCCATCAGAACCACTTCGGGGTTGGTAGCCGGAATCTGCTCCAGGGCATCGCTGCCGTCATGTGCGGTGCCAACCACCTCGACCTGAGGAGAAGCATTCAGTATAGTTTGAAGCCCCTCACAGACGATGACCTGATCGTCACAGATTAAGACTTTGATCATAAGGCAATTCCATCGAGAGTTGTATCGTTGTACCCTCTTCGAGCTGACTGGAAACATCGAGATCGGCACCCACCGCAGCCGCCCGCTCTCGCATCCCCTTGAGGCCAAGTTCATCTTCGTTGCCGACCCCCAACACATTGAATCCGATACCATCATCGGCGATGACCATTGTCAATGTGCCTCTATCTTCGACAAGCTTGAGACTGGTGTATTTTGCCTGGGCATGTTTGACGATATTCTGCAGCGCCTCTTGCGCGATACGGAAGTAACACTGTTCAACATTAATGGTCAGGTCATCCAGATTGCCGTAGACGTTCAAGCGAAGTTCAAAACCAGCGCGCAGCGCGGCATCGTGGGCTAAATTTCGAACGGCCATTCCCAGCCCCAACTCTTCAAGCTGCTTAGATCGCAAATCCTTGAGAGCCCGGCGGGTATCGCCAAGTCCCTCACGCGTATTATCCAAAGCGTGATCCAGCATTTCGCGAACTTCATCCTGGTTATTCCCAAGGATAAATTTGATCGCCTCGAGGTTTACTGCCAGACCACTAAGGGTGTGTGCCAGGGTATCATGAAGTTCACGCGCCAGCCGGTTGCGTTCGCGGCTTGTAGCAAGCTGTTCCAATGTATTGGCGTGTTGGCCGAGATGGACATTAGCGCGGATGAGTTTTTTGCGCTGTGCACGCTGCGTGTCGATAAGCCGCGTGACGATATGCCCCACAACGCCGAAAGCGAAAGCGCGGATCATGGGTACACCCAAGATTGGCGCGGTATTGAAGTGAATGGGGCCGACTGTGGGCAGTAGAACAGAGTATTCCACCAGTGTGGCGAAAAGCACAAAAGCCAGCACATAGCGGAAGCGGTATTGCCAGGCAATCAACACCAGGGGAACGATCATGATGGGAAAAAGTAGCCAACTACGCATGATCGTCAGGTAGGCATCTTCTTGGGGCTCGGCCAAATAAATCAGGTTGCTGAAAATCGGCACCACAGTTGCTGAGATTAGCGCCAGGGGAAGGTAGTACTTTTTTAGCTTGCGTGCCAGCCAACCCCAGAAGAGATATCCCAGCAAAATCAGATTGATGCCAAAATTCACGTACGATTGAATCTGTGGGATTGAATCCGCTTCACCTGTTTGGATGGCCGTATACCCTACCAGGGCGGCGTAATAAATCATCGCAATGCCGGTGAAATAACGAAAGATACGTAACAGCCCAGGTTCGATGCCATTTCCTCTCATATTATTGATCATATCATAGCCATTTCACCTACACCACGGCAATACCATTCAACAGAGAAGCATATGACGCGTGTCATTGCCCCATTTGACTTTCGTCATCTCAGCGATGGTGGATAATATCTACAGCGGCGGGGTAATTCCACGTATAGTATGTGTCAGGAGCAACGTATGAACACTCTGCTATTAACTGGCGCTTCAGGGGAAGTTGGTTTCGAAACTTTTGGAGAACTGCTTATGCGCCGAGATCGATATAAGCTGCGGATTTTATGTTTGGACCGAAAGCTCGAACGCAAAATGTTCAAACCCTTTAATCAGCAGGTGGATATTATTTGGGGTGACCTGCGCAACGAAACAGATGTCGAGCAAGCAGTTGATGGCGTTGATGCAGTCGTTCATGTCGCCGCAATGATTCCGCCCGTGGCTGATCACTTTCCAAAGTTGGCCTGGGATGTGAATGTTCGTGGGACTAAGAATTTGTTGGCTGCCATGAAGAAACAGGATCCTGCTCCCAGGCTTGTGTACACATCATCCGTCTCGGTTTATGGTGATCGCGTGGAAAACCCAGAGATTCGCGTTGGCGATCCTCTGCTCCCTAGCGTGGGAGATGAATATGCTAAAACCAAGATCGAAGCCGAGAAGTTGATCCAACAATCCGGCTTGAAATGGACGATCTTACGTCTTTGCGGAATTCTAACGAAAAAACTTAAAATCCAACCCCTGATGTTCCATATGCCCCTGGAGACTTCCCTGGAGTGGTGCCACAGCGCCGATGCCGGCTACGCATTGGCTGAAGCGGTCGATTGTGAGGGGCTTTACGGGCGCATCTTCAATCTAGGTGGCGGTGAAAAATGTCGTGTCAAAGCGCGTGAATTTATGCGCAGCATGATGCCCATGTTCGGGATTGCAGCAACGGCGCTCCCTGAAAGTGCTTTTGCCACAAAGAATTTCCACTCGGGAGATTATGTTGATGGTGACGAACTAGATCGTCTGATCAAATTTCGTAGGCGCACACTGAAAGATTATTATGAGACTGTCAAGCGGGGAATCTCCCCCATGCAGCGATTATTGGTTGGAATGATTCCTGCGCCAGTTGTGCAGCAATTTTTTATGCGCATGTCTGAACCACTGAGAGCCATTCGTGTAAATGACCTTGAGAAAATAAAACGTTATTATGGTTCAAGGCAGGCGTTCCGTCAAATTTCTAGAGGGGCATGAAAACTAGTTGTAAAACATCAAACAATCACTACACAAATTATCTAACTTAAACGACAGACAAAAAATTGAATATTTGAGATAATCATTTTGGATTATTTGACCATTTCCCAGTTAATTTGAAAGAGGAGATGTGTTACTTTATTTAATGCCCAATCAACGTTGTGTGATTCACATGCTTTTGGAAAGAGGGGCTTGAGGTTTGAATATGGTACGAACAGACGACAAGGCTGATTCAAATAGTTCAACGTTGAATCTAACTCATGCTTTTAGTGAAACAGCTGCAATTCTTCAACGAGCCGCATACGAAGAAGAAGAAATAATCCCTGTTTTCCATACACAGATCAGTGGCCTGGGATTGCGTGGGGGGATTCTGTTGCTTGATGAATCGGGGGAGCAATTAAAGGTGATATCTGCCGCTGAGGGGGCACGATATAAAAAAGTGCTTAAAAAAATTGAGAAGATCGTTGGCATGAAAGCCAAGGGATTTTCATTTAGGATTTCTGATGTCGATGTCTATCAGAAGGTGGTCGAATCGAGAGATGTCGTATTTGTTCCTGATAGCGGCATCGTGATCGAGCAATTAATTCCTGAGATAGCCAGACCGATCGCGGGACGGATTGTAATGGCCTTTGGCGGACACCCTGGCATCTATGCGCCGCTCATCAGTCGCGGGGAGATCATGGGGGTAGTTAACATGGTTGGGGAGGCCTTAACGGAGAATGATGTGCCGACCGTGAGGGCTTTTGCAAATCATGTTGCCTCGGCGCTTGAGAACGCTCGTTTATACAAGGAGTTGAAAGAAAGCGAAACGCACTTCCGATCCATCATCGAAAATGCGACCATTGGGTTCTTCCAAACACACCCTGACGGTCGTATTTTGTTTGCCAATCCCGCCCTGATCACGATGTTGGGATTTTCAACTTTTGAAGAGCTTTCTTCTCGGAATATTGAACAAGAAGGCTATGCTCCGCCGTACTCGCGCGCCGAATTCAAAGCGAAACTTGAGCAAGAAGGCCAGATCGTTGGTCTTGAATCGGCCTGGGCTCGTGAAGATGGAACCCCCCTTTTTATTCGCGAAAGCGCAAAAGTAGTACGCGATTCTCAAGGAAATATTACTTGCTACGAGGGCACTGTTGAAGACATAACAGACCGTAAAGCGGCAGAAACAGCTTTGGATGAATCTGAAACGCGATTTCGATCTTTGATTGAACAATCCCCGATTAGCACTATCTTGTATACCCCAGATGGACGCCCAATCTTCGGCAACGAAGCTGCGGTGAAGTTGTGGAATATTTCCCCAGAATTGATGGAGAGTATTTACAAGGATTACAATATCTTTGAAGATCAACAATTGCTCGAGAGAGGCTTGATGCCGTATATCGAACGGGGCTTTGCGGGGGAATTTGTAGAGATGCCGCCGGCATTGTACGATTCGTCCGATGAAGATACGTCGTTTGCAGGCCCAAAACGTTGGATCAAAGCCACAGTCTACCCTGTCAAAGACCAGGAAAATAATGTGCGCGAAGTGGTTTTTATGCAAGAAGATGTCACAGAAAGTATGTCGGCAGAAGAATCCCTGCGTGAAAGCGAAGAAAGATACCGGCATATATTTGAAAATTCAGCTGTATCTCTGTGGGAAGAAGATTTCTCAGAAGTGATCGCCCTGATGGATTCTTTGGTTGATCAGGGTGTGGAAGATTTGCGCGGTTATATGGATGAACATCCAGAGTTCTTGGGTCAGGCTGCTCAAAAGATCAAGATTCTGGATATTAATGAAACCACACTCAAGATGTTTGGTGCGAGCAGTAAGGAAGAGTTGTTAGGCTCATTAGACAAGATCTATGTTGATGACACAGGAGATATCCTCAAAGAGGAGTTGCTAGCCATTGCCGAAGGGCGCCCTATATTTGGTGGTGAGACAGTAAACCAAACATTACAAGGCGCGAAAAAAGAAATCTTGCTGACCATGGCAATTCCAGCTGAGCGGGAGAAACTGAGCAACGTTCTGGTCAGTGTTATGGATATTACCCGGCGGGTGCAGGCGGAGAAACAACTCAAACGGCAGTTGACCGAATTAGGTGTTCTAAATGAAGTAGCGAAGGCCGGAATTGAGGCATCAAATGAGAATGAGTTGATAGCTCGAGTAACAGCAACCATAGGTGAAGCTCTTTATCCGAAAAACTTTGGTGTTTTGATGAATGGCGAATTTTCCAGAGATCTTTTTCCCCATCCTTCGTATCATGGCATGCCTGAACATGCCAAAGAGTTCCGGGTTTCTGTTGGGTCCGGCAGCGTGACGGGTAGTGTTGCCGCTACAGGAAGGGCGAAACTGATCACAGATACTCATATAGAATTAGATTATCTTAATGTGGTTGATGGTACACAGAGCGAGCTGGCTGTCCCGCTCAAAATTGGAGATCGCGTGATTGGCGTGATCAATGCAGAGAGTGACCAAAGAGCTTATTTCGCAGAAGATGATTTGCGTTTGATTACCACAATAGCTGACCAACTTTCTATATCGATCGAACGCCTGAGAAATGATGCTGCAGAACGCGAACAGCGTCAGTTCAATCAAGCGTTACGGGCTAGCCTTACGGCGATTAACAGTACGCTTGATCTTGATGTGATTTTTGACCAGATCATGGACGCGGTTCAACTGGTTGTTCCATATGAGTCTGCCAATATCATGCAGGTCGAAGGTGGTGTGGGTAAAATTCTACGCCACCGTGGCTTTATTGAGCGAGGTCTTGGTGAATGGGCCGACAATATGTCTTATCCGCTTGCAGATTTTCCGATAATCAATCATATCGTCAATACCAAGCAGGTAATTCATATCCCGAATATTGTAGATAATGAGTTATGGGTTGCCACCCCCGTTGAAGATTGGATTTATTCTTATTTAGGGGCGCCCATATTGTTGGAAGGCGAAGTCATTGGGGTAATTAATCTAAACCATAGTGAAGCAGAGTTCTATAGTAGCGTTCATGGAGAACGCCTATTTGCATTTTCGGATCAGGTGGCAATCGCAATCAATAACGCGCGCTTATACCAGGATGCCTTGGCTGCGTCTGATCGCAGAATGGTTCTCTACAACGCCAGTCAAGAAATGATCCAAGCAAGCCAAGATCCAAATTTAGTTTACGAATCAATCCATCGCGCCGTCGAGAGTGTTATGCATATTGATGCATTCATAATTTCCCTTTCTCACAACGGAGATGGCGATATCCTATTGGCATACGCCTTCGAGAAAGGGAAACGAATTCCCGAACAATTTATACCTGCGCATTCAGGAGTCAGCGGCTATGTAATTGATAATAATGAGTCGATCTATATTGAGGATATCAATTCAGATCAAGGTAATTTCGATCTTCGAAAAATCGGCGATCCAGAATTCATTCAATCTTTAATTGCTATCCCCCTGAATGGTTCGGACCGCACCATAGGTATGTTGTCAGCCCAAAGCAACACCCCTGGAGATTATTCGTCTGACGATTTATATCTATTGGAAATGTTGGGGGCCTATGCGGGAACTGTTCTGGAAAATGCTAAGCTTTACGATCAAGCGCAACGACGCTTGGGTGAACTGGAATCAATAAGTCACATTACATCAGCGCTGCGCGAGGCTGTAACTGTCGAAGCAATGCTGCCAATAATATTGGACCAGGCTGCCAGCGTTGTTGGTGCCGCATTCGGATCTGTCCATCTAAGTGATCCTGGCACTGGTAATTTAGTTGCCAAAGAATGGAGTCCTCCTCGACCAGACCTGATTGGGTTGCGTCATAAGCCTGGCGATGGTGTCACCGGCCATGTTGCGAAAACAAGTGAAATTTATTTGACAGAAAATTTACTGACTGACCCCATTGCAGATATTCACCCAGAAGAAGAGCCATTCTTCAAAGAAGTTCGCGCCAATCTGACGTTGCCGCTCTTAGCCAATGATGATTTGATTGGAGTGATGAATGTCGGTTTACCAAATGGGCGCTCGTTCAGCGACGAAGAAATCAATTTACTTACAACCATCGCGCATATTGCTGCAAATGCTATTCGACGTGCGATTCTGAATGAGAAAACGCAATTGAGTGTGCGGCGGCTTTCGGCGTTGCGCGAGATTGATCAGGCCATCACGGCCAGCCTGGATATCAATTTCACTTTACGAGTGCTGATTGATAAGGTTAGGAGCCAGCTAGGTGTGGATGCGGTCGATGTGCTGCTTTTCAACACCCATACACTTATGTTGGAATATGGCGCGGGTGCCGGATTCAGATTGGGTTCACACTCCAACGTGTTTATCCGAATTGACCAGGGCTATGCTGGTCGTGCAGCCCAAGAGAGAATCACCGTGCGTGTGCCATCAATTGCCGAATCGCCTTACGAATCCCCTAGAATAGCTAGTTTTAGGAACGAAGGATTTGTGAGTTATTTTGGCGTTCCACTCACAGCAAAAGGAAAAGTGGCCGGTGTTTTGGAAATCTTTCATCGTCAGCGACTTGACCCAGATCAGGAATGGATTAACTTTTTAGAGACTTTGGCTGGGCAGGTGGCTATTGCTATCAACAATGCCAAGCTTTATCAGAGTCTACAGCGCGCTAACTTGAACCTCTCTCTCGCCTACGATCGCACGCTTGAAGGGTGGGCACATGCTCTAGAACTAAGAGATCGCGAAACTGAGGGCCATTCACAGCGTGTAACCGATATGACTGTGCAGTTAGCACTTCACTTAGGGGTTCGTGATGAAGAATTAGTTCACATACGGCGGGGCGTGCTGCTGCACGACATAGGTAAAATGGGCATCCCTGACTATATTTTGCAAAAAAAGGGGCCGCTTACTGACGAAGAATGGGAGATCATGCGCCGGCATCCGGTTTACGCCTATGACATGCTTTCCCGCATTGATTACCTGCTTCCCTCATTGGATATCCCATACTGCCACCACGAACGCTGGGATGGAACGGGGTATCCGCGTGGACTAATGAAACATCAAATTCCGCAGGCGGCACGAATATTTGCCATTGTAGATGTCTGGGATGCGTTACGCTCAGATCGACCCTACCGAGATGCCTGGCCTGACGAACGCGTTTTGGAGCACCTCAAGCAGCACTCGGGCACTCATTTTGAACCCCAAGTCGTCGATGCTTTCTTATCGATATGGCATCCTAATGGGAAATAAAGAATAGTCATTCCGTTGGCAGCAATAGCACAGCCTCGCCGTTGATCACTACCTTTCCAGCTTCATTTTTGCAAACAGTTTCAAACGTCGCGATCGGTTTGTCTTCGCGGATCTTTTTGGCGGTCACTGTAGCCGTGATCGTATCGCCAATATAAACGGGGGCGCGAAAATTGATCGTCTGCTTGATATAAACGCTTCCAGGCCCTGGGAGCTGTGTCCCCAATACTGCTGAGATCAGCCCCGAGGTGAGAATGCCGTGCACCAAACGCTGACCAAATTGTGTCCCCGCAGCATATTCATCATCCAAATGGATGGGGTTGTTGTCACCTGAAATGTTGGCAAAAGAACGCACATCTTCATCGCTGAAAGTTTTGGTTCGTGAAGCACTATCGCCAGCTACAATCATTTCTTTCTCCTTGACTTGTTCGTAGGGCGACTTTCCAGAGTCGCCGAAATTAATTATTGTTCAGAATTTCTTTGCGTAAATCCTATGGCGTTTGTGCCAGTTGGCACCCAAATTACTGGCCTCACCAAAGCTTTTCATGTTGGTTTCGTTGATCTGGACTAGATCGGCATATTCGAAATTAAAATCTCGAACCGTTTTTTCCAACTCGGTATATAAAATAGCAGTTGCGCCCAACCCTTGATGTTCAGGGAGCAAGCCAATGCCATTGATATCGACCGCTTTGGTGCGTTTGAACTCTCGCACGAGATGCAGCCAGCCGAAGGGCCAGAGGCGTCCGTTAGTTTTTTGAAGCCCTTTACAGATATTGGGATAAGCGAAGAGGAAGCCCACTAGATCTTCGCCTTTGAAAACGAGTTTGAGCAAACGGGGGTCAGCAATCGAGAGGATCTTGTCGGCTATCAACCAAACTTCATCTTCAGTGATGGGTACGAATTCTGGCACCGTTGCAAAAGCCTGGTTGTATACTTCGCGCACTTTCGGGATCCACAGGCGCAATTCGTCCTTGGTGGAAAACTGCTTGACGTGAAAACCACGGCGTTTTTTGATTTTTTCTGCCAACTGGTGTACACGCTCTGGAAGTTGATATTCGTCGGCCCGCAGGTATCCCGAGAGCAAATCGCTTTCTTTTTCGAAGCCCAGCCTTTCCATGAAATCTGGGTAATAGGCCATGTTATAGGCAATTCCCATGGCTGGCATGAAATCAAAGCCCTCCGCCAATATCCCAATGCTGTCTCCTTGGGCGAGACCCTTTGGGCCTGTTAGCGTATCTATTCCCTGTTCTTTGGCCCAATGAATGCCTGTTTCGAAGAGTGCTTCGGCAACCTTAATATCTTCAACGACTTCGAAATAATAGAACAAGCCCGTAGCGCTTTTCTTAGGAGTCTGGCGGTAGCGTTTATTGTCCAAAACGGCCAGTCGCCCAAAAACTTTTTTATCGCTTTCAGCGACAAAAAATGCCGCTTGCGAATGTTGGTAAAAGGGGTGTGCCTTAGGGTTGAGCGCGGCCTTCATTTCGCCTTCCATAGTTGGCACCCAGTAAGGATTCCCCTTGTACAGTGTCGAAGGGAAACGAATGAATTTGCGCACATCACCGGGGTTGCTCGTGTCTATTTGTCGTACTTGCATAATTCCTCCATGAATTTCTGGTTGACTACGCTGGGCTTTTGCTAAAAGTTTTCGTAAAATTCTACAGGCTGCAATTCTACAAAATCGCCTTTCTCAACCAAATTGCGGCGCACATCCACACACAAATGACACTTGCCCGCGTAGCCATTTTCTAAGGCTGAATAGCCATACGTTTCTTGCGCCATTTCGTATAGGCCATATGGGCCGGCCTCGATTAGGGTTTTGAGCAGTGGGGAATAGTTGTTGGCCTGGAAATCTTCAATCAGATGGGGCAGTTGGTGCCAGTCGCCAACTACCAGGCCGCCGCAAAAGGCAGGGATGAAATTCCCATAGAGATCGAAATGTGAGTGCTGCGCATAGAGCAGCTCCTGCTGACAGCTTTGCTCCCGAAAGGAATCTGGACTCTGTTTGGGCGTGAGATGACCTAAACGATACCCGGCTCTGCCTCCAGAGATCAAACTGTACCCCTGCCAGAACATACGACCAGCATCTTCCTGGCCGTAAACCTGAACATACGCTTCAAGCGGGGTGGGCGTATCACTGCCAAAGGCTTGGATTTGTTCCAACCAGCCGGGCAAATATACCATGGTGTACTGCGGCCCAAAGATCTCCAAGGACTTGCGTATAGCCATTATTGTACGCTCTGGGGGAATAGTTTCAGCATGAAATGGGGAACAACTGATCAGTAGTGCGCTCATTCCGGCATACCTGAGGGCGCTGAAGCGTCTCTCGACCAGATCATCACTCACACACCATCCCCCATTTGTCTCGGCATAAACTTGAATTCCTAACTCACTGGCAGCTTCGACGGCGTGGAGGAGCAGGGAGAACTTCAGAAACGGCTCTCCTCCTGTAATATGCACTTGATAGGGTTGCTCCCAATAGGTAGTTGCTTCGAGGGCAGCGAAAATTTCCTCACCAGTCATCCAATCACGCCGTGCGGGAGCACAGTTATACAAACAGTGCGCGCACTCACACTGACATTTATAGGAAAGGATCAGGCCAAGATCGGAAGGCTGTAAAGAGGAAACCATAGACGCGAAAATGATACCATACAGAAAGGCAAAAATATTTCTTTGGGCAATCCTGCTGACTTGCATTTGAATTTTAGTGAGATATAATCCCAACGGTTTAATTAATCAAGCTCAATTCAAGGAGATTTAATCCCACATGCAACCATCACAGGTTCACGAAACGATTGCAAAACATATGCTCGCTGATGGAAGTCCGATAGTTTTTGATTCAGAACGATCACATGGTTCTTATGTCGTAGATGCTGTCACCGGGCGTGAGTATATCGATTTCTATACCTTTTTCGCCAGCATTCCGGTTGGGTACAACCACCCCAGGCTGAAAGAAGCAGAGTTTTTGGAAAAGCTGACTCTTTCGGCGATTCACAAACCTGCGAATTCGGATTTGTATACGCCTGAGATGGCGTATTTTGTGGAAGCATTTAGTCGTTTGGCTATGCCCAAAGAAATGCCGCATCTCTTCTTGGTGAGTGGCGGGGCGCTGGCAATTGAGAATGCGCTAAAAACATCGTTTGATTGGAAAGTGCGCAAGAATCTGGCGAGTATTGGTTCTGCGAACCTGCACGGGGCTATTCCGGCGATGGTTGAGGGACTGGGCTCAAAGGTGATCCACTTCCAAGAGGCATTTCACGGCCGTTCGGGATATACCATGTCCTTGACCAACACCGATGACCCCCGCAAGTATATGTACTTCCCCAAATTCGATTGGCCCCGCGTTGTCAATCCCAAGCTGCGTTTCCCCCTGGATGACGATGTCTTGGATGAAGTCGCCAGAGTAGAAGAGATTGCCTTTGTTCAGATAAAATCGGCGCTCAATCAGTATAAGGGTGACATCGCCGCGTTGATCATTGAAACTATTCAAGGGGAGGGTGGGGATAACCATTTCAGACCAGAATTCTTGCGTGAGCTGCGCCGCCTTGCCGATGAGCACGAATTCTTGTTGATATTCGACGAAGTGCAAAGTGGCATGGGCGTTACTGGCAAGATGTGGGCATTCGAACACTATGACTTGCAGCCGGATATCTTTGCCTTTGGCAAGAAGAGTCAGGTTTGCGGGATCGTAGCCAGCGAACGCATTGAAGAGGTTAATCAGCACGTCTTCGCAGAATCCAGCCGCATCAATTCGACCTGGGGTGGCAACCTGGTTGATATGGTGCGCTGCACGCGCTATCTGGAGATCATTGAAGAAGAGAATCTCTTAGAGCATACGGCCAAAGTTGGCGAGAAGATGATCGGCGAATTAAATGTCGTTGCCGAAGAGTCAAAGGGCATGATGAGCAATGTGCGCGGCAAGGGCTTGATGATTGCCTACGACTTACCCGATCAGGC
Source organism: Anaerolineales bacterium (assembly GCA_016785015.1). Lineage (GTDB taxonomy): Bacteria > Chloroflexota > Anaerolineae > Anaerolineales > UBA11858 > NIOZ-UU35. The sequence goes on from JADHTJ010000081.1 coordinate 17,766, forward strand.
TAATCGCGATGTGATGATGGAAACACTCTTCAAGAACGGCCTCAACGTTTTAAAATCCGGCAACCGCTCGATCCGTTTCCGCGGCATGTTGGATACCCCCGAAGAAGTTGTTGATAAGGCGGTGGAGATCGTTGCCAAGAGCATGCCCGCCTAAGCCATTTATATTAAACAAAATAGATGAAGCCGCCTGATAATTCGGGCGGCTTTTTGCATTATCGGATTGATATTTTGTGGGCGGGATTTCCAAACCCCTAGGCTGGTTGCTAAAATCGCTCAGCTCGGAGAGGTTCCAGATCAAGAGCAGGTTCTTCACTCCCAGTGATTTGCGAAACTAATTTACCGGTAATCAGTGCGTGCGTGATTCCCAGCGTCCCATGGCCTGTGGCGAAGATTAGATTCTCAATTTTCTCGCTGCGCCCGATGATGGGCAAGTCATCCGGCGTGGCTGGTCTGTATCCAAACCACTCTATTTCGCTGTGCTCATCCAATTCATCTATCCCAGTTAAATATTCTCGTACTGAGCGGCGAATGGTTTCAATGCGGCGCTGGTTGATCGTAGGATCAAAGCCAGCCAGTTCTAATGTACTGGTAAAACGCAAAATATCTCCCATGGGAGTTACGGCGGTTTTTCGCTCCGCTAACGAGAGCGGCAAATTGGGGCTGATGGGCGGTCGCTTGTAGGTCAGGCTGTAGCCCTTGGCAGGCTGGATGGGTAAACTTAGCTTCATTTTGCGAGCTAGTTCTGCTGACCATGCACCAGCGGCCAAAATGACTTGCTTCGCAGTGAATGTTCCTTGTGATGTATTTACTGACGAAATCTCTCCCCGGGTTGTCTCGAATCCCGTCACAGCCGTTCCGGTGATGATCTCAGCCCCATGACTTTCTGCCAAGCGCCTCATCTCTTTGGTGAAGCGATCAGGGTCAACGTGGGCGTAGGAATCACAGAATATGCCGTGTTTGACAGAAGATAGCAGATTGGGTTCAACCTGCTTTACGCCGTCCGCATCAAGCAGATCTGTTCGCACCCCGTACTCCTGAACCAAGGCTGCATCTTTTTTCCACACTTCAAAACTCTCATCACTAGTGAAAGCGATCAAGCGCCCCTTTTTCTCATAGCCGAAATTTACATTTTCAGTTTCGTGTAATTCGTCTAAGAGGTCAAAACTTCCCTGGCCCAAGGCCAATAATACTGGAATGGAGGCCCGCATCTGCTTGGTATTGCAAGCGCGCACGAATTTCCAAACCCAGCCTATTAAATCAAGATTCAAGCGCGGCTTGATATAGAAGGGGCTTGATCGATCAAGCATCATCTTCAGCCCCTGCTTTGGAACTCCAGGTGCGGCGATCGGGATGGCAAAACCGTTGGCGATAAGGCCGGCGTTGCCAGCTGATGCACCTGCGCTGATTTCGCCCTTCTCGATCAGTGTCACAGAGCGACCCTGTTTTGACAGATAGTACGCTGCCGAAACCCCAATAATTCCCCCTCCAATGACGACGATGTTTTTTTGTGGAGTCACGATCTTCCTCATTAGGCTACCTATTCTTTTACAAGCACGATCTGATATTCCACTACATTCAACTCGAACACTTCACCGTTTAATTCTTTTTCTGATTTGCCAATGCGATATTTAGAAACGAATAGTAATTCGTCCAAACTGATGGTGATACTCTCATATCCCTGGGATTCGATCAGCGCCCTCATAATTGGTGGGCCTGGGGCATCCATCAGAATTTCATGGCCACCCCCTACTTCTCCTAAATAGGTCAGCACTAACTCCCCAGGACTTTGGTTTTGGAAGCCATTGACAACATCGTACGACAAAAACCTATCCTCGGATTGTATCTTTTTGTCATCAAGGAGAACCCAAAGTGTAAAACTGTCAACAGGCTGATCATTTTCGTTGATAGCAAGCAAGTAGATTTCTGCTGCTGGGCGCGGCACAATCCATTCGTGGCCTCCATCGAAATTGTCTCTTGAGTTAAAAAGCTTGCAGCTACTTAGAGGAATTACTAATAGGAAGAAGATAAGCAAATATGTATTTCTCTTCATTTCTTTCTGAATTTTGGACTTACCACCGCTCGTAGCGTACCAACTCCTCGAGCGGTTTGCGGTTTGTGCCGCGCGATGCTGCGTTGGGATAGCCCAGGGGAGTCATTACGATGGGATCGACATTTTCTGGTAATCCCAGAATTTCACGCGTTGCCTCAGCATCGAATGCGCCGATCCAGCAGGTGCCCAATCCCTGGTTGGTTGCCTCCAGAATGAGATGATCCATGACAATGGCAGCATCGACGACACCATAGTTGGCTTTATCATGTCTTACCCAGGCTTTGGATTCTTCACCACAAACCACGATGATGATGGGTGCTTCAACAAACCAATCGCGATCATACATGCGGCGCAGCTCATCTTTGCGCCCCTGCGTATTAATTACGATGACTTGAAAAGGTTGTCGATTGGCCGCCGTCGGTGCAATTCGTGCTGCTTCGAGGACGCTATTCAATTTCTCGTCTTCAACCGGATCGGATTTATAGCCACGCACACTATAACGTTCTTTGATTACTTGTGAAAATTCCATGATTTCTCCTAAATAATTAACGCAAAGGTGTAGAGTTGCAAAGCGAGCCATAAGCATTTCTTTGCGCCATTGCTTCTTTGCGACATTGCGTTACTTTTTCTCCTGGGGCAAAACAATCCCCTTTGATTTTTCCCAAGCCTCATCATCTTCCAGAGTGATCACCCGGAAGGCTTCGGCGTAGGCCATCTCTTTGCCCTTGCCGCGCTCGGCAGCCCAACCCTTGATTCTCTCTTCGGGATCCCAACCCTTCATCTGACTCTTGTGGGCGCGTAGGGCTTCGACCTTGAGATCGATGGTCTTGCTGATGTTGACATAAATATCAGGCTCGCCCCAGGTAGTGACATACACCTTGCGGGGTTTGAAGGCAGTAAGTCCCTCTTCTTCGAGTTCTTCAAAGAGGTTCGGCTGACCGGCCGCGGGGAATATGGCATCTAAAGCGGCGGTGGCCGAGGCGCGATGGTCGGGGTGATTGATATAGCGGTCGCTGGCCCACACTACGGTGGGGTCGCCGGTTATGACAACTTCTGGCCTGAAGCGGCGGATTTGACGCACGATTTTCTTGCGTAGTTCCAGCGTGGGCTGGAGCATGCCATCGGGCTCGCCCAGGAAAATCACTTCTTTGACGCCCAAGATCTTGGCAGCATCACGCTCTTCAGCCTCGCGAATTTCTGCTGCCTTTTCACGGGTCATACCGACTTCGGCGATGCCCACGTCGCCGCTTGTGCAGAGTACATAACAAACTTCTGTGCCGGTTTGTGCCCAACGGGCAACGGTGCCGGCACAGGAGAATTCGGGGTCATCGGGATGGGCCATGATCACCATGGCGCGTTCGGGGATGTAAAAACTGTTCGACATGAGATAAGTGTTTTCTCCTAAATATTGGATATTGTGGAATTATATCAGGGTAGATAGCGGAGAGCGGTCAACTGAAGCAGTTAGCGCAGTATGCCAAGCATCTAGTAGAAATTCTCTAAATCAGTTGTCACTCTGAGCGCAGCGAAGAGTCCCTAATCATTCCAACATTTCGCTTGTAAAGGGTAGAGATTCTTCGCCCCTCGCCGTAGGCGCGCCTTTGGCGGGGGCTCAGAATGACATT
>JADHTJ010000082.1 GCA_016785015.1 Anaerolineales bacterium
ACGGGCAAATCATGTTGCCAAACCGCTTTTGGCTTCTTCTTTTCTTTCATTTTTCTCCCGGTTGCGCTCTCGCCTTTGGGTCTGGCTCAACTTTCATCCTGTTTTGGCCTTTCAGCGTTAGAGTTTTTTCGCGGGAGTCTTATGAAATGAAGAGAAGGAGTGTTCTTATGTCTCATAATCGCTCTGGATTCACTTTGTTTAGAGCCATCATCGTTGGGTTTGCATTGGTTGTGACTGCATGCCAGCCTACTGATCACGTCCTTTCTGGTGAGATTTCGGTTGCCGAAACCACGAAGGAGAACCTGCCAACCCCCACCATCGAACAACAAGATAATGCTGACCTGAATGCGCGCGAAATCCTCACCTATGATGAGTTGATGTCAGGTTTCGACTATACCTCTCCACTGGATGAAAGCGCGCTCACAATACCAATAGATGCCGCGCCACCCGAGCACATTTTTGAAGGCCGATTAGAACTGGTCGGTGAAGATACAATTGGCGATCTAAAGGTGCTCTTGGGCGACCCTAACCAGGAACCCGAAGTATCCCATCTACCAGAATTTGATTTCGAGTTTGTACAGCAGGACGGCTATCTGATCCCTGTGCAGCGCGGCTTGATTATCACCGACCACCCCCAATGGAATTATTTCATCGAGCCAGGCAGGGTGTGGCAAGAGGCTGGCGACCAAGGATATTCACGCGCCTCGTTCCCCTTTGCCCTGAATTGGAAAGGGGCTAATGCTGTCTTCAACGGCACGATGACATTCCTTTTTGATGATGAGCATATCTCTAAGGTTTGGTATCAAATTTCACAAGAAATTGCGATTGGGTTTAGCGGCGATTTATGGGGTTTGCTGGACGCGAATTATCATTCAAACCAGGTTGCTGGTTCAGATGGAATAAAAGCAGCCTTCCTTCAGGAAGTTGCCAATCGCTTTCCAACCAAGCCGCTCGAAGATTTGGCCGAAAAATACCCCGAAGTGGATTTGACGGCCTTTGGGCGCGGTATACGTCCAAGATATATGAACTGGTATGGCCTTATTATCGAAGGCGTGAATTATGTGGGCGGTTGTCAGACTCGTTATGGCACTTATCCATATTGTGAGTATATGCGTGTGCCTTCTTATTCAACAGCCAAATCTGCTTTTGCCAGCATTGCATTGATGCGCCTTGCTCAAAAGTATGATCCCGAAGTCAAAGATTTTTTGATCGCCGACTACGTACCCGAAGCGGTTGAAAGCCCTGGAGATTGGAGTGCAGTGACCTTTGATAACACCCTGGATATGGCAACGGGTAACTTTCGTACATCTCGCTTCATGGTGGATGAAGAACAATGGGATAACCCTTTCTGGAATGAAGAATATTATGCTGAGCGCATCGCCGCGGCGTTCAATTGGCCTCATGGTGCTCCCCCAGGGACACAATGGGTCTATCGTTCTTCAGACACATTTATCGTTACGCGTGCTATGGCTAATTACTTGAAAACCCAAGAAGGCTCCGATGCGGATATCTTTGAATTCGTCGTCCAAGAAATCTATCAGCCATTGAACCTGGGCCCCGGTGTGTTCTCCACGCAACGTACACAGGATGATAATTATAATGGCCATCCCATAGGTTTGGGTGGTATGTGGTGGGTGCCTGATGATCTGGCGAAAATCACAACCTTTTTGAATGTCGATGGCGGCGTTATTGACGGTGAACAAATTCTTCATCCCGATATTTTGGCCGCTGCACTCCAGCGCGATCCAAACGACCGAGGTGTGGTGTCTTACCCTGGCGGTCAATACAATAACGCATTCTGGGCTGATCGGTATACTGAAAATGAAGGCTATTCCTGCGAGTTTTGGGTTGCAGAGATGCAGGGGTACAGCGGCGTTGTCGTGGTTCTCATGCCAAATGGCACAATCTATTATTACGCCAGTGACAACCAGGATTTTACTTGGGATGCTGCGGTTAGAGAATCGGACAAATTAATTCCCCATTGCTCTGATTAGTTTTTTCAGACAATCAATCTGCATATAGAAAAAGCGACTTTCGACAGTGAAAGTCGCTTTTCTCTCGTAATCAATGATGCTTATTCTTGATGCGCGGACAATGTTGGAAATTCACAGCGCAGGCTTTCACCATAGGTGTTTAGCAGCCGCCAATCCATTATGATCTGATGAACTGGAACATCCGTAGTGAGATGAGGGGTACGACCAATGATGAATGGGGAGATATCATCTATCTCTGGCCGTTGAGTAAAGGTTTTACACAATTGGTCGAATAAGGCTAACTGACCATCGAGAGACGCTTTAGGATCATCTTGCCAGGTGTGCAAATACCCCTCATCGCTCGCCCGGGGCATTTCGAGTAACTCAGTTATCTCATTTAATGCCGTTTCATCCAAGAGCACGTAATTGTGCCAGAGGATGTCCCGGCCACGCAATGAATCTAGAAATTCTTCACTGGGTAAACTTCCTTCATCAAGAGAGAAATTGCGCGTAAAGTCGTAATCGCGCATCAGTCCGCCCTCAGATATTGATGGAAAGATCGGGATAATGTCGATTTTTGGATCATCGCGATGGTAGACAACTAGCCAGACTCCCTCTAGAGTAATGTTTTCATTTAGTACATCATTTACACCGATGACGAGAAGATTGTTGCTGCGAGCGATATCCATATTTGGGGAACTCTCAGGCACTACTGGGTTTTGCAGCTCAATTTGTGGTTCTGTTTGATGCTCAAAAAGTGGTTCGACTGATGGTTCAGCAGCGATAACCTTCACGGGCAAAGACAGATTTTGCTCGGTCCCTAAGGAAAATCCAGCGAATAACGAGAAGATGAATACGAGTATAAAAACGAAATATTTAAGAACTTTCATGGTTGCCTTAACTTTTGTGCGAATTTCTGGATGGATTTACTCAGGTCGATGATATGCGTAATAGTCAGATGGTTGCTCTCTGCAGCGATCAGTCCACCGAGAGCATCTAAAACAGGAGTCGCTTTTCCAGTATTTGAAAGCAGTGCTGTTGAAGATTCGGCATTGTTAAGACAATAGAAGGAAGCCACACCAATATATAGTTGGGAGCGCATCGTCAGGTAAGCATTCTGTAGCCAAACTGCCTGTTCATTTGTATCGGATAATCCACCTTGTTTCCAATCAAATCTGGTAACCCAGATTAGGCCGTTTTGATGCCCATTCTCCAGCATCACCTGACGGGCTTCTTCATAAAACCTTAGCGTGTGATCGCTAACCTCGTTGGGGTTTGTCTTGGGGTCATGGGAAAGGGCTGGCAGTCGTATACTGACCACAGGACTGTACAAGGCACTACCTGCGTTATAAAGCGCCAGTAAAAAATCTAGCGCCTCTTGCTTGCCTGCTGAGGGGTCGATTCCTGCAGCAATCAGCGTGTTATTAAATCCCTCGTTAGTTAAAGTGTTGTGGATAGTTTTTAGCAGTTGGGCGTAAGCGGTTGGATTTGGAGTCTTTCCCCAGCCATGTGTCGTGTTGGCGGCTGGGAAGATCTCTAAGGCAAGTAAATCATCGGGATAACGGCGCGCCAACCTCAGAGCGAGGTCGGTTGTCCACTCGTGATTTGGTCCGCCAGAGTCCAAAGCCCAGGCTGGTGCATTCGTAATAGAGATCATTACTGCCATGTTCGTTCCCCCGATTTGATGCATAACGCTATCCAGTGTCCCCCAATTTGGAGAATTATTCGCTTTAGGCCAGTATTTCGCCCAATCGAAATCGATCGTGATCCAGTCCAAACCATAATTGTCGGCGATGCGGATCGCGGATTCAAGATGCGGTCCTTCTAAATCGAGACAGGCCCCAAAACCAAACCCTGGTGTCCCTGGCAGTCCATCTTGCGCTAAAACAGCAGAAGGAAAAGCAACCAGGAATGCCAATAGTATCGCTGAGCTGGTTACAATCTTTGGTGATTTCATTGCATTAAAAAATCGTACTGAGGACTCCACCAATATATCCGAAAAATAATCCTAATCCTGCTGATACTGCGGCGGGGAGGAAAAAACCACCTAAGAATTTGTTGCGAAATAGTGCATACATTTTCTGTAGGAAAAATCGGATAACTCTTGATTCCCGGATAAGGGGGATTACGAGTTGCCAAAAATTAAGTTCTACGCGTTGCAATATACTCATAGGATTTAGCTATTTTGAGGTTGTCATTTTTAGAATCTTTCCCTGAGGCGAGACAACAACGCGCACAATTCGGGGAAGTGGTTTACCTTTGGGACCGTTCATTTGTGTTTTATAGAGCAGCAATGTGTTAGTTGTAAACTGTCCTCTGACATTTTCTGGTTTGGGTTGTTTCTTGACCTGAGGTTTGATATTCGCTACCTCAGGGAATTTGCGAGAAACTTTCTCCGTGATTGTTTTGAGGACTTTTGCATCCAAAATTGGCACCTCAGTTATTGATTACCCGGCTCTGGCGACGTAAAAATGCTGGGATATCAAGGTCGGATGATGTGATAGAAGGTACAGGATGTGTTACCTGGCTGATATGAGCACGCTCGATGGGAGCCGGGGTATATGAATGAAATGATGTGGAAACTGGTTGCTGTTTTTCGACTCCCTGCAATACTTCTTCGAGCGTGGGCGCGCCCAGACCCGTCACGACCAGGTTGACCTGCACTCGATCTCCCATGTGCGATTTTGGCGTGGTTCCGAATACAACTTCGGAATCTGGATTGGCCTGATCTTGCAAGAAAAGAAGCGCATCGCCAATTTCCATCAAGGATAATTCATCGCTGGCGGTGAAGTTGGCAATTATTCCTGCGGCCCGATGAAGCGATACTGTTTCCAGCAAGGGGTGATCTAACGCTTGTTGAATAGCCTTGAGAGCCTTGTTCTCCCCCTTGCCATGGCCAATGGCCATCAGCGCGCCGCCACCTAAATGCATCATGCGGCGGATATGCGCGAAATCTACGTTGATCAGACCCGGTTCCGTGATCAATTCGGTGATGCTTTGCACGGCCTGACGCAGTACATCATCGGCCAGGCGGAAGGCAGTGTCAATTGGGAGATCCTTGGGGCTGGCGTAAAGCAATCGGTCGTTAGGGATGGTGATGAGTGTATTGGCATGCGCTTGAAGTTTGTTGAGACCCTCCATGGCATTCAATTGTCTGCGGCCCATTTCGAATGAGAAAGGCGTTGTCACGACAGCAATGGTGACGATTTCGAGCGATTTAGCAATTTCGGCAGCAATGGGGATCGATCCCGTCCCAGTACCACCGCCCATCCCGGCGGCCAGAAAGACCATGTCTGCACCTTGGAGCGCAGCAGCCAATTCTTCGCGGCTCTCAATGGCTGCATCTTCACCAACCGAAGGCCGCCCTCCAGCGCCCAGGCCGCGGGTTAATTTTGGGCCAAGCTGGAGCTTTGTACCCGCATTGCTGTTGTTGAGCGCCTGCTGATCGGTATTTGCTACGATGAAATCTACACCTCTTAATTCTAACTCTAGCATGCGATCAACAGCATTGCTGCCCCCGCCTCCTAAACCCAACACTTTGATCACTGGTTGGTGTACAGGTGTAGAAATGCGAGTCGGTTTAGTTGGTGCGGTATGTGGGTTTGAATTCATGTTTTACTCCAGTAAATTGGCTACGTCAGCTTAGCTACTTTCGATGCAAGAGTTGTGCCATCACCGTTGATCCGTTCGACGACACAGCCTTTCGAGCGTAATTGGCGAAGTGTTTCTTCCGAGTATTCCTCTTCAGATCCGATCACAGTAATGCGTTGGGCTTTGGCTGCCTCTTCGATGGAAAACCCGATTGTGGGCTGGTGAGTTTTAATATAGGGGCGCAAAGCATCCAGGTGGTAATCGGGGATGCCCCACTCGTATGCTGGCAATAAGACATAATGTTTGATTGGACGGGACTCCTGCGGAGTGGGTGAGGCGTTTTTGGGGTCTGTGCTTTGCATTTGCAGCATTTGCTCCACAATGGGAGTTGCAGAACCGTCAGACTGATACCAGGCGTGAGGTGCTTCAGGACTACCCTCGGAGGCAGCCAACAGCCAGAATGCGCCTCCCAACACACCCGCAGGGATAGGCTCTAGATTATCGATATCTTCTCCGCGCAATAGTTGGGCTATTTGTAAATTTTTTTCGGACTCACTCACGCTCCCTAAGCCAAAAAGAAAGATCGGCCGTGACTCTAATAGGACCGATTTTGCAATAGCATCATACCAATCGAAGATGCGCAATCCGCGCTGATCTTGTTCTCCCTTTGGGGTGAGATAAGGCTGTGCTCCAGGCCAATATTCTGGGCCTCCCTTACCATAGTTGAGCGATCGGTCAGTTGTTTTTGCATAAGCCCCTATGACGAGTTTGTCGAGTAAATCCTGCTGTCCACGTCTGCTTATGCCTGCCAAAGCGACTTTGAGAAAGGTTGTATCCCAATAGTCACCGCCTGGTTCCAAAGGTGGAAAGATGGGGGTCAAGCCAGATTTGAGGGCAGTTTCCGCCAGAGGTAGATATTGATCGAGGAAGCGCTCCACCAGATCAGTTTGCGACCATGATGCTTCACCCCAGGTGCTGCGCATATTAGGACGGTCAAATAAAACAAGATATCTAACGCCCCAGCGAGCATAGACATTGAAGAGCATCTCAAAATCTCTACGCGGCGGCATATTTTCTGGAGAAAAATGGAAATGTAAAATGGGTTCGATACCTGCCGCTTGCAGCCCAATAATGAAGTTCTCAGGTAGCGCCCGCGTAACCGGCGTTTGCAGAACGAGCCATCCCGCATTGAGTAGCTTTAATTTTGGCAGCCAGGTTTGCAGGTCTCTTTTTTGATAGTGCAGGCTATCGGGGAAGTAGTGGAAGCCGAGGCGGTTCATAATAGTTTGGTTTGATAGTCTAATGGTCAGATAGTCGGGTGGGTGTGCAGTCTGGTATCGGCTGAAAATATGACTATGAGGCTACCTGACTACTAGACTACTTGGTGCAAGGCGCGTGCCAGGGTTGGCGTGCTATAATGCCCAGCATGATTCTTGTAACAGGCGGAACTGGTTTTGTCGGACAGGCATTAATCCGGCACCTCGTAGATGCCGGTCATCAAGTTCGTACATTGATTCGTCCTTCGCAGCAATCGCCGCGCCTGCCGCTCGGAGTCCCAGTGGAAGTTGCGGTTTCTGGATTGCGAGATGAGCGTAGTTTACGAGCCGCGATGGTAGGGGTAGATACCATTTATCATCTGGCAGGTGTCGAGCGTAGTGGGGTCGAGGCCGATCTTTTAGATGTTGATGTACGCGGCACCCAAACCGTTCTCAGTGCCGCAAGCGACGCTGGCGTGGACAGATTTTTTTATCTCAGCCATCTCGGTGCAGACCGTGCATCGGCATATCCAATCCTAAAGGCGAAGGCCATTGCCGAGGAACATATTCGCCGCAGTGGTATTGACTTCACGATTATGCGCACGGCGATTGTTTTTGGACCAAACGATGGCTTTACAACAGCCTTGGCGCAATTATTGTCTTCATTCCCATTTCTTTTCTTGCTCCCTGGGGATGGTGATACGGTCATCCAGCCGTTGTGGGTGGAAGACTTGGTCACCTGTTTGGTCTGGGCGTTAGAAGAAGAAAACACCCGCCAACAGGTATATGAGATTGGGGGTTCTGAATATTTGACGTTGCGTCAGGTTGTAGAAACTTTGATGACCAAATTGCGCATCAAGCGTTCCTTGATATCGATGTCTCCACCCTATATGCGTGCTTTGACAGTTTTCTTCGAGTATGTTCTCCCGGCATCACCGATATCTGTCTACTGGCTCGATTATATGGCCACGAATCGTACCTGCCCATTAGATACCATTCCACGTGTTTTCAACCTTATGCCTTCGCGATTCTCTCACCGATTGGCATACTTAGATGGGCAAGATTGGCGTCTGCATCTGCTGCGAACGGCTTTTCGTAGGCGAAGGTAATATGGCAGATATCGATGTTCGCTTGATTGAAGATCCCGGAGATATGGTTGCAGTGGAAGAACTGCAGCGGGTCGTTTGGCCGGGGGGTGAAACCGAAATTGTGCCGGTGCATATGCTGCGAGCAATTACCAATAATGGGGGTGTATTGCTTGGAGTATATGACGCTGATCTACTGGTGGGCTTTGTGTTCGGATTTCCAGGGCTAGATGAGAAATCTGTAGATGCTCGCCCAAAACATGCCTCCCATTTAGCTGCTATTCATCCTGACTACCGTGATCTAGGTTTGGGATTTGAACTAAAACGAGCCCAATGGCAAATCGTGCGTAGCCAAGGTCTTGATCACATCATTTGGACTTACGATCCATTAGAGAGTCGTAATGCCAATTTAAATATTTCTAAATTAGGCGCAGTTTGCAATACCTATATCCCTGAATATTATGGGGAGATGCACGATGGATTGAATGTAGGCATGCCATCCGACCGCTTCAAGGTGGATTGGTGGGTGAATACCCGGCGTGTGGAGCAGCGCTTGAATGTTCAACAACGCAACAGTCTAAGTTTAGATCAATTCACGAGTTCAGGTGCCTTGGTCATAAACCCGGCAGTGAAAAACGATAATGATATTTTGGAACCTGGAAATTACTCTCCCCCACATCCAGATTTTCCTACATCTTTACTTCTTGTTGAAATCCCATCTAATTTCCAGACGCTCAAAGAACTCTCGGCTGATATTGCTCTAGCTTGGCGGCTTCAAACGCGTGATATTTTTGGAAGTCTATTCGCGAGCGGTTACATCGTCACTGATTTTATCTTTGAGCATGGAGATCGGCCGCGCAGTTTCTATGTTCTCAGTTATGGAGAAGCCCAATTCTAAACGACCATTCTTTATCAAACATCCAAAATCAAACCTCTAGCCAATAAATCCAAAACTATGAAAATCGAAAAAATTTCCCTATACCACATCCGCATGCCTCTCGTAGCACCCTTTGAAACTTCCTTCGGTAGCATCGACACGCGCGATTGCATCATTGTCGAAATCAACTCTGAAGGTTTGACGGGCTGGGGAGAAGTTGTTGCTGACCGTGATCCTGGTTACGCCTGGGAAACCTGCGGAACAGCCTGGCATATCCTGCCCGATTTCATCATCCCTGATATTTTGGAAAAAGATATCGAAGATGCTCATCATTTTCAGAGGTGTGTCGCTCATATTCGTGGCCATCAAATGGCCAAGGCTGGGGTGGAGATGGCACTCTGGGATTTGCAGGGTCAGGCTCAAGGGAGTCCGCTAGGCCAGCTCTTAGGGGGTATAAAGGAACGCGTGGAAGTCGGGGTTTCGGTTGGGTTGCAGAAATCTCCTGAAGCCCTCCTTGAAATAGTCGAAAACTATTTATCCAAAGGCTATCGTCGCGTCAAACTCAAGATCAAACCTGGGCGTGATGTCAGTGAGGTGAGTGCCGTCCGTTCACAATTCCCTGATTTACGTTTGCAAGTAGATGCCAATTCTGCCTATTCACTGAAGACCGCGGCTGTGCTTTTGCCATTGGATGACTTCGACCTATTATTGATCGAACAGCCCTTAGCCGAAGATGATCTTTGGGATCACAGCCGACTGCAGAAACAGTTCCAAACGCCCTTATGCCTCGATGAAAGTATTACTGCCCCTCGACACGCTCGCCAGGCTCTTGAAATGGGAGCATGTCGGATTGTGAATATCAAACCAGGCCGGGTTGGCGGGATCAGCCAAGGGATGGCCATCCATGACATTTGCCAGGATCAGAACGTGCCCGTCTGGTGCGGCGGAATGCTCGAAACTGGGGTTGGTCGCGCGGCGAACCTGGCTTTAGCCTCTTTGCCTAACTTTAGATTGCCAGGTGATATTTCTGCGACCGAGCGTTATTATCAAGAAGATATCACCAATGAGAGTTTCACTCTCAATACCGATAGCACTATCGATGTGCCCAATAAACCGGGGTTGGGGGTGACTATCAACAAAAAAGCTTTAGCACGTTTCACGTTGGAACATATCACATTCCCAAATTAGAGTTCCCACAATCTTCAAATATAATGGGTCTCTAGGATCCGCCGTGTGAGATCTCGCACACGACAATTCCGATAGAACCAATAAATCTTTAATTCAATGAGAGTGAACCCATGAAAATTTATGACATCTCTTTGACGATTAGCCCCGAACTGCCCACTTGGCCTGGTGATCCCGGAGTTAATCTGGAACGTATCAGCAAAATGGAAGATGGTGCCGATGCCAACGTCACACATATGTCGTTGGGCGTGCATACAGGCACGCATGTCGACGCCCCTTTCCACTTTATGGGCGGTGAGTCAGATACCGTAGAGACCCTGGCTCTTGATATCCTCACTGGTCCCGCCCATGTGATTTATCTGCCAGATGTGGCCGTGGATATCACTGTTGATGACCTGCAGACAGCTGATATCCCTGATGGGACCACGCGTCTGTTGCTGAAAACGAATAACTCCGATTGGTGGGCCGCAGGAAATAACACTTTTCAAGAAGATTTCCTGGCCCTCGATGTCGAAGCTGCTGAATGGCTGGTTCAACGTGGGGTCAAACTGGTGGGGGTAGATTATCTCTCCGTGGCACCTTTTCGCGCAGGCGTTCCCACGCATCGCGTCTTGTTGGGGGCTGGGGTCATCGCATTGGAAGGCCTTGACCTCTCGGCCGTCGAACCTGGAGAGTATACACTCTACTGCTTGCCATTGAAAATTCAAGGAAGCGATGGTGCGCCGGCGCGAGCAATACTTGTAAGCGAATGATGACGAATATCTCCAACATTTTATTGATTGATATCGATGGATTACGATCCGATGTGTTTGCCGCAGCATTGAAGAGCGAACGCATCCCAAACATCGCTCAATTACTTGGCGGATCTAAAGTCGCGCCTGGCGCGCAGATTCCAGTGCTGGCACCTGCTCCCAGCATCACCTTCTGTTCTCAGGCCAGTTTATTTACAGGGACTCACCCTTCCCAACACGGTATTCCTGGCAACCAGTTTTTTGATCGCTTTGGAACTTATAGCAACGGCGTACCACGCCATTATGCGTTCGATGTTGGTGACACCCTGGCTGCCGATGACGCTGTGTGTGTCTTCACCGATGGGCTGGCAGCAAAATGCCTGCAAAAGCCCACCCTGTACCAACAATTAGTAGAGCGAGGTTGGCAATCCGTGGTGGCCGGCAATATGTATGCCACCGGCGCAAAAGCCTGGATAAAGCCATCGCTTGTAGATATCGCCCGATTTACCAAGGGCGGTAACCTCTTTGGCCTGAGCTCAGAGGAATACGATGGTCGCATTTTGAACGATACCATCAATTACTTAGACAAAAATGGCTTGCCAGAAGTGCTCACAATCCATTTCCTGGGCCTCGACCACGAATCCCATATCCACGGTCCCGGTGCCCAGATGGATTATCTCATCAATCACGTCGATCCAATGATTGGTGAACTTTGGGATGCAATTTCATCTCTTACCGCTCCCAACTCTATGCTCATCGCCATCTTTTCCGATCATGGCCAAATTGAAGTTTTCCCCGATGACCGCCACTCTTTGCGCCTGGCCTTTCCTCTCGAACGCGAGCTGGGACATCTCTTTGACGCCCTGGGATTAGATATCCACGATTACCCTGGTGAAGACCCGAATTGTGATGCTGTCGTAGCTTCTAATGGTGGTCTGGCCTTTGTTTACTTGCAGAATCGCCGCAAGCGTTGGGCTGATCTCCCAGACTTTCAGCGCGATGTACTGCCCGTGGGTAAAGCCTTTTGGGAAGCTCATGCTACCGGGCGGTATGCCGAAGAAGTACAGGGTGCTTTGGCTGGAGTACTGGTGCGAAATGTCGAAAGAGAGGGCTGGTTTGCCCCTTATCAGGCCCTGACAGACGGCGGCAAAATTGAGAGTCTTGAAGATTGGTTCTCTACAGATAGAGATGGGCTGAGCGAGAGTCTCTATGCCGATCCAATAAACCGCCTAAACAACCTGGCTGGCCCGATGACCGGGGATGTGCTGCTCGTCAGCAACTATGCCGAGGGTTTCTACTTCGGCGCACCAATCACTGGAATCCACGGCGGCCTACACCCCGAAGATTCTCAAGCCGTGCTTGCTTATGGATTCCCCGATGTGGACACAGCCATCGCCAAAGAAATGCGCATAGTCATTAGGGATGCGATCCAAAATCGCTGTTCTGTTGAGGGTGGCCGCCAACCTTCTACGGTCGATTTGATGACGGGGTTATTTGCGGTACTAGAGTGATAAAGACTTCTGACGTCTTAGATCCTGTTTCCAACTACTGGTCACTGAAAACTGGTTGTTAAGCCACCCCAGGCACGGGTAACGTATAACCCCCATCTACTACGATTATCTGACCACGGATCATCTCTGCCGCCGGAGAGCATAAAAAGGCGACCACTTCAGCCACATCTTCAGCAGTTACTAATCGTCCCGCGGGGGTCAAGGATACGGCGCGTTCTACGATATCGACATTTTCTTTTACGGCATCAAAGTGTTGAAGGGCATCTGTGATAACGATCCCTGGGGAGACAGCATTGACAACGATATTCTGCTCTGCCAACTCGAAGGCCAGGTAGCGTGTCACAGCTTCTAATGCGGCTTTACTGGCCCCCACGCTGACGTAATCGGGCAGTACGCGAGTCGAGCCTGGGCTGGTGATGGCGACGATATATCCGCCGCTGCGCTTCTGCATCAGGGGGACTGCACGCTGGGCACCAAAGAGCAGGGGACGGGCGTTGATATTCATAGACCAATCCCAGCCTTTTGGACGTTGTTCCATAGCAGGGCGATTAAAACCCGACGCAGCATTGTGCACGAAGATATCCAAGCCGCCGAAAACCTGCTCAGTTTCGTCGAATAGACGATTGAGATCGTCGAGATCACCCAGGTTGGCTTTGACCACTAAGGCGCGCCGTCCTAGTGCTTCGACTTGCGCAGCAGTCTCTTCAGCGGGCTCTCGGTTACGGAAGAAGTTGATTACTACATTAGCGCCATGCTGGGCGAAATGCAGAGCGATGGCGCGGCCGATACCACGTCCCGAGCCGGTTACCAATGCAATTTTGTTTTGGAAAGGGGGATCAGATTTCACGTTCCACGCTTTCGCGTATCGTATTTATGGTCTCGTAAACCTGGCATGTGTGCAGGCGATCGTGCGCCGCCATGATGCCCACTAACTCTTTCAAATTTGTGGGGCCGAAGATGGCATGTTGCGCAGGTCGCTGCCAATCGCTTTCTTTAAATTGGTCGATTAATTCCAGGGTTTTCCCTCGGGCGCTGATGAAATCTTCCAGTGCGGTAATTGCATCTTGATCCCTATACTCGCGTTCATCCGCCCAGGCATCGGAGTCGATGCCGATGATGAATGGGTTATTTTCACCGGTGATAGCTTGCAGGCGTGGGAAATTAATCTCGCGTTCCACATCTCGTAAATGGCAGAATACGGCCGTCAGGCACCATTCGTCGGGTTCTGGGCATTCATTCCAGAGATGGATGGGGAATGCATTAGCCATGCTGTTCAGGGCGGCTGCGCAGCCGCGCAGAATGGCAGTCATGGCGCTAGTGGAGTCGTAATTGGGGTCGAATTCTTCGGGTGCTACGTTATCAATCCAGGGGAGAATATCTTCGAGCGAGCCGGAATTGTTTGGAGGCAGAACCCCCTTTGGGAGTTCCACAGACCCATCTGAGATCCAGAAAACGGGGATTCCTATCCCTTGGGCGCCGCGCACGTCATGGTCGGGATCATTGCCGATCATCAAAACTGATCCCTCGGGCCAGCCCATCCGACCCAAAAATTCTGCGAAGTAGGCTGGATTGGGCTTGGCGAAGTGAAAATCCTCGTAGGATGGGATTAATTCAAATTGATATTTTTCGGGGGAGAGACCTGCCCACTCCAGTCGTTGCAGGATGGCTGTGCGGGGGAAGAGAGGATTGGTGGCAATCCCGATGCGGTAACCGCGCTCAATGGCTGCTTCAATAAAGCTCACTGCCTGGGGGAGGGGTTGGGTCAAACTCTCTAGGGAAGGAAAAATCTCCTCATAAAATTTTTCAATCGACCCTTGTATTTGAGATTTTTCTACACCTAAGGATGGATAGAAATGCGGGTCGAAGGCTTCCTCGAGAGTTTGAGATGGACAGGTGTTGGCAAACATTTGCTGGGTGGCAACCATCAGGGTTTGGGCTGTTTTTTCGGGCAGTATATGATCGGCAAGCGTTTTTCCCAAGGCGCTGAGATAAGCTGGGATAAACGTGTCCATGCTGTTGCCCAGCAGGGTGTCGTCGAGGTCAATCAGTAACGTCAGGGTCAAGGGTTTCTCCAGTGAAGACGGGGGGCAAGGTGTGACATTGTCCACAGCCGATATGAGGTTCAGAGACACTTTGTTGTGTTTTATTACAGTAGGCAGTGATCTTCACTTCGGGTGGAAGTATAAAGAAAAGGCGTTGAACGCGTGCATTGAGCTGCATATTCTCGCAGGCATTCGCTTGTTGAATTTCTGGGACCGAGCACTTGTAGCACAGTTTTGGTTCCCAGTTTTGGGGTGGGTTGGAATTATCAAACAAGCGACATTCTTCGCGCTCTCGGCCGCGATAGTAATCGCCATAAAAATAGGAGCATTCTTTTCCGGCTGGTGTACGCATGGGGGAGATTATAGCATGTGAATATTGGGCAAGAAATGACCTTTTTTGGGTCTCTAGGATTCGCCGTGGTAAGGGCCCTTGGTAAGGGGCCACATTTGGGGGTAGGGGTCGTGCGGCGCACGCCCCCTACCCCCAAATGTGAGGTCTCTCACGACAATTCCCATAGAACCCTTTTTTGGAGTATTAACTGAACCTTAAACTATTTGGACTGCTCTTGACTTAAATAGAACATATGTTCTATAATTCGATACCTTAAAAAATGTGGCACCCTAAGCCTAGAATACTGAGGGCGCCACGACCTAACTTCACCATGGCGAAATCAGGCGATTTGATTATATCAGAACTCATTTATTATTCTGTTGCTAATTGCAGGCAACTAATGTTAGGTATATGCGGTGGTCTTTATGTGACTACCGCATATATTATTAACTCATGTTACGCAACCTAAAGAGAATCTCCCTGGAATAGGGGGGAAGCCCCCCTATTCCAGGGAAACCTTGCTACGTGTGCGTAACATGAATTATTAACAAAAGTTCTGGTCGAAAATCACTGTTATTTTATGTCGCCCAAATGATAAGGAGCACACAATGACACAAGTAATTATTATCCAGGGCGGCAGCTTGGAAAGCTATTATGAGCAGACTTTGGATTATTTACACGCCAAGTATCACTCGTATCCATCGAATTTACCTGAACTATCAGTTGATCCAGATGTTGAGTGTGAACTTGGTTACTACGAGAGATTAGCTCGAAAAATTGCTGAAGAGGCAGGAATTGACGGCAGCATTCCCCTGGGAAAACTAGTTATATAAAAAAATGGCCACCGCAAGCGGTGGCCATAAATCTTTTCAATTTGGTGAGTATGTTATACGCGTGTCACGTAGGATCCGTTGCGAGTGTCAACGCGAATTACGTTGCCAGTTTCAATGAATGCAGGGACTTCGACATCGATGCCGGTTTGTACTGTAACCTTTTTGGTCAAGCCGGTTGCTGTATCGCCGCGCACAGCGGGATCTGCCTTGGTGACTTCGAGATCAACCGTCGTGGGAAGGTCGATATCGATGGGTTCGCCTTCGTAGAATGTCAATTTAACCTTCATATTCTCTAATAAGAAAGGGGCAACTTCTGCAAGTATTTCTTTCAAGATGGCTGGCTGCTCATAGGTTTCTAGATCCATGAAGTAATAGAATTCTTCATCGCCGTAAAGATATTCTACATCGTGGTGGTCCAACCGGATATCTTGTACACGATCGCTAGAGTTGAAGGTCATATCGACTATTTTGCCGTTGCGCAAATCACGAATTTTGACGCGAATTGTAGCCTTCCCCCGCCCAGGTTTGTGATGAGTGTATTCCAACACTTTGTACAATTTGCCATCAATCTCGAAAGTTACGCCTTTGCGAAGTTCGTTTACATCAATCATTTTCTTCCTCGCGAATTATTGGTATCTTATGTTTGTGGGATCGTTCGTTTTACACCCGACGTTGGATTATAGTCCAGCCTATATTGCGTGGCAAGAGGGGTGGGCTTGTGGTAAACTTTTCAATAATTAAGAATTATTTTGGAGGCATAGATGAAAGAATCTGGTCGTCACATTGTTTATGTTGAAGACGACGTAGAGATGATCGAACTTGTAAAGTTGATCCTCGAACGAAAGGGATACAAGGTTAGTGGCGCGTCAGGCGGTCAAGAAGGGTGGGAAATCATTAAATCTGAACTTCCAGATTTGGTTTTACTGGATTTGATGATGCCTGATGTTGATGGTTGGGAAGTTTTCCAAATGATGCGGGACGAGAAAACTACCAGCGAAATTCCAGTGATTGTCATTACAGCAAAGGCACAAAACATCGACAGAGTACTTGGTTTACATATTGCCAAGGTGGAAGACTATATCACCAAACCCTTTAAACCCGAGGATTTAGTCGTAAGTGTAGAACGGTTTCTCGAAAAGCAATTAACCTAATTCACGTGAAGTCCTAAATTTAGAATCTGATGGGACGACATCTAACGCTGTCCATAACAATTGGAAGCGCAGATATCGTCCCTTTTTTGCTCCTGATGAATAATGCGCTGTGTAACAATTTATAACACGAACAATCCAAATTTTCCTAAACTCCGAGCAAAAAACTGTGACGATTTCCCTTGTCGATTACGAGGATTAATGTTTCGCCGGTTTCTGCCCAACGACGAGGGTTTGTTACTCGTTCAGAGGAGGGAAAGCAAGCTGGATGCAGCCATTCACATGCTTTTTATGTGGATGGACATCACTGTGGTCTGGTTGAATAAGGAAAAACAAGTTGTAGATATATGTCAAGCACTTCGTTGGCGACCATTTTATGTGCCCCAGACCCCAGCCATGTATGTGCTAGAATTACCACTTACATGGAAAGAACATTTCGCCATAGGAGATCAAATCGAATTTGATGCGACGACTGATTAGCATAATCTTAATTCTGGTGGTTTTCTCATCCTTTAGCATTGTAAATGCTCAGGAAGACCAGCCCGATGGACCAGTCTACATCGTTGAGAGTGGGGATTCACTCTGGGGGATCGCGGCGCAATTTGGCATTTCTATGGAGGAACTGGCGGCGAAGAACGGCATTGCTGACCCTGGTCAACTTTCAATTGGCGCTCGATTGGTGATTCCGGGCTTTGAGGGTTTGAGTGGAGTCTTGACTTTCGAGACAATCCCTTTCGGTGAGAATATCGAGAGCCTGAGTAATAAATTTGAAATCTCTCGGGATGCATTGCTGCACTTGAACCGTTTTACTACCCCCGACGATGCATATGCTGGATCTCAACTGATTGTCACTACCCCTGTAGGGGCCCCTGTAGGGGATGGGCAAATTCCCTCTGGGGGGCGTGTCACTTTGAAGGCTGGTCAATCCCTGATGGAATTAGCGATCACCAACGGGGTAAGTCCCTGGTTCCTTGTGAATGAAAATCATCTTCGTGGGACGTGGGACACCCTTGCCGGTGAACAAATTTATCTTTCAAATGATGAGGTTTTAAACCATAGTGCTCTCCCTAAGGAACTTGCCCAGATCGAATTTACCTCTTTCCCTTTGATCCAGGGTCATACGCTAACTTTCAAAATTGATGCTCCTGATGCGATTTCCTTAGCTGGCCAATTCCATGATAGAGAGTTGAATTTCACCAAAACCACAGATGGTAGTTTTGTAACACTCCAGGGTGTTCATGCCTTGCTCGATCCTGGCGCATATCCACTCAGTTTAAATGGCTTACTGTCTGATGGCA
This sequence comes from Anaerolineales bacterium, assembly GCA_016785015.1. Classification (GTDB taxonomy): domain Bacteria; phylum Chloroflexota; class Anaerolineae; order Anaerolineales; family UBA11858; genus NIOZ-UU35. Next base: position 17,862 of record JADHTJ010000082.1, read on the forward strand.
CCCCAGTAAGTTTTTATCAACGAGTTCTAGTTGAAGATGGGAATTATATTTATGATCCCCCACTAAGGGTTGATTCAGAAACCACCGATATCCAAAATAACGAAACAGAGAATCAGCTTTGGTTTGATGTGGTCGCCCCCGTCACCATGGAAAAATACTGGAATGGCGTGATGCAGAGTCCGGTTCCCGCATCTCTTAGTAATTGTTTTCCTTCTGTTTTTGGCAATCGGCGATCCTATAACCAAAGCGGCTATTTCTTCTTCCACACCGGCTTAGATTTCTGCGGACGGCCAGGCGTGGAAATTTATGCTCCTGCTCCTGGCAGGGTGGTTTTCACTGGACCACTTACGGTTAGGGGAAACGCCACTGTGATCGATCAGGGCTGGGGGGTGTATTCAGCCTATGCTCATCAAACTGAATTTAGAGTTTCAAAGGGGGATTGGGTTGAAACCGGTCAATTGATCGGCCTGGTTGGCGAAACGGGCAGAGTGACTGGTCCGCACCTGCACTGGGAGATAATCGTCGGTGGTGTGCAGGTTGATCCCATGGATTGGCTTTCCCAAGAATTTCCTTAACTCTGGCAATTTATGAATCTTCGAACTCTCCTGCATGGTAGCTTTTGATGATCTCCAAGGCATCATCTAGTTGTTCCTCGGGAACCATCACATCGACTTCGCCCAACGATCCAATAGTAATTCCAATTGCCCGGGCAGCTCCTTCTACAGCCAGATAGACCTTTATTTCATGTGCTTCCAATAATCCACGAATCAATTCTGCTTGTAATTCGCCGGGAATTTTTGCGGCTACAACCCATTTCTTCTTTTCCATACGAATAACTCCTTTAATCTGCCTTTGCACAATAATTTTCAGTGCGAGGTTTGTTCAATGCCAATAGCCACGATTTGATGCGATTTAATTCGCATATTCGTTCATTAGGTTGGCATAATACTTGTTACTCACTCAGGGTAGAGTATAATAGTAGCCGCTTAAAAAGGCAATTTGCACTTTAAGCAATGAAATTTCTTATGTAAGTTGAGGCTTTGTATGGTTTTCGCAACACTATCCGTAAAGGATGACTATTGGGATGATTTTGAACTTCAAGATGATGACATAGAATTCCTTTACGCACATTTATTGGATACCGAAACTCCGCTCACACCACAGGAGTTAATTGCATCATTAGTAGAAGATCGAATTCAACGGGAAATAAAACAGATCGAAGAGAAACGCTTGGCTGGTGGGAATGTATACGTACCCCAAGAAAAGTATGCGCTCGATGAGAAAGTGGTTTTTCCTGCACTAGATTGGCGTCAAGCCGAGGTCATTGGTTCTAGGGATGGACACAACCCAGACATGGGTGATTTTTCAGTCATTAAAGTTCGTTTTGATAATGGAGAGGAACGAGAATTTGCCTCGGGGTTGGAAGAACACCCTCTCAATAATCCTCATGAACTTGCCGAAGAAGCAGATGGTCCACCCGCTCAATCTATTCTCGAAGAATATGAAGATATTTTGGTCGAGCGCTTAGAATATGGCCTCAACGAGAAGGATGATTTTGTATATATTGCTGGTCGATGGTTCCCAAGGGCATTGTTAGTTGATGTCAATACCGGGCATTTGAATTTAGCTGAAGCGGTTCTAGATATGTCTGGCGGTGGACCTGTTACCACAACAATGTTGATTGATCAGGTAGAACTGCCTTCTAATGAAAACCCAAAACTGGTTGAATTTTCTTTGGATTTGGCACTTCAGGATGATCCTCGTTTTGATGAAGTCGGCCCTGCTGGAAAAGTGTTGTGGTATTTACGGCGTCTGGAACCTGAGAGTGTCCGTGAAATTCCCGATCAATTACGCTATCGTGAAGTGGAATATGATCGTGATATTCTAACTCCTGAAATGTTGGCTCTTGAGAGCCGGCTGGATGATGAACTGTCACCCTTTGGTGATCCAGCACCTGACGATGAGAGTGTACTGATCCATTTACTTTATCCGCACTGGAGAGTTGGTGCACTGCCCCTAACGCATCGGGTACGCTCTTTTTTTCCTACTGCTTATGATACCCCCCGCATTCTTTTTACGCTTGTGGATGGGGATAGTGGTGAGAAAATTCCTGGCTGGGTGGTGCGTGAAGGCAGCTATGTGATTGGGCTCGAAGATTGGTATCGCAAACACGAGTTGATGCCAGGTAGCTCGATTCTGGTGATGCGTGGAAAACAACCTGGTGAAGTGATTGTCAAAGTCGAAGCTCAAAGATCACGTCGAGATTGGGTTCGAACAGTTTTGGTGGGTGCAGATGGTGGAGTGGTTTTTGCGACTCTCAAGCAAGTTGTATCTGCCTCCTATGATGAACGCATGGGTATCATGGTTCCTGACGTCAATGCGCTAGATAGTGTTTGGAAAAAACGAAAGAAACATTCACCACCCTTCGAGCGTGTTGTAGCTGATGTGGCTCGCGAACTTACAAAGTTGAATCCACAGAATCACGTGCATGTGACTGAGTTATACGCAGCAGTAAACTTGGTGAGACGTGTCCCCCCTGGACCCATCATGGCCTTGTTGGACTCGCGTCCCTGGTTTGTTCATGTAGGTGATCTTCATTTCCGCTTTGATGATTCTGCTGGATCGTAAATATCCAAAGATGAATTTTGTATAGGAGTTCTTCGGTGACTGAAACCAAACGTTATAGCCTCGTCACGCCAACATTAGATACTCCTTTTCATATCGATTTTGACTGGTGGAGTCAAAATGACCGTGAGTGGCGCGTGCACTTGCGCAGTTCCCTTTGTCCTGAACACCAGGAAAAATTTGCTGATTTGAAAAGTGACGAAATGGTAGATTGGGTTGATCCAGAAACAGCTGAAGTGCAGTTGGTTGATGGACTCCAGCATATCTTGATCAGTCACTGCGCACAAACTGAAGAATTCATTACTGCTCGAACAACATTGGTTGAATCTATCTTTCGACTTTTCTTAGCCAATGGAAATATGCATATGACTGCAGGGGAGCTGGGAGAAAAACTAAATCGACCAGCTCAGACAATCTTGCGCACAGTTTCAGGTGTGAGAGTTTACAAAGGAATCCGTCCTTGTCCTGAGTGTTAGTGATTTCCGGTGCCCATGCACCGGAATGGCGAACTGACGATTGGAATTCCGCTTGTTCGCGCAATGCTCCCGTAGCTCAATGGATAGAGCACCGGCCTTCTAACTGGGTGGTTCTAGATTCGAGTCAGCGGAGTGCCTATATGTGGGGGTCGCGATCTTGATTGCCCCTATATATAGGGGCAATCGGCCTGTCTTTTCGGTAAGTTTTTTTGTTGACGTGCAACGGGGGTCGATG
>JADHTJ010000083.1 GCA_016785015.1 Anaerolineales bacterium
TGAACTCATTGAAACTTATTGATTGAAGACATGGCGCAAATTGATCATGGAAAAAACGATGAAATGAGCGCCAAGAAAATAGACATCTTTACGGTAGAACCTTACTAACAAAGCTCTGAATTTATCAATCCAGGCAAAAGATCGCTCACTTGTGAAGCGGTGTTTGTATACTTCTTTGTTGAAAAATCGCTTGGGGCCACGCTTGGCTGTTTTCCGGTTACGTTTGTTTTCATCGATATTCGGGATGACACAATGATTGAAGCAGGTTTTGCGAGCATCTTTGGTGTCAAAAGCCTTGTCTGCATTGAAGAAAGCACCCTTGATATCAAGTCTTAAGCATTTGATGAACTTGAAGGCTTCCTGCAAATGGGTTTTCAAGTTATATGCATCATTATGATTGCCAGCAATCAGTCCAGTAGAAGCAATGATGAAACCTTGGCCATCTGTGATCGGCAAGATATTGGTAGTTTTGCCCTTTTTGCGACCCTGGTAAGCAACCGATTCTCCGCCTTTCTTCGCCAACACGTGACTGCCGTCCAAATTGAGTTCAGATAAATTCAGATCTCCAGAAATCGTCATTATGCTGCCTTGCCACACTCGCTCTAGACTGCCATCTCTAGACCACTTGCGAAAATGGTAGTAAATGGCATACCAACTGATTTCTTTTTTATCTGGGTCATCCGGATCAGGATCAATTGGCAGTTGATACCATTGACATCCGGTGTGAAGCTGGTAGAGAACATAATTGAATACTTTGTAGAGTGGTATCTTGCATTCATAGCCACGTTTTGCGACTGAAATAAACGCACGAATATGCTGATCAAATTGTTTTTCTGTTAGACTTATCGGGATCGTGCTCATGGTTGAACTCCTTTTCTGAGTTGGTTCAACAACCATGTTGCACGATCTTTCTATTCTTGAAAAGGTTCAATCACTTCTTTACTAATGCCAACGATGGCGACATTTCCATTTCTGGCTATCAATATATCGGCTATACTGGCCTCGAACCCATCAACTCCAGTATAAATGTGGCTGATCTGAGGCTTACGTACAGTTCGCCAAATGCTGCGATAACCATGTCTGATGCTGGGAGTGGTCAGACAAGGGTGGAATCCACTGCCGCGGAAACCATAACCTTCGATCATCCAACAGGCAATTTGTTTGTCTATGGAAGTACCGGCGACGAGATTTTCCACATCACAAGTTTGTCAGCCAATTATCCAGCAGATATACGCTTCGATGGAGAGGGTGGAAATGATACGATCAACCTGAATGGAAGCGTATCAACTAACAACAAATATGTTGCATTGTTAGCGGAGACTGTGAATATTTCCGCGCCGCTTAGTGTGGGTTCTGGCACGATTGGCATTGTAGCTGATTCCGTAGCGATTAGTGCATCCATATCCGGCAGCAATCAATTGGGTATCTTGCCGCAAACTACCAGTGCCAACATTGGCATCGCCGGGGGCAGCGGCACCCTCAACCTGACAGCCACCGAATTAGGATACCTTTCTGACGGATTTAGCAAAGTTGAAATTGGCGATGAGAGTAATGGTACAGGAACGATTGATATTGGCACTTCAACATTCCTCGATCCGGTTACCCTGTGTGGGGGGACGCTGAACAACTCAGGTTCCAGTATCACCGCGCCTTCCGTAACCCTGGATGGAGCAGTCGCTCCAGGTCAATCTCCTGGCATTCTTACGGTCAACGGCAATTTTGCTTTTACCGACAACAGTTCATTCGATGTAGAAATTGGCGGCACCACACCGGGTGATGCAGCAAACAATCATGACCAAATTGTAGTTAATGGCACAGTCACCATTGGGTCCAATGTCTCGTTGAACACATCTGCTTTTAACAGCTTTGTCCCTTCAGCGGGTGATTCTTTCACCATCATCGACAATGATGGAGCGGATGCCATCTCTGGCACTTTTGCTAGCTTAGCTGAAGGCGCGACCGTTGACAACGATTTCCTGGGTTCGGGTTTGAGCGCAGTAATCAGTTACGCCGGTGGGGACGGAAATGACGTTGAGCTTTATGTACTTGCTGAACCGATCATTGATAAAGAATTTTCACCTACCAGCATCACCGCGGGGGGCACTACCACACTCACTTTCACACTGACCAACCCCAACGTAGGCACCAGTCTTAGCGGTTTGAATTTCACCGACACATTACCATCTGGATTAGAAGTTGCCACATCTCCAAATTTGGGCGGAACCTGTGTGACGGTGGCGGCTACCAATTTCACACCCAATATTGCTGCCGGGATCACAGGGATCAATCTGACTTCAGGTATCACGCTCGCTGCTCGAGAATCTTGCACGATTACTGTTGATCTTGAATCAACATCTGCTGGAACTAAAGTAAATACCAGCGGTAATGTCGGCTCAACTGAAACGGGCTCTGGTACCGACAATGCTACAGCTACTCTCAACGTTTCCGCGCCTGATCTAACAGCAACCAAAACGAATAATGTCAGTGATGCAACCAGTCTGGGCAATCTTGTGGATGGGCTGTGGAGCTGGTCTATCAAGGTGGATAACGTCGGCCCAGATGATGCGACCTTCTCCAGTGGACACAAAATTACTGAAGATAACTTACCCGCTGGCCCGACGTATGGCATACCATCGATTAGCAATAGTACCGATGTGACCGGAACGATTTCGTGCGGCATTCTCTCAAATGTGTTAACCTGCACTGCGAGTGGGGGTAATGTTGTTGTGGGGGATACAAATGGCACTTTCACCGTATCGTTCACCAGCACGCCAACCTCGACAGGAGCACATGTAAATCCTTCTACCACCTGCAGCGTTGACCCTACAGGCAATGTCATAGAAGACAATGAAGCTAACAATGCTTGCTCGGATACCGTAACGGTTTCTGCGCCTGATTTGCGGGTCAGTAAGTCCAATAATGTCTCAGGTACATCCAGCCGTGGCGACCTCAGTGATGGTCAGTGGACCTGGACGCTTACTATGACCAACGTTGGTGGTGGTAAAGCGGTCTTTGCCGATGGCGAGACCATCCTGACTGATTACTTGCCCCTTGACCCGACTTATGGCTCGGTAACTGTTGATGCTGCAGGCTCCACCAATATCACAAACCCCGGCAATATTTCATGCGATATAGACAAAGATTTATTATCTTGTACTGCAAGCGGTGATGATGTCACCTTTGGTGCCACAACAGCCTCCATCAGCCTATCCTTTACTGCCACTCCGATCTCCACGGGTGCAAATCTCAACCCAACAACGACCTGCGCGATTGATCCAAACTCGAAGGTCACCGAGAGCAATGAAGGCAATAACACCTGCTCTGATACAGTCACGGTTAGTGTCCCAGACCTGACGATATCGAAAAGCAACAATGTCAGCAATGCCACCAGCCTGGGCGACATTAACGATGGCGCCTGGACATGGTCCGTGGTGGTGAGCAACACGGGTGCGGGTGAGGCTGTCTTTGCTGACGGTGAGACGATTATCTCAGATCAGTTGCCAGTTACCAATATCAGCTACAGTGATACTAAAGTTACAGCACAAATCAATGCCCCTGGTAATATTTCTTGCGCAGTCGATTTCAACAGCAAATTACTAATTTGTATAGCTGGAAGCGCGGGCCTTACAATTGGTGCAACCACGGGCTCAGTGACGATCACAACTACAGCAACACCAACAGCAGCGGGCACGTTCACCAACCCGACCGGCGGGACTTGTGGAGTTGATCCTGACGGGGATGTGATCGAGAGTAATGAGAGCAATAACAGCTGCACAGCCAACTCGGTGACAGTCAGTGCGCCTGACTTGAGCGCCAGTAAAACCAACAACGTTGGGGGCGAGGTTGATTTCAATGGAAGCTGGACCTGGACGACAAGCATTACGAATATGGGCACTGGCGAGGCAGTATTTGAAGAAGACGAATTGATCTTTAGTGATGACCTGCCAAATACCAATATAAGCTATGGAGCGGTATCAACCAAAAATATTGTGGACATCAGCGGAACTGCGCATACGCTTGATTGCAGCGTTAGCTCATCGACCATTTCATGCTATCCGCGTGGCGGAACACTCATATTTGGCGCGACAACTGGCAGATTCGATGTTGCCATCACTGGTACACCCAGTGTTCCTGCTACTTTCGATAACCCGCGTTCTGGGGGAGCCTGTGGGGTGGACCCCAATTCCAAAGTTGGTGAAAGCGATGAAAGCAATAATAGCTGCTCAGATTCCGTGAAATCTAGAGGGCCAGACCTAACGGCAACAAAATCCAATGATACCAGTGACAAAGTCACCCAGAATGGCACCTTCAATTGGGAAATTACGTTGAAAAATATTGGATCTCAAGATGCCGTATTCCCCACAACAACTGCGATCCTGTCTGACACGCTCCCCACTGGCGCGACCTACGGTGTGCCGACCATACGTGTTGCTGACGTCACGAACGGCGATTACATTCACTGCGCAATTGATGCATCATCCATTTTGCTTTGCGAAGAATCAGGCAAGGGCTCAGTCACGATCGGCGCGACGACGGGGGAAATTGTGGTCACAATTCCAATAACTGATGCTGGCTTGGCTGGCGATTTAGCCAATCCTGTGACGTCCTGTTCCGTGGACCCAACAAATGCTCTCGTCGAAGAGAGTGAAACCAACAATGACTGCGCTGACACTGTCGAAGTCACAATTGCCGAAGTTGATATGCAACGCCCTGCTGGGACATCCATCCCAGACGGCGGCACTGACAATCTTGGGGATCAGTCTCCAGGAGTTGTCAACCTAACCTATACAGTGGATAACACATTGAGCACCGAGCAGCTCAGCATCACAGCTGTTGATGCCGATAATCTGATTAACGTCAGCAATTTTGATTTGGTAACACCACTGCCCATTGAGGTCGCGGCGGGGGCTGTCGGTTCTTTCGATATCTCTTTTGAAGTAGATAGCTTAGGCGATTTCAGTTTAGAAATCCATATGCCTAATAATGACCCCGACGAGAGTCCTTATGATATCCAAATTGCTGGAAGTGGCGCAGCAGTTCCTGAGATCGAAATCTTTGGTAATGACACCAGCATCTTTGATGGGGATTCAACACCGAGCCCGCCAGATCACACAGATTTTGGCTCTGCAGACGAAAACGGTGCAACGATCACGCGTACTTTTACAATAAGAAATTCTGGCGAAGCGGAGTTAAACTTAGTGGATCCCCTCAGCCCGCCAATTGTAACTATTAGTGGAACACATGCTGGGGATTTCGCCCTAACATCGGATGTGACCGTTTCAACGCTCAATGAAAGTGAACAGACTATGTTCACGATCACCTTCAATCCTAGTGCTCAGGGAATACGCGAAGCGAATATAAGTATTGCAAATAACGATGGCGATGAGAACCCCTTCGACTTCAGCATCCAGGGCACCGGCACCGGACCGGCACCAGAGATGGATGTGCTGGGCAATAACGTTTCTATCCCGGATGGAGATACCTCACCGAGTTCTCTTGATCAAACCGATTTTGGAGCCGTTCTAGTTTCCAATGGATTAGTCACCTATACCTACACCATCGAGAACACGGGCAGCGTCGATTTGAACCTGACCGAAGATCCCAGGATCACCATCGGTGGGGCTCACGCGGCTGAATTTACCCTGGCATCTGATGCCGCTTCAACTGTTGCCAACAGCGGTGGAACCACGACCTTTGAGATCACCTTTGATCCACGCGGCGAGGAATTGCGCCAAGCTACTGTAAGTATCATAAATGATGATGCCGATGAGAATCCCTATGAGTTCAATATCCAAGGGACTGGTGTTGTACCCAGCGGTGGCAATCCTGCCACCCAAAAATTTAATATAGGTGAAGATGGTGGTGAATTCAATGCCGGCGCGGTCACAGTGATTGTGCCCCCCGGCGCGGTGCCCAATGGCACACAGCTGACCATCGTACGCCTACCCATAGACGGTGATGAAGGCAACATCATTATTGGTGATCAAGTCTTCGATATCACCTTCACTGGCCCCAACGGAGAGGAAATCACGGACTTCAGCTTGCCGATTCAGATCATGTTCAGGCCAACCACAGCACAACTGCGCCAGGCGGGATTTGATTTAGACAATTTACATGTACTTACGCGTCATGGAGATGAAGCCTGGCGTGACGTGCCCAATGCATACAACGTTGATGGTTACCGTTGTGTGGATATGTGGCAGTTCAGCGACTTTGGTTTGGGCGTGGCACCCCTGCCTGAGACAGGCTTTGCTCCCGGAGAAATCCATCTCCTGCCAGAACAGCCTGCTGAAAAAGATTATTTTAATGTCATTGCGAACCCCGAAAGGTTGACACTTGCACCTGCGGTGCCAAGTGCAGGTGAGCAATCTCCCCACTCTGCTGGAGATCGCGTCGTTGCACAATTCGCTCCTCGCGATGACAATTTCATCTTAGCGATTCCGGCATTGAGCCTGGAATTGCCCATTGTGGGTGTGCCCTTCACAGAACACGGCTGGGACGTAACCTGGCTGGGTGATCGGGCAGGCTACCTGGAGGGCACCGCCTTCCCCACTTGGGCAGGCAATACGGCCATCACAGCGCATGTCTGGGATGCGGATAATCAGCCAGGACCCTTCATCGATTTGCACACCCTGAAGCACGGAGACTGGGTAGAAATCCATGCCTTCGGGAAGCGCTACATTTACGAAGTACGCGACAACATCCTGGTTGCTCCCGATGACCTGAATACTCTGGCTCACAGCGATTTCAATATCTTGACCTTGATCACCTGTGAGGGTTTCAGTAGTTCGGGGGCAGAGTACCGCTATCGACGAATAGTGCAGGCGGTTTTAATCAAAGTTGAGTGAAATATATATGTCTATTCAAAAGACCCTAAGGGATTCTGCTCCTTCGTTTCACTCGGAGTGCTTCGCAAAATCCTTTAGGGTCTTTTTGGATTGCGTTTTCATCTTGAATTACTCACATTGGATGCACCACTGTGTTCTGAGCGATAACGGCATCGATTATTTTTGGCACGAGATGTTTTTCGCCTTCAATCTTTACAAAACGTCCGCGTTTGTGATCCTCGATAGCCAGATAATATACCTCTTCGAGGCGTTTGGCCTGTTTGCGAATATCAAAAAATTTTGCTCGGAGCAGCGCGGCATTTCTGAATTTATACAAATGTTCGGGGTTTTCAAGCATACTTCGCAGAGAATTGGCCAGGGCTTCGCTTTTGTTCTCGGTCACGAACCCTTCAATTCCATCTTGCACGATATCGGAAGTGCCTGTCGCATCTACGGCAACGACGGGCAGTCCGGCGGCGATTGCTTCCAAGGTTACCAGCCCTTGGGTTTCTGTTATGGAAGCGAATGCGAAACAGTCTGCGGCTGCTAAATAATGGGGGATATCTTCGAATGGAACTCTCCCCAGGAAATCCACTTGTGTGGCAATCCCAAGTTTTTGTGCGAGTTGCTGCAAATCATCTCGTTCAGGACCGTCGCCAATGATCGCTAATCGGTGATCGGATTGGTTCTTGAAAGCCCGCCCAAATGCATCGATCAAAGTGGTCCAATTTTTCTCTTGAGTCAGACGTCCAACCGAGATGATCACTTTTTCATCACCCCATCCCCGTTGATTGCGAATTGTACGACCATCAAGCTGCTGATAGGGAGTCAAATCGATTCCAGTAGGGATAACTGAACAACCTTCATTAAGGCCGTAATCGTCAACCAGGATCTTTCTCATGCCTTCAGAAGGGACTACGATATGCTGACAGTGCTTGATGTATTCGCATAGCCAAATATGGATCATGTTTTTGGCAAAATCCTGCACTGCTGGCTGCGGCAATGGGAGATAATGGCTGTACTCTCTGTACTGAGTATGAAATGTGAATACCAGTGGCAGACCGAGCTTTTGGGCTTTTGTGGCTGCGGTTTGACCCAACAGAAAAGGGTGGTGTGCGTGAAGAACATCCAATTTCAGGTTGGGGATTATTTTGTCGACGAATGGAGAAACAGGAATCACCGCGGGGAAGTCGATGGAGGGATGGATTTCAAAGCTGGGATAGCGAAATACAAAGGGCTCATCATCGACATAATCACCTTCGTGGTGGGTAAATACAAACGTATTATGTCCCATCTCGTCGAAGGCATTTTTGAACGCAGAAACCGAGCGCACAACGCCATTGATGACGGGGTGGTAAATATTCGTGAAGTGGGCGATATGTAATCTATTCATATATCTATCCTCAAGTTATATGAAGATCTACGTCATTACCCTCACAAGGTTTCAAAATGTTTTATCACGAATTATTACGAATTCTCCGAATGACACGAATATTATTTTAATTGTTACTTTTCGTGGGACTCCTGCGACTAAAGATGTAGAAATCAAAAACTAATCAAACAGGAGAAAATCATGAACCAGCACATGAACAAACACACACGAATGCGCCGCACACCACTGGCGACCCACAAAGTACTCCCCCTTCTGGCGATAATTGCCCTCTCGATCAGCTCCATTGCGGCTGCGGCCCCATCCGGGGCGCCCGGCGCCTTCACAGCCGACGTGGCTGTGACCGATATCTATCCCAGCGGCCAGCCCCACGGCCAGTTTCATGTGCGCATCACCAACCATGGGCCGGGCACGCTAAACAACGTGCACGCCGACATTCTCTGCGGCTTCAACAGCCAGGATGTCAACAATGGCATGGCAGGCCCCAGCAAGCAGCGTCAATTTGGCGTGACCTTGAACTTGAACCCTGGTCAGACGCAGTCCTTCCCCACCGGCCTCAATCTGGACACCAATGTTTACGAGTACCAGGTTGGCTGCGAACTCAAAGTTGGTTTCAATGATCCCAATGGCGGCAACAACTTCTACATTGAACATCTGAAGGGACAGGGCGGCGGTGGGAAACCGGGCGGATCTGGCAAACCGGGTGGCAGTAATGGTCAATTCAACGCCGACTTGGCAGTGACCGATATCTTCCCTGGCAAGCAGCCCCACGGTCAGTTCTTCGTCCGTATCACCAATCATGGGCCGGGAACTTTGAGCAACGTCAATGTGCAGGTATCTTGCTCAGCAGAGCGCACCGACAAGAACAATGGTCATCTGAGCAGTGGTGGTCATCGCAACTTCAATGTCAAGCTGAACCTGAACCCAGGACAGACACGAGAATTCTCCACCGGCATCAACCTGGACACCAACGTCTTCAGCTACCTGATCGGTTGCGAAGTGCACCCAGGCTTCGCTGACCCCAACCAGGGCAACAATGTCCACTCAGAGACGCTGCACTAAGCAAAAACAAACAAAACTATATTCTGAGCCTCAATCCAATGATTGGGGCTTTTTGCTACACCAAAACAGGGCATACGAATGGAGTATGCCCTGTACTTGCAACTTGGAACTTGTGACCAGTCTATCCCATTTTGAAGAAACTGGTCAACTTCATCGCCAGGTTCAGATCACCCGCTAATTTGAGCTTACCCTGCATAAAGCCCTTCATGCCATCTTCTTTTCCCAACAATACATCCCCGAAATAGCGGCCATCGGCTGTCAGGGTCATAACGGCGGCTTCAGCGGTGCCCTCATCAACAGTGCAGGCGTCATCTTTGATGTTGATGATGTAATCGCCGCCCTCGTCGCCGGTGAGATGATATTGGATCACAGCCTCGACCCCGGCAGCTTTGTCTGCCTGGAAGGCTTTCTCATGGTTGAAAATTAATTCTTTGACAGTTAAATCAGACATATTTAACTCCTTCATAATTATTTCAACCGCGAAGACGCAAAGTGCGCGAAGGAGAACAAAAGAATTCTTAGCGATCTTTGCGCCTTTGCGGTGAAAATTTTGTATTGCTAATTCAAATTCTCGAAAATCCCGGCAGCACCCATACCGCCGCCGATGCACATGCTGACCATACCGTGATTTAGCTCGCGGCGTTTCATTTCAAAGAGTAATTGCACCGTCAATTTGGCGCCGGTTGCTCCGAGAGGGTGACCCAGGGCGATAGCACCACCATTGACGTTGGTGATCTCTTCGCTGAGTCCCAGCTCGCGCATCACAGCCAAACCTTGGGCGGCGAAAGCCTCGTTGAGCTCGATCAGTTGGATTTCATCTTGCGACATCCCAGCGATTTTGAGCGCCTTGGGAATAGCTTCAACTGGACCAATACCCATAATTTCGGGCGGCACGCCAGCCACGCCAAACGAAATGAAACGAGCCAGCGGTTTGAGTCCCAGTTCATCAGCTTTGGCTTTGGACATGATCACCACACCAGCAGAGCCATCCGACATTTGTGATGATGTTCCGGCCGTTACGGTACCGCCTTCTTTGAAGACGGCGCGTAGTTTGCCTAACGCTTCCAAGCTGGTATCGGCGCGCGGACCTTCATCGCGCTTGAATGTGAAGGTTTTAGTTTTGGGTTGGCCGTTGGAACCTGGCTCGACGATCTCGACTTCCATGGGAACCAGTTCTTCATCGAAGCGTCCCGAGGTGACAGCCTCATTGGCCAGTGTATGGCTGCGTAAAGCGAATTTGTCTTGATCTTCGCGACTGACGCCATATTTCTCGGCCACATTCTCGGCGGTCAGGCCCATGCTGGTGAAAGCCTCGGGATAGTATGCTGCCAGATGGGGTGATGGGGCGAAGTGATAGCCAGTCATGGGTACCATGGTCATCGACTCGACGCCGCCAGCGATTGCAACATCAATCTGCCCGGCCATGATCGCCATAGCTGCGTGAGCAATACTCTGCAGACCAGATGAACAGAAGCGGTTGATGGTTTCGGTGGGCACAGAAACAGGCAGCCCCGCCCGGAAGCCGATCAGCCGCGACATATTCATACCTTGCTCACCTTCGGGGAAGGCACAACCGATAATCACGTCGTCGATCTCCTCAGGGTTGAGGGGATCAGCGCGTTTGAGTAGTTCTTTGATCACCGCCGCGGCCATATCTTCTGGTCGCACTGTAGCCAGGCTGCCTCGTTTGGCCCTGCCTACCGGTGTACGTGCCGCCGCGACAATGACGGGATCGTATTGGGGGTCTCTTTTGGACATATTTCTATCTCCTTATTTGGACACGGATAAACACGGATTTTTGGGATTTTATTTTGCTTATTCCGAGTTTTCTGTGTGCTAAGTTTTCCTTAAATCTTTATCCAAGCGAGAGAGCCTTTTCTCTCATTGTCAAAAGCCTTTCTTTTGACATCTGACTTTGGTCCAAAATTGAGTAGTAATCCAACTTCAAATTCTGTGGCTTTTAGGTAATTGAGTAACTGTGCTTCGTGCTCGGGAAGTAGATTCCGTACAGCTTTTAGCTCAACGATTACACTGTCGTTGACAACCAGATCAGCAAAATATTCTCCAACGACTTGATTGTCAAAGAAAACTTGAATGGATTTTTGTTGCTCAACTTTAGCGCCTAGTTTTAGCAGTACCATAATCAAGGCATTTTTATAAACCTTTTCATTGAAACCATAGCCAAGCTTATTGTATACATCGGAAAAAGCTCCAATGATCAATTCGGTTTCTTTGCTATGTTTTCCTTCAAAGGTCATTTAGCTCTGCTCAACTTTTGACACATCCAAGGATGAGAACATTAAAGAATCCGTGTTCATCCTTAAAATCCGTGTCCCATTAATTTCTAAGAACTTTGTTGTTTTGCAGCATGTGCCACATGCGCTCTTGGGTTTTTGCCTCGCCACACAGGGAGACGAAGGCCTCACGTTCCAGGTCGAGGATGTATTGCTCGCTCACCCAGGCAGGTTTACTCAGATCACCGCCGGTCATCACATAGATTAGCTTCTCGCCAATGTGAGACTCATACTCGGTAATAAAGCCGCCTTCTGTGAACATATATAGGCCAGCTCGCAATGCAGCCAGCGTATCTCGCCCGGCAGCATAGATCTTCTCTGGGGCAGGAGGCACATAGCCGATATTGAGCATGTGCAAAACTTCTTTCTTTGCCTCAGACAACAAGTGATCGCGGTTCAATACGATACGATCTTTGGGCCCCAGGAAACCGTGGTTGCGAGCCTCAACGGCGCTGGTGGCTATTGTCGCCATGCCGATTAGCTCGAAGACCGTCTGCATGAAGGGCAGCACGGTGACATCCTTGGTGCGCATCGGAGGATTAACGATGCGGCGCAAAAACTCTTTTGTGCCGCCGCCCGCTGGGATCACACCGACGCCCAACTCCACTTGGCCGATATACAACTCAGCCGCCGCAACCACGCGACTGCCATGCATCGTAATCTCACCACCACCACCTAAGGTCAACCCAAAGGGAGCCACAACGATCGGCTTGGGGAAGTAGCGCATGCGCATGTTGGTGTCTTGGAGCATCTTGACCACCCCTTCAAGCTGATCCCACATGCCATTTTGGGCAGCCATCACCACGCCAAAGACATTTGCTCCGGCGCAGAAGGCGCGCTCGTCGTCGTTACCGACAACGATGCCCTCGAACTCGCCAGCCTCGGCACGGTCCATGGCCTCGTTGAGCATCGCCATGATATCGTCATCGATGGAGTTCATCTTGGTTTGGAACTCCACGCAGGCCACACCATTGCCGATATCGACCAGCGTTGCTCCGGGGTTTTGGGCGACTACCTTGCCAGCGTCTTTTTCTTCCTTGATCACAATCAGGCCCGGGGTGCGCTCAATTGTCTCGTAATCTCCTTTGGCAGGATTGTACGCACCGATTTTCTGATCACCCTTGTATTTATAAAACGTCTCGAAGCCGGCTGCCAACATCTTATCCACCCAGGGAGCAGGGGGAAACTCTGCGGCTTTCATTGCCTCACCGGCCTTAGCAACACCGATTATGTCCCAAATCTCAAAAGGTCCGGCCTGGTGGCCGAAGCCCCAACGCATAGCATCATCGATAGGCTTGGGGGTATCAGCAACCTCGGGGATGCGCTCGGAAGCGTAGGCCAAGCCCTGGTAGGTCATAGCTTGCACCAACTGCCCGGCTCGATCTTCGGCTGCCAGTAGAACTTCTAGTTTTTCTGCCAGCGTCTCTTTTTTCCTCGCCTCACCGATGGATTCGAAGCGCGGCTTTTCGCCTGGGGGTTCATGCTTCAGTGTTTCCAGGTTGAGCGTCCAGAACTCTTTGCCCCCATCTTTCTTGACCATCTTGTAAAAGCCCTGTTTGGTCTTGTTGCCCAACCAGCCATTCTCCACCATGGAGTGGATCAGCGAGTTCGCTTTCTCCGATCCCAGGTAGCGCATGGCATGCTCGTCGTAAGTGATCGCTTCAGCAAGATTGGTACCGACGTGTTCCCAGACATCTACCCCCACCAGGTCGATCAGGCGGAAGGTGGCTGTTTTGGGACGCCCGATAGCAGGACCGGTAATGCTGTCCACTTCGGCGATGGTATAACCGTGCTCGAGGATGTAATCCAAAGAGAAAGCGCCGCTGCCAAAGCCTAAGCGATTGGCGATGAAATTTGGTGTGTCTTTGCAGGGGACAATGCCTTTTCCGAGGCGGTACTCGCCGAAATGGCTGATGAACTTGATCACCTCGGGGCTGGTGTCTGGCCCTGGAATGATCTCTAGCAATTTGAGGTAGCGCGGCGGATTGAAGAAGTGCGTCCCCAAGAAATGTTGCCGGAACCCCTCAGAGCGACCGGCTGCGATATCTGCCACTGGAATGCCCGAGGTATTGGTGCTGATAATGCAGTGCTCCGGGCGGATCTCATCGATGCGCTTCATCAGGTCTTGCTTGATCTTCAAGTTCTCGATGATCGCCTCGATCACCCAATCGGCCTCAGCGATGACATCGAAGTCATCTTCGAGATTGCCGATGGCGACAAGGTCAGCAAGCTCTTTAGAGAAAAAGCTGGCCGGGCGCGATTTCACCGCGGATTGCAATCCAGCGCTGACGATGCGGTTGCGTATCTTGGGGTCTTCCAGGGATTGACCTTTGGCTTTCTCATCTTCGGTCAGTTCCCAGGGGATAATGTCAAGCAGGGTTGTGCGGACACCAGCATTGGCAAGGTGTGCGGCAAGGGCTGCCCCCATTGTGCCAGCACCGATAACCACTGCATGGTTGACTCTGTAGGTCATAACAACCTCCTAAGATTGGTCTTGGATTATTTGTTCGCTCACAAGGCATCTTCAGGGTACGATTGATGGATTACTTTTCGGCCAACAAAGTTGGCCTGCTACCCATACGTATGCAAAGTGATCTTATTCACCCTCAGGGGTGACAGTGATAATTTCGTAATCCGCAGGTCCCCAAACTTGGAAGTCGTCAAAATGTACCGTTACGTGATCGTCGCCTAACCTTGTTCCCACCAACATGCCAGCGAAACCGGGGCCTAAGGCCTCAACCTCTTCTCTGACAACAAGGGTGCCATTAACCCATAGCGTAATCGTATTCCCACGGCATTCCGCTCGTAGCTGATTGTCCTGGCCGATCCGAATTGCTGGATGTGGCGCTAAGATCAGGAAATTTTGCTTGAAGTTGAGCGTATGCCCTAATCCGTATTGACCATCTGAAGTGACGAAGAGGGTGTAATAACTGGCGGTGCCTTCGCGGCAGTTGAAACCAGCATAGCCATCTCCATTGATGAAACCGATTTCAGCATCCATGCGCACTTCAGCTAACTTGAGCCAGGTTCGTGAACTGGTGATTTCCACATTGGGCATGGTAACTTGCATTTCATAGATACCATTCTTGATATCCATGGCCCAGTTCTCGCCTCCACTTTGCAGCCAGGCATCTTCTTCACTTTCGAACTGCTCGAAGAGAAAACGGAAAATCGCCGGAGTCGCGGTTGGAATAGGGGTAATTGAAGGGGTTAGGGTTGGTGAAGCAGTCCAGGTAGAACGCAATGTACTTTCGGCCCTGGGAGTCCAAGATGGTCGAAGGGTTTGCGTGGGGATCGGAGTCCAAGTGGGTAAAGCCTCTTGTCCGCCCACTTTCCCAGCGGGTGTCGATGTCCAACGATTGAAGGTAACCATTGTTTTTGTTGGGGTTATCGTACTCGTTGGCCCAGGGGTGTTCGTGATCGTAGGACTAGCCAACTGCGGAAGAAATTCCGCCAGCGTACTGCATCCCGATACAAAAACCAGGATGAAGATTGTTGCGAATCCTACTTTCCACTTTGATTGCGTCATTTTGTTCCTAGATAGGCAATTCATCGGTTGAGTGCCACATTTGTGGCGTATCGAAACCAGAATTGCCATGACGAAAAACTTGATTTCGATACGCCTCGAAATTCTTCGAAGCTACTCAATCAGCGTTTATCTAATACAAGAACATCGGTTTACCTAGCATGTCCTTCACTTTAGGCTTGTAGTTTTCAGGATCGTAGAGTGCATCTACATCAACTGTTTTCTTAGCCGAAATGACCATGGGCAAGGGTACAGTGGTGTAGATGCCTGTCTGTAGAGAGACCATGCGGCCGGTGTGCCCCAACATAACCTGGTCAAAAGCCAGGTTGCCGAAGGAGACTGCCACCATACGGTCGAGAGAGTCCGGTGATCCGGAACGCATCAGGTAGGCCAACTGTTGGTAGACGGTGTGCATCCCTGAGCGTTTCTTGATTTCCTGTGAGACGATTTGCCCTACTCCACCTAACTTTTGGTGTCCGAATGCATCAGCCTCGCCCGATTGAACAATCTCTCCACCGACGAGATGAGCACCTTCAGAGATGGTCATGATCGCATAGTGAGAAGGATTTCTTGCTCGATCGTTCTTCAAGAAATCGATCAGCTTATCCAGGTCGAAAGGTACTTCAGAGATGATCGCGCGATCGACATCGGCAAGATAAGCAGCAAAGAGCGATGTTTCACCCGAGTTGCGGCCAAACAGCTCAACGATACCAATGCGTTCATGTGAACCACAAACTGTGCGCACCGCCGTGATATTTTCAACGGAGCGAGTGACTGCGGTCGAAAATCCAATGCAGTAGTCCGTACCGAAGACATCATTGTCCATCGTTTTGGGAATGGCCACAGTATGGAAACCCTCTTGATATAAGCGGGTGGCATAACTGAGCGTATCATCACCGCCGATGGGGATCAGCGCGCTTAGCTCAAGCGCATCTAACACTTTCAACACATGCCCGGTGATATCCACTGTTCCGTCATCCTTTGCAACGCGGTCTTCCTTGGCGACATAGTCAGGAATATCCTTGGGTTTCATGTTAGATGGATTTGTGCGTGATGAGTGCAGTATCGTACCGCCTGTGCGATCGATGGTGCGCACCTCAGCAGGAGTCAAATCTATCGTGAGTTCTTCTGCATTCTCAAGATTTTCTGGGTTGATCCCAACAACTGACCACCAGCCGCGGCGCAAGCCGACAATCTCGATATCATGATCTTGTGATCGAGTTACTACAGCCTTAATGGCGACGTTTAAACCAGGTACATCACCACCCCCCGTTAAAATGCCAATGCGGCGTTTCTTTGTCATTGAACGTGTCTCCATGAAATTGATTTATACCGTTGAGTGTTCATTGTTCGAAAATTATTCAACATGACAAATTTTACCGCGTTTGGCATCCTTCGTAGGAGTGGATTGGGAACCTGCGATCTCACGCAAAGACGCTAAGTCGCCAAGAATTCATGTTATGTTTCTCTTTGCGTCTTGGCGCCTTTGCGTGACCTAAAAATTTATCTCAACTGACTACCTCGATACCCGAGCATATTTCGGGCCACCACCAGACGATTGATCTGGCCGGTGCCTTCGTAAAGGTCGGTGATCTTGGCATCGCGGAACCACTTCTCAAGCAGTAGTTCCCGACTATATCCCAAAGGACCTAACAATTCCACGGCCTTTTGTGTGACCCTGACGACAATATCGCCGGCATACACCTTGGACATGGAGGCTTCTTTGGGATTGTGGATCTTATTGTCGGCCATCCATAGCGCTTTGATGGTCAACAGCCAGGCGGCGCGAACCATGACTTCCATATCAATGACATCGCGTTCGATACTGGTCATTTTCTGCCTGGGCAGCCCGTAGCGGATCTCGATGCCTTGCTCCTCGAGGACTTCTTTGACCAGCTCTACCGTTGCACGAGCTATGCCCACAGCTTGGGCGGCAATGATCGGCCGCGTGGCATCGAAGGTTGCCATAGCGCCTTTGAAACCTTTGGTGGTTTTCTCCACCGTTGGGCTGCCGAGAATATTCTCGTAGGGAAGGCGACAATCTTGGAAGTGAATCGAAACCGTATCGCTGACGCGGATGCCCAGTTTGTGCTCTTGTTTGGTGACCTTGCAGCCAGGCGTTCCAGCCTCAACGACGAAGGAGCGCATTCCGGCGCGCCCAGCTTCGGGATCGATGCTAGCCCAGACGACGCAGAATCCATCCGATTCTTCCAGGGCTTTCTGCCCGGCAGTGACGAAGATTTTCTCGCCGTTGAGCACCCATTCGTTAGTATCCTTGTCGAGTATGGCTGTGGCCCGAATTGCTGAAGTGTCCGAACCAGCCTGTGGTTCAGTCATTGCCATGGCATCAAAGACGGGCTTATCGCCCATGAAGCGGCTCAGGAAGCGCTTCTTCTGTTCGGGGGTACCAGAAGCAGCCACGGCCGCAGATCCTAGCATCCCGCCCGGGATGCAGAGATACATTCCTGCATCGCCCCAGGACAACATCTCAACCATGGCGCCAATGCGTTGGTACCCAAGAGGTGGGCGTTTCTTCTTGTCCGCGCCTGCGTCCGGCTTTTCGTCTTTCTTTTCTTCAGGCGCCATGTTTGTGCCGCCCATGGAGCTGATAGCCGTGTGCATGAAATTGATGAAATCCCAGGGGATGGCGTGCTCGTTCTCGTCCATTTCCCGTGAAACCGGGCGCATCATGTTGATTGCCACTGTTTCGACGACAGTTTGAATCTGTTGGATCGGTTTGGGGGTTGTGAATTCGATCATAAAATTAGTCTCCTAGTCTTTAGTCTTGTAGTCTGATAGTTTGGTGTCTCGTAGTCGGCCTTCAATTTCGCTATTGGATGCGGCTATTAGTCCATTGACTATCTGACTCTTTGACTTCTTGACTAAACAATCGCCAATCCACTGAACGTGGCGAAGCCTCGGCCGTTGCGCATCCACATCTCAACGGGATGCTCGCGGATATAGCCATGCCCGCCCAAGATTTGCACGGCGCGGTCTGTGACCATCATGGCCGTATCGACTGCGCCAGAGATGGCCAGGTAAGCCTGTTTGTAGGCTTCATCCATACCCTGGTCAATCATCCAGGCGGCCTCCCATACCAGCAGGCGGATAGCTTCGATCTCGGTGCCCATCTCGGCGATGAAGAATGCAATGGCCTGTTTTTGCGCCACTTTGACCCCGAAGACATCGCGGTCTTTGGCGTATTCGATGGAATAGTCCAGGGCCGCCCGAGAGACGCCAATGGCCATTGCTGCCAGCGCGACGTTAGACGCCGCCATGATGGGTGCCAAATCGTGGCCCTCATCGCCGCCGAGGCGGTTGGCTTTGGGTACGCGCACACCATCAAGTTTGAGCGTATAAAGCGGTAGGGCGTTGAGACCCAGGAGTTTTTGCCTCTCGCCGACTTCTAGCCCTTTAGCGTCGCCCGGGACAATGAAGCCCTGCGTAACACCTTCTAGAGATGCGTACACCATGAAAGCTTCTGCACCCTCAGCGAAGGGCACATAGGTTTTTTCACCTGTGATCAGATAGGAATCGCCATCCGCTTCAGCAATGGTCTTCAGTTCATTGACGTCGAAGTCCACGCGGTGTTCCATCAGCGCAGCGGTAAAGGGCTTCCATTCCATCTCTATGACCGGCGGGATGAACTCGGCCTTCTGTTCCTCGGTGCCGGCCAGCAAGATCGGTGTGCTGAAAAGCCCGGGAGTCATCACAGCCAGAGCACCCGAAAGATCTCCGTAGGCCATTTCTTCGGCTGCTAAAACGCCCGATACCGCGGAGCGTTCGCCGAAACCAGTATATGCCTCGGGGATGGAGGCTTGCAGATAGCCCAACTCCCATCCTTTCTCGATTAATTTGGGGGGTAGTGTGCCTTCTTCATCGGCATCTCGAGCAGCGGCGCGCAGGTCGTCCATAGCATAACGCTTGATGGCATCGACCAGCATTTGCTGCTCTTCAGAAGGCTGGAAAGAATACATAGGGTCCTCCTTATCTAACGGTGAATATTGAATTGGTAATTGTTAATGTTTGTAGTAGGGCACGAGAGTGCCCGTCATTAGCAATGACGCACTCTCGTGCGTCACTACGAACTATGCAGGGCTTAATGCTTTATAGCAGATCGGCGCAAGGCCGCCACCGCTTTCTACTTCATCTAAGTTGGCAATTTCTAGCTGACCGCGTTCATAAAGATACTCGATATGTGCGCCAGCTTCCTCGAGTGCCAGGATGATGTTATAGCCGTGGGTCTCGCCGAAATATGTCTTGGAGATTTCTGCAATGGTGTGCGGCTCTTTGAGGATTTCAAGGAATTCTGCCAGGCGTTCTTTATGAATATCTTGGATTTCACGGATTCGCTGTTTCAAGTCTGTGACGGGTGGGTTATGGCCTCCTAATGAAAGCTGGATGCCCTCGGACCAGCTCTGGGTTGCTTCGAGGGATTGAAGATAATGATTCAGCCCGGTGAACAACGACAGCCTTTCCGGCGCCTGGTGTGGGCTGATCTTAGAAAGAACATGATCGCCGCTGAAGAGCACGTCGTGCAGGCGGATGACCACCTGTCCGGCGCAGTGCCCTGGGACGTGCAGCATCGTTAAAGGCCCCAGTTGCATATCAACAGCTTCGTAAGTGAAATCAACTTTTTGGGGTTGATAATTTAGCTTGGTCATCTTGTAGATTTGTACAAGCTCCTGTGAAGTTTCTGTACCCAACCCTGCTTCAGCCAGGTAACGTTCCAGGCGAGTGGCCGTGATGGCAAGGCGCTCCTCTGTGTGAGTCAGGTTGTGCTGGTCGAGCTCGTGCACGCCGATCAGCGCCTTGGATTTTTGGCGAACAAAGGGCAAACCCCCATAATGGTCGATGTGTCCATGAGTAATAAGTACGTGGGTCAGATCACTGAACTCGATAGGCTCACCGAGTAGATCTCCCGCGTCCCGAAATCCTTCTTCAAGATGCTGGTTGTTCTCATGGAAGCCTGAGCCGGTGTCGATCAGGACGCAGATATCATCCACCAGGACGAGATAGGCATAGACCCAGAAATCTGGAAATGCATTCAGAGGCAGTTGAGCGATGCGCGCGCCCTCTCTGCTCTCGAAGATTTGGACTTCGTGATTTTGTGGCTTTTGATGAACATCAACTACGGCGCTGTAATCCATGGCGAATTAACGGATGAGCAATCCGTGTAAAAGTAAATCTGCATATTGATCTGCTATTTCGATGGGGGAGAGCGATCCCTGGGGGCTGTACCACATGATCGTCCAGTTGAGCAGCCCTAAGAGCGTCCGTGCTGACAGCGCGGGATCTGGACAATCATAAAGTCCAGCATCGATACCTTCCTGGATCAGGTCTCGCCATATTCCCTCAAACCGATCGCGGCGTTTAATATGACTGCCATATTGCTCAGGTTCAAGAGAGCGATATTCAAGCAGCAGCACCGAGGAAAGATCGCCGTGGCTGGCTAATGTGTCTACATAGATGCGCATAGCCAAACTGAGCTTCTCTGGTGCCGGTTCTTCACCGGCAATGGCCTCGCTCACTTGTTGAATGACCAGGTCCAAAGCACGGTCTAGCAAAATCAGCAGGATATCTTGTTTTTTGGCGATGTGGTGATAGAGGCTGGCTTTTTTCAACTCGACGGCATCGGCGATATCCTGCATCGAGGTGGCGTGATAGCCTTTTTGGCTGAAGATCTGGGCGGCGGCTACGAGAATTTGTTCTTTGGACACGTTTTCCTACTTGGAATGTGTGAGCGGGAAGTTGGTAAGGAGGAAACAAACATCTCCCTACCGACCGGTCGGTAGAAGAAAGTGTAACATGATGCTATCTTGTAAGTCAAGTGGAAGGCAGACACTTGTTAGTGCAAAGTAGTAGAGTCCTATTTCTGCAAAGTTAAAATGTCCTAAATCATGAAGAAAGGGACAGAAATGGACAAACTACTAACAATGAGCAACAAAGAACTTACTCGATTGGAAATAATGCAACGGCTAGA
>JADHTJ010000007.1 GCA_016785015.1 Anaerolineales bacterium
GTGAAGTCTTGCATAATAATTCTGAAGATACCCCGGCACAGATCCGCGGGATTCAGGCATATAACGAGCAGGTGGCAACTCACCCGGAATTAAATAGTGTCATTATCCCAGTTCGGGATGGCCTTTGGGTTTCGCACAGACAAATAAGGAGAGCAGCATGAGTAGCTCACAGGAAGAAAAATATGGTGGCCGCAAACGGTCTCTTACCACCAAACTCTTGATAGCATTTCTATTGGCAGCGCTCTTGCCATTGACCATTATTTCGATCTATCAGCTATATATTGGTGCCGATTTGCTGGAGCAAAGAGCAATTGAAGAATTGGATTTGCTTTCATTGGGTGTGGCGGGTCGGTTTGATCAATTGTTGGATGATAATCAGATTGCTGCAATCCAATTGAGCAGTGATCCTTCTGTAGTTGGAATATTAAAAACCCCCGATGATGAGGCAGCATTAGAATTAGTCAATTGGCGATTTAAGGAAATACTCAATTCGAATCCTTATTATGAGTATATATACCTTATGGACGCAGAAGGAACTTCACTTGTCTCCCAACAATTGGATGGTCTTCCCAGCGTTGTTGGCAATGTTTTTAGGGATAGACATTATTTCATCAACGCCCGTGAAGGAAAACCTCATATTGATGCGCTGGTTGGACGAGTCAGTAAAAAACTAGGATTCTATTTTACTTCTCCAGTCTACGGTGATTACAACCAGGTTATTGGTGTAGCCGCCATCAAAGTCCAGGGAGAAGCTGTAACAGAGATGATCAATGCTTTCAATGAGAAAAGCGGCTCGGTGTCTGCCTTCCTGGCAGATTTTGATGGCGTTGTTGTCAGCGCTCCAGAAGATAAACCAAGCTGGCAACTGAAGGGTTTAGCGGAATTATCGCCAGTTGTACAAGAAATGGTAGAAGAGCGGTTTGTGATGGATACACCACTTTCCTATATAGGTATTCCAGAATTGGCTGTCTTAGTAGACAATAAATCAGGTGTAACATCATATAAAGATGCCGAAGAAGGTGCTGCATATATCGTTGGTTACAAACAGACGGAGAAAATTGAATGGATTGTTGGCGTATCAATGTCTTCCAATGTGTTTTTGTCATCTATATATGATTTGGCAATCCAAACAGGTATCGGTGCCACAAGTTTGGCGATACTTGTTGTGATTGCAGCTATTTTGCTTGCTAGGGGAATTGCGCGACCAATTAGCAAACTTGCGGCTGCAGCCCAAGATGTCGAGGATCATAAACCTTTCGCCCCCGAAGATATTTCTGATGTTATGTCATTGAAAGACGAGGTCGGTCACTTGGCAAGAGTCTTCAGCGATATGGTTTTGTCGCTTCGAGCCCGGATGGCTGAGTTACAAACAATTTATGAGATTGGCCATAAAATCAGCTCCAGCGTGGAACTCACCGATACGCTTAGCGATGTGATCGATTCTTTGGGAAATGTGGTCGATTTTGATGCGGCGGAAATTTGCCTCTATGATGATAGGGATAAAGATCTTGAACTCTATGTCACTAATGTTGAGATTATGAGTGATGATGAAACTGTTGAAAAGATCACTTACAACCCTAAGAAAGACTATTTCCCGCGCTTGTTCACAGATAGTCATGGCTTAATTGTAGACAGTATCGCTGAGTACACAGACAAGAAGCTGACAACGAAACGCTCTTGGGATGCCTTTGATCCGAAATCCTATTTAGGTGTTGGGTTACGAAATAGAGGCCGAGTGGTGGGAACAATTGAAATGATCAGCAGTCAATTGAATGGCTTCAATGAAGACAACCGCCGAATTCTTGAAAGTATCTCTATTCAGGCCGCGGTAGCAATTAGCAATGCACAAGAAGTCAAAGAGCGAGAACGAAGGTTGATGAATATGGAAATTGTCGTTGATGATTCTCGCGTTGACGATGAAATCTCTTCCGTTACACAAAGTGGTTTCTTTAAGCAGCTGAAGAAAAGAGTGAGTGATCGTAAAAAAGAATGAGACTATGATAGGATGAAACCATGTTATCAGTTGAAGAGAAGACTTCCCTCTTGCGAAATGTTTCCTCGTTCCATGAACTTAACGAAAAGCAGTTGATAGAGTTAGCAGATTTGTGTAAAGAGAAGACTTTTTCATTGGGCGATGTTATCTTTCAGCAAGGGGAAATGGGTGGCGAGGTTTATATCGTCGTAGATGGCAAGGTAGCCATCGAACGAGAAATAAAAGATCGATCTGACTCGGTTTCAATTATGTTTATTACGCCTTATGATAGTTTGGGAGAAATGTCATTGTTTTATGACGCCCCCAACTCTGTTACTGCGACTGCGATGAAAGAAACTAGAACTCTTTTTATGAAGAACGATAGTTTTATTGAATTCGCCAAAAAAGACCCTGAACTTTTAGTTGAGCTCTGTGAAGTACTTAGCAAGCGTTTGTTTGAGGCGTATGCAAAGATCTCTGAAATTACCAGCGAGAAGAAACCCTTAGAAATGCGCAAGTTGTACGACAAATTAGATTTTTAGTTTGGAAGAAAACCCTTGTATGTTCTCGATGAGGAAGGTCTGTAATGATTGAATACACATCACAAAATTCACTTCTAGAAACTGCCTGGCGGCGCTACGCAGTATTGGATGCAAACGCAAAAGCTGTGCAAAACCAGTATATGTGGCTACGGCGCTTCATGGCATCTTTAGGTGTGTTGGCTGTCTTGTTTGCCATTCTGGTAGATAACTTTACCGATCAAGTTTCCGCAATAGTTGGGATCATCTTGAGGGTGTTATTGATTCTGACCCCAATATTGATATCTGTATTTGCAGCATTTACAAATAAATTCCAACAAGGCCAGAAATACCTTTCTTATCGGGCGGCAGCAGAAGGTATTCTGAAAGAAATATACATCTATCGAACAGCAAACAAAAATGCGGCGAATCGAGATACCTTGCTCAGTAATCGCCTGGCATCTATTCAACGTGATTTATTCCGAGGTGCTGGTGGAGAGTTGGTTCTGACTGAATTTAAGGGTGATGTACCCCCGTACTTTTACCCAGATGACGAAAGAAGTGATCCTGGTTTTACAGACCTGGATGGAGAAAAGTATTTGGTTTATCGTCTTGAAGATCAACTTCTTTGGCATACCAAGAAGAATTTGGAATTGCAGCGAGATCGCAAACTGATCCAATGGTCGATATTAGCGTTTGGCGGAGTTGGCGCTTTTCTGGCAGCCTGGGGTGGGAACTTGGCGATCTGGGTTGCATTTACAGCGTCGATTGCATCAGCGTTGATTGGTTGGGAAGAGCTGCGCGGCCTCGATATGCGGGTGGGCAATTATAGCCAGGTGATCCTTGAACTGAGCATTATCCGCGATTGGTGGTTGACTCTAAGATATGCTGGACCAAGCCAAGAAAATGCAGCTCAATTGGCTATTAAGACAGAAAAGGTTCTTTACGACCAGAATCTGGAATGGGTCAGTGCGATGAGAAAGGCTCTGGCTGAATCAGAAGGTGATGAAGCGGAACTGGTAGAGCACATGATCGAAGAAGGCCGTGAAGCCACTGCCCAACTTCAAGAGAAATTGTTCACCGAGGTTGAAGAACTTTACGACGAGGGCCTTGTTGAAGCTGTAGACCGGGTGGAATCTGTCATTGAAGACTCTGCTGATTCTCTTCGCAGCATGTTTGCAGGTATTACCGCAATTGATGAAGATGATTTAGATATTCCCCCAGAGGAATCCTTTGACGCATTTGAAGAGGCCCCCGAAACTGCATTTGCAGAATCAGAAATTGTTGAGGATGACTTCTATACACCTGAACCTGAGCCAATAACAGTGGAAAGTGCGGTTGATGCTGCATTGGCCGAATCGGACGCCGTAGCCGAGTCAATGGTCACAGATGATGAAGAATTTTTTGCCGATGTATCAGAACCGACGAGTGTTGAAGGCACTGTGGATGCCGCCATTGCAGAATCATCTCTCTTCTCCGGTGTTTCTGAAGAGGGTTTTTCGGAGGATTTCTCGCCTGAAGAAACCGAAGCTGAAGAACTTGTTGCCAGCGCGAGTGGTGAGGATCTCGGAGAAGATTTTGATGATGAAGACTTTGGCGATGATGAGGAAGTTGAAATTGATTTAGACGGGGATTTTGTTGATGAGGATTTCGGCGAAGATGATGACGAGTTTGGTGATGAAACAGATTTCGCTGATGAAGTTTGGGAAGATGAGTCCTAAAGCTCTGTTGCGAGTGAGGAGAAAATGATGAGCAAGTTTGGCGATGCAATAAAAAACCTATGGAGCCCTGCGGAGGAAGAATTGGTGAGCAAATCAGAAAAGAATACAAAAGACGAATCATTGCAAGATGTTCAGGATGCAGCGGTAGAAAGCGCGGTTTCTGCAGTGAAGCAATCCGTCAGAGTTGCAGTTGAGGAAGCAGTCCAAGAAGCAGTTGCTGAAGTAAAAGGGTCCGTTGTAGCAGTTATCGAAGAGATTGTCGAAGAGGCTGAAATCATTCCCGTTTCAGTAAAATCTGACGCTCAAAAAGAAGAATCGCGCGAGACCAAACCGCATGCTTTTGTGGTAATGCCATTTGGCACTAAAGAAGGTTTCGACGGCACGGTAATAAACTTCAACGCCATTTACCAGGATCTGATCAAACCTGCCCTCGTAGAAGCCGGTTTCGAGCCTTTTCGAGCTGATGAAGCGACAACCACTGGCGATATCCTCACCGACATGTTCCAAGAACTTCTTCTGGCAGATTTGGCAATCTGCGATTTGAGCATCGATAATGCCAATGTATTCTACGAATTAGGCATTCGCCATGCCTTTCGCTCGCGCGGCGTGGTGCATATCCAATCTGGGCGCGCCTACATGCCCTTCGATATTTTCAACGTGCGCACCATTCCCTACCATACCACTGATGAAGGTGTGCCCGATCCCGAATTTCTAGAAAAAGATATTCAGGCAATTGCGCGGGTTTGCCGCGATACTTGGGCAACTGACCAGGATGCCATCCACAGCCCGGTCTTCAACCTGCTTACAGGGCTTGAAGAGCCAGATCGAAAAACGTTGCGTACTCCTTTGGCGACCGGTTTTTGGCGTGAGTATAACGAGTGGAAAGAGCGCGTCACCATTTCTCAACGCCAGAAGCGCATGGGCGATATTATGTTGCTCACTGAGGAGATCAGTAATCCATTAATCAAAGAGGAAGCTATTGGAGAGGCTGGTAAGGCACTACGTGGGATGGAACGCCATGAGTTAGCCTTGCAACAGTATCGGCAGGGGCTGGAGCTCAACTCCAAGAACACCGAATTCCGTCGACAAGAAGCTTTTCACTTGAACCGACTTGGTCGTGTGGATGAAGCTATCGTTAAATTGGAGAGTTTGCTTGGTGATGAACCCAGCGATACTGAGGCGATAGCATATTTGGGACGCATCTACAAAGATATGTGGACTGATTCCTGGCTGAATATTGGCGATGAAGGAATACGCCTAAAGGAAGCTTTTGAATCCTCTCACTGGTTGGTAAAGTCAATTGTCACTTATCTCAAGGGGTTCTACTACGATCTGAATGAGTATTACCCTGGGATCAATGCACTCACCCTTGCAATTATTCTCGATCATTTGGCTGAACATTATGACGAAGGTGATGATCCTGATGTTCAAGCTGTGCGCGATATTTTGCCAAATTTGAAAGGAACATTAGAATTCGCTCTAAAGAATATGGCACTGGATGAGGCCAGCGACTACTGGACTTTGGTTTCTTTAGCAGATTTGATGGTGATGACAGCAGACGAAGCTAAAATAGTCAAGCGAGCCTATAAGAAAGCCCTTACCGCGGCAAGGAAGAATATTTTCTTCTTACAATCATCAATCGACCAGCTGGGTATCCTCAGTTCTCTGTCATTACGACCAGAATTTGTGGAAGTGGGTGTCCAGGTTCTAAAAGATGAGATCCGTCGTATACGCAAAGAGCAACCTGAAGAAGAAAAACCCGAAGAAGAAGCAATAGTGGTCAAAGGCCAAGAATGGGTCATCTTGTTCACCGGGCATAAGATTGACAGAGAAGAACAAGAAGAAAAACGCTTCCTGCCTGAAATGGAGAAAGAGGCTCGAAAACGGATCGACGCTGCCCTAGATAAATATAATATTGGAAAAGATGATTTGGGCGTCACTGCAGGAGCTGCATGTGGTGGAGAGATCATCTTCATTGAAGCTTGTCTTGAGCGCGATATGAAGGTCGAGGTGCATCTGCCCTTTAGTGAGCCCCAATATATCAAACGAAATGTCAGTTTTGCAGGGGATGAATGGGTGGAACGTTTTTATAATATCCGCAACCACTCTGATGTCCAAATCAGCTTCCAGCTTGATCATGTAGGCAAAGTCAAAGCAGGTGATGATGCCTATGAGCGTAACAACCGTTGGTCGCTTTACTCCTCCATGATTCTTGGAATCGATCGCGTGCGCCTGATCGCTTTATGGGATGGAAAGACACAAGAAACCGATCGCGATGGCGCCCTCGTCAGTCACATGGTGGAAGAAATGCGTTATGTGGGTGGTTTTGTAGAGCATTTGAATACCACCAAGTTTGACTACTGGCAGGCCGGTGGCAAAGTCGGTGAGGCGTTAGACAAGCTTGCCTCTCTCGATTTATAATCACTCTTCACACGAACGCAAACAGGTCACCAATTTGGTGGCCTGTTTTTCTTAACGCTTTGGCGTGTTGAGGGCGGAACCCCGAATTAGAAAACACCCGCTTTGCAAATGGAAACCGATGTATCCCAAACTTCGATACCACAGGCTTAACTTTGGGAACATATCAGTTTTCTTTCAATCTGGTCATGGAGTTGGACGTTATTGACTCAAAATGGAGTGAACCCGTTTTTAAGTTTTAGAAGTCGAGATTTCCAATCTCGCGTTCCCGCGTAACAATTGCGAACGTAAGATTTATAAGAGTTTCAGGCGTCTGGAGAAGGAATCTAAAAGCCAAGGAAAGAAGATGTAAGATGAATATTGAATTGAATAAACCACAACGCATTGAACCGGGTCCGGGACAGGAATCAGTTTGGGATTTTCCGCGCCCGCCTCGAGTTGAACCTGTTGAAAAACTTGTCAAAGTGGTATTGAATGGTGTCACCATCGCCGAAACTCGAAGTGCAAAGCGCGTCCTGGAGACAGCCAGCGCGCCCGTATACTATATTCCGCCTGAGGATATTCGTATGGATCTGCTTTCTCTTTCGCGAGGGGGCAGCACGCTCTGTGAGTGGAAAGGATATGCAGACTATATTGACGTGGAGGTCGAAGGAAAACGAGTCCCCAAGGCGGCCTGGTTCTACGCCAATCCCACTCAAGGGTATGAAAGTATTAAAGGTCACCTGGCTTTTTATGCCCAAAAGATGGATGCCTGTTACGTGGATGATGAAAGAGTCAGATCCCAGCCAGGCATATTTTATGGAGGTTGGGTGACCGATGATATTGTCGGACCGATCAAAGGTGAGCCAGGGTCCGAGGGGTGGTAGGATTGTAGCATTTGGAGTATTTACTCGGTAGGATGTCAAAGGAAAGTAGAATGAAAAACCAATACGACATTTTCTGGATTGGAACCGGTCAGGCAACAGGTACCATTGTGCCGCGATTGGCTAAAGAGGGTAAAAAGGTTGCTTTGGCGGAGGGTGGCCGCTTTGGGGGCAGTTGCGTCAACTATGGCTGCACACCGACTAAGACCATCGTTGCCAGCGCTCGCGCAGCCCATATGGCGAGACGCGGGGCAGATTTTGGCGTGCAAACCGGTGAGATCAAAGTCGATTTTAGCAAAGTGATGCAGCGTCAAAACCATATTCGCCATTCTACCAGTGAGGGTTTTGAGGGGTGGATGCGCGGTATGGAGAATGTTGATATTTACCCCCATTTTGCGGCCTTTGAAGATCCCCATACCGTTCGTGTGGGAGATGAGTCGATCCGGGCCGAAACCATTGTAATCAACGCTGGCGGACGCTCTAGGGTAGTGCCCATCGATGGCCTAGATCAGGTCGACTGGCTGGATAACGCCCGCCTGCTCGATTTGAAGGAACTGCCAGATCATTTGGTGATTGTCGGGGGCAGTTACATCAGTCTGGAATTTGCACAAGCCTTTCGCCGACTGGGCAGCCAGGTTACAGTGCTTGAGGCCAGTTCGCAAATCATGTTCCGCGAAGATGAAGATATCGCTTTGGCTGCCCAAGAGATCTTGGAATCTGAGGGCATCAGCATCTATCTCAACGCCAGGGCTAAGCGGTTATCTCAAAACAGGCCGGGAGATATTGAGGTCCGTTTTGATCGTGACGGGCAAGATGTGCAAGTCAGAGGTAGCCATCTTTTGATGGCAGTAGGCCGTGTCCCTAACAGCGATCGCCTTAACCTGGACGCTGCAGGCGTGGAGGTTGATGAGCGCGGCTTTATACGCGTCAATGATGTCATGCAGACTAACCAACCGCATATCTTTGCTGTTGGCGATATTAACGGCGAAGGCGCTTTTACGCACACTTCGGTCAATGATGGCGAAATTTTCTGGGATTTTTACTCCGGCGCAGATGACCGCACCCTATCTCAGCGCATTCCTACGTACGCCATGTTCATCGACCCACCTTTGGGACGTGTGGGTATGAGCGAGAAAGAAGCCCGCCTCAGCGAACGCAATGTGCTCATGGCTACGCGATTGATGAAATCAATTTCTCGGGCGAAAGAAAAGGACGAAACTGCTGGCCTGATCAAGATTTTGGTGGATGCCGACACCGAGCAGTTCTTAGGCGCGACGATCCTGGGGGTGGGTGGGGATGAGATCGTCAACATGTTCACGCCATTTATGTATGCCAAACAATCTTACAAACTCTTTCGTAAAGCCGTTTTAGCGCATCCCACCGTCGCCGAACTGATGCCCTGGATCTTGGATGATCTCAAACCACTCATATGAAGATCAATTAATTTAACTCATGTTACGCAACCTAAAGAGAAATATCCCTGAAAATAGGGGGTGGGGGCAAAACCCCCACCCCCTATTTTCAGGACTTTCCCGCTACGCGTGCGTAACATGAGTAATTTAACACCGTTTACTTGACATTTTGAAATCTTGAACGCAGACAGCCGATATTTTGAGTTTGGTCAAAAAGGGGGATTAGCTATTACACTTGTCACGTTTGGGCTCTATGCCCGTCAGATCTAGGGCACAGTTGACATTCACATGCAGACGGCCAGATTGGCTTTGGAGATGTTTCCGAAAAAATGAACTTACAGCTCAGTTTTTGTTATCTATTTGTCTGATTGCGGTATACCAACTTGCTCTACCAAATCAGTCAGGCTCTCTTGGGCCTCTTCGAACTCGTAGAGTGTGATCAGCCTTTGCAACTCTTTTAGTGCGGGCTGAAATTGTGGAGTTGGGATTTTCCCTCTCATATCTTTCAGAATGCTCATGGCCAGGGAGTCTTTCTCTCCTAAATATTTAGACAGCTCTTGGAATAAAGGTGTTAATTCTTCGAGATCAAGGAACTTTTCTTTGGAGTTGGCAGGGGGATCGGGATCCTCTTCGGGAGTTTCAGAAAGCGCTTCCATGCCGGATTCTTCGGTAGGGTGCTCTTTGGAGACACGACCCAGTTCGAGCAGGAAAGAGAATGTACTGCCCTCACCCGGTTGGCTTTCCACAAGCATTTCCCCACCCATTTTCTTCACAATTTGCTTACTGAGGATCAACCCCATTCCCAGTCCGCCATACCTACGAGTTGCCGATCCGTCTATCTGAGTGAAAGGTTGAAATATACTCAAGAGTTCTTCTTCGGTCATGCCTATGCCCGTATCGCGGACAGCGAAGCTCAGGGTTACAGATTCATCTCCAACCTCAGCCATCTCAACAGAAACACTGATCTCCCCCTCAGTCGTGAATTTGATGGCATTTTCGGTCAGGTGGGTTAGTGCCTGTGACAGGCGCTCAGGGTCGCCTACTAATTTTCGGGGCACATTGGCTTCAGCAACGAAAGCGGCTTCCAGACCTTTCTCATAAGCTTTGGGGGCGTACTTCTCTGATAACGCATCTAACAGCTTATCAAGATTGAACGGGGTATTCACCAATTCAAGCTCGCCATTTTGCAAGCTGTTGAAATCCAGAATAGTATCAATGATGGATTTGAGCTTCCCTGTAGCAGATTTAAGTTGTCCCAATAATTCGGCGTCAAACGATGATAATTCAGATTCTTCGGCCAAGTAGATTACACTCATCAGCGCATTCAAGGGGGTGCGTAGTTCATGACTGACATTGGAGAGGAACTCTCTCTTGGCCTGATTAGCCAAGTCGGTTGCTGTGTGGGCTTCTTGGATAGATTTTTCAGCCCGCTTTTTCAGCCTAGTGCCGCGATTGCGCAGTAGCCCAAGGGCGAGCAGTAACGCCACTAGTGCGACTATGGCCCAAGGGGCGATATCGAGGAGATTTGGGCTTTTATATGAGATGGGAGAGCAGCCTGTTAGTGCAACTAATAAAAATGAGAGGACCAAGAATGGATGCAAACGACTTTGAAGAAGAACTTTTCGGAATGATACGAAATGAGTTTTCATAGAGTAACCATTTTAGCTTGTGCCGGTGTTTTTTTGTAGGGGTTCTATATTAAGGTTTCTTGGCTGAATCTGGCTTATAATTGCTGCTGAAAATATAACAGACAATATCCAAGAGGAACACTATGAGAATCGTAGAAACTGAAAATTTAACCCGAATATTTGGCAGCGGTGAGGCCCAAGTCACTGCCCTGGATGGCGTATCCTTGCATGTGGATACAGGTGAGTTTGTCGCTGTGATGGGCCCCAGCGGTTGCGGCAAGTCGACACTGTTGCACATGATTGGTGGGCTGGATCGCCCTACGGATGGGGTGGTTAAAATTGAAGGTAATGATCTGAATAGTATGGATGATGATGATCTGACTGACTTGCGCCGAGAGCATATCGGGTTTATCTTTCAATTCTTCAATCTGATTCCGACACTTAGCGCACTAGATAATACGGCACTGCCATTGGTGTTGGGAGGTACAAAACCTGCCGATGCCCAGACCAAGGCTGAGGAATGGTTGAAGAAATTGGAAGTCGCCGACCGCAGCACGCACCGCCCCGACGAGCTTTCCGGCGGACAGCGTCAGCGGGTGGCCATCGCCCGGTCACTAGTAACCGATCCCACCCTGATCCTGGCTGACGAGCCAACGGGAAACCTCGATTCAAAGGCAACCCAAGAATTTGCCACGCTTCTGCGAGATATTGTCGACCGTTGGGAACGTAGTATTTTGCTGGTCACCCATGACCCCCGAATCTCCTCTTTTGCGGATCGCATCATCCATATGGAAGATGGTCAAATTACAGAAGAGACCGATAACAATTTGAAGGAAGGTTAATCATGCGCGAACTTCCTCTAGCTTGGAGTTATATCAAAGGCCGTCCCATCCGCACCACCATGACAATCCTGTCGATTGTGATTGGCGTGATGATGATGTTTGGTTTGAACGGTTTGGCCCCAGCGTTTCAAGACATGTTTGTTTCTAGTACTCAATCGATGGCGTTGTCGAACGTTGACCTGTATGTAACTCGCCGTGATGGTGGTTTTTTTCGGCAAGAATATCAGGGCAATGTAGGCTCGATAGCCGGGGTTGAGGCGACAGCCAGTTTGATCGCCCGTACAGTGGCTGCTCCACCCGATCACTACACGACTGCTGATGGTCGACCGATAAATACGATTCAAGTATATGGCGTGGATTCTGCCAACACGGATGAATCTTTTAATATCGTCACAGCTGCTGGCCGTCGCTTGGCGGCCGGACGGCTTTTACAACCAGGCGATGGTCAGGTAGTGCTGATATCGGAGCTGTTTGCCGAGGGGTTGGGCGTCAGCGTTGGTGAAACTGTCCGGCTCCCAGGAGCCGGGGGCTGGATGAATTTCGAAGTTGTTGGTCTGTTGGCTGACCCCGGCATCATGCTAGGTAGTCAGCAAGTTTTTATGCCCCTCCAAGCAGCCCAAGATTTGCTAAACACCCCCAATCGTGTCAACACGATTATGGGACGCTTTACCGAAGGTGCTGATGCCGTAGCCATTGAATCCGCAATGGAGGCGATGTTTGGACACGGTTATGAATATAGTCCATTAGAAGGTGGTTCCGATATCTGGGCCGCGCTGATGGAATTTGCATCCGTGATCTTTACTATGTTTGGCCTGCTCGCCTTAGCGATGGCCGGTATGATCATGTTTAACACCTTCCGCACCAGTGTGGTGGAGCGCAAGCGAGATATCGGTATGCTGAGGGCTGTGGGAGCCAAGCGCAAAACAGTTATTCGTGCGATCTTGGCTGAGGGCTTAATTTTGGCTGGGATGGGTACCGTGGTAGGTATGCTGCTCGGGGTCGGTTTTGGCTATGGTGCTAAGGCTACGCTGTCGGCAGTCTTCGAAAACCTGATGGGTAGACCGTTGGGTGATCCCAGATTTACCGTTTCGACATTCCTGGTAACGATTGCCTTTGGGTTAGGGATTCCCTTGCTCAGTGTATTGGTGCCCGCGCGCAGTGCCAGCACTATTACCCCCTTGGAAGCGATGCGCCCCGCAACAGTGGGGCAGGAAGCCGCCCTCAAGCGCAGCCGCCTGATTGTTGGTTTTATCTGCTTGGTATTGGGTTTGGCCGGTTTGCTCAGCGGAATATTCCCATTGATGGCTTTAGGGAGTATATTATTCCTTTTGGCGCTAGGACTTTTGGGTCCAATGCTGATCGGCCCTGTTACCAAGACGTTCAGCCGAATTCTGAATCTGGTCTTTGGTCAAGAGGGTGGAATCGCCGCTGGAAATATCGCTCGTCAGCCGCGCCGGGCTGCTATCACAGCCTCCTCGTTGATGATCGGCCTGGCGATCCTGATTGGTTTAGGCGGCATGCTAGCTTCAACATATGGGGGTGCGTTGCGTTTCTTGGATGCCAGCTTCCGCTCGGACTATATCATGATGCCCTCCCTGGTGGTCACTAACGATACTGTGGGTGCCGGTCCAGATCTGGCTGAAACCGTCAAGCGGATTCGGGGAGTGAAGGAGCTTACCACCATCCGGCAGATCGATATTTCAGATGCAGACGGCCTCGGTATCCGCCTGGTCGGCATTGATCCGCTCAATTATGCCCGAATATCTGGTCTCTCCTTTTTAGAGGGAGATGAATCAGCCTATGCCGGAATGCAATCTGGTAATTCGGTCATCGTTAATGGCCGCTTTGCTTCTCAATATGGGACGATAATTGGGGATACGATCACCCTCGATGGTGATCATGGGCCGGTCAATGTTGAAGTCACTGCCATTGGTCTGGATTACATCAATATGAAACTCCCCACCATTTTTGTCGAACAAACCACCCTGACCCGCGAATATGGGGTCCGCAATGACGTCTTCTTGATGGTCAACCACGAGTCTGGCGCCGATATGGAACAATTAGAAGAAGATCTCCAAGCGGCTACCCAAAACTATCCTGGTTTTGGGATTATTTCCCGAGAGCAGTTGTGGGAAAGTCAGAAACAGCTTACGGATGGAGCCACTGTTGGCGCGAATATCATGCTCTCATTGTTAGCCGCCCCGGCCCTGATCGGTCTGGCCAATGCCCTGGGCATCAACGTCATCGAGCGCACCCGTGAAATTGGGATGCTGCGCGCTGTCGGAGCCAAGCGGCGTCAAATCCGCCGCATGGTGATCGCAGAGAGTTTACTGCTTTGTTTGATGGGCATCGCACTGGGGGTGGTCGCTGGCATTATGTTGAGTTTTGTGATGACCGGTGTCCTGGAATTTGCGGGGATGCGTATCCCTTACGAATTCCCTGGGATGGGTGTGCTCACCGCCGTCGCTGCAGGGTTGATCTGCGGTATCCTGGCCGCGCTAATCCCTGCTCGCCGCGCTTCTGACTTGCAAATTGTGGCTGCTTTGGCGTACGAATAAACTAACACTCCTGAGTCCACTCTGTAGACAAGAAAAGAGCCGCTCGATTGATTATTCAGCCGAGCGGCTCTGTTTTGTATTACTTCGAACTCTATTGGTCTGGATTCTTTGATATATAAAAGGGTTGTCAAACTTCTTGATCCCTCAGCCTAAACAAAATATGCCGGGTGTTGGTTATTAGCAACACCACCAATAGGAACAGGTAAAAACGGTTGCTGACGACTTCATTGAAGATGGTTTCGGGTTGCAGGTCAAAGCCCCGAAGAATGTAGACACCCGCCAATATTCCAGCTGTAATTAATGTGATCAGCAGTACTCGGCCAATCAACCTGATAACCATAGATACAGTGAAAACCCACTTGCCTACCAGAGAACTGAAATTGAACATCGGAGAGCCAAGGAAGTTCTGGGTGCGGTAGAGCAATTTTTCACCTGTTTTAGCCACTTCCTCTAATCTCAGAAATATGGTGTCGTCCAGGCCGCGGCGGAACTGGTTTTCGATGCCCTTAATGACGCGTTTCTTGGCTTGTTTCTCTCGAAACTTGCGAAAGCGAAGATACTCGTCAAATCGGTTTACTTCTTTGCAGATACGAACAGCGACAGTGTCGTAAAGTAGGGTCGCCCGGATCATCCTTAGGGTGTGTATCGCCACAGGGATATTATGATCACGCGAGAACTTGAAAAAGCTCATCCACTGCCTGACGGAAGTTCGCTCCCACCATTCAGTATGTTCTAGTTTGCTTTTGAAAATCGTCAACACGCGAGTATATTCAGCTTCGGCTTGCTGAAAAAGTTCTTTTACATCTAGGGGTGGGAGCGGTTCGAAGAGTTTAAGTGTGCCGCGGGCCATACCTTCGGCATCGTTCTCTCCTGATGCCATCGCAGTTAATTCCAGGCCAAGTCGCTGCTCACGGTTGAATGATCCACAAGACCCAAAATCAATGAAAGTGAGTTTAGAGTTTCGGCGCACGATGACATTGGCCGGATGGGGGTCGGCATGAAAAATCAGGTTTTCCTGCATGCCCCAATAATTGACCCAAAGAAGTCGTTGCGCGACCTTCTGGGGATCAATGTTTAGTTCGCGCATTCTTGCAAGGGCTTGGATGTTCTTTTGTTCGACCCCAGCCATGATCTCCCAAAGCCATATTCCCGAGGTGTACTTTTGGACAATGACTTCTTGGCTGCTGAATTTGAAATAAACACGTGGAGCAGTGAAGAACCCCTTTTTCGTCTTTTTGGCGCTGCGCCGAAACATATCCTGGAAGCGCGCTTCCTGAACAAAATCTAGCTCTTCTAATAATGTGTTTTGAAGTTCCCGCCTGATATTCTGGGTGTATCCTGGGCGGACCAGTGTTAGGAACTCAGCCAAATCCAATAGCCAATCGAAGACTTTGAAGTCAGCCATGAATAGCTCACCAATGCCAGGTCGACGAACTTTGACAGCAACTTTTTCTCCGCTCTTTAAGATAGCTTGATAAACATTTGCTATAGAGGCCGAACCGATAGGATCAGGGTCAAATATGGAAAATATATCTTCCCAAGCAAATCCCGTGGTTCGTTCAATAATTTCTAAAGCTTGCTCAATAGCAAAGGGGGGCACGCGGTCGAGCATTTTTGAGAGTTCAACTGTATAGGCCCATGGCAGCAGATCGATACGCATGGCCATCTGTTGGCCGAATTTGATGAAGGTACCTCCTGCTCTCTCAAAAGCGCGTCTCAAACGTATTGCCCGACGAGTTTCACTATCGCGACGCCGCAAGCGATCCCATATGTTTCCCCCTATGAAATAAAAGATCATCGAAAGCCAGATGAATAAACGCCCCAGGGCCTTGATGCGACTGGTTTTAAAAACTAATGGTTCTACAACGGGCAAAGATATATCACTCGCCGACTGGGAACTGATCTCTCGCCGAGGTATCGTGCTGATAACATCTGTGTGACTGCGATCTTGTGGTTTTTTCCCTTCAGGTAGTATGACACCAGATCCATTTTTGCAGCTTCCGTTTTGCGCCCGAATCCCTTGCCAATTCTGGATGTTTTTCTTGATGGCTCGTTTTGTCCCTTTACGGAGCTTGATTTGGCGATTCTGGTCGTCTGAAGTACTCATTGTAAGTGTGATTTGTTCCCGAATATCTTTGTTTGGCTAAAAAGGGATGGGGCAGGGTTACGATTAAATTTCTTTATCACCTAAGCGAAAGAGAATTGTGCGGATATTGATGACCAATAAAAGCAGGATCACCATCAAATAAGTCCGACTGGAAATTATGCGCATAAATGCGTTGGCAAAATTGGTCAATTGCTGGCTCATCCTCCATTCCTTGGCATAAAAAATTCCCAGTGCTAATAAAGTGACGATGACAAGATGCCCCAATAATCTGAATATGATCGCTAATGAATACACAGATTTGTCCAAAACAGCGTTGAACTTTAGCATAGGCGTTGCCAAAACCCGTTGTAGCTGGCGGAAAAGGCGTTCGCTGGTATCTGCTAGTTCTTCAATTTGCAGATAGACTCGGCCATCTAATCCGTCTTGGAGCTGACTTGCCAGGCGTTCTTCCACGCGTTCTCGGGCGCGTTTGGCGCGATACTTGGTGAACTTCTGATACTCTCTGACATGGTCGATTCTGTTGCATAGTCGCGCCGCAATAGTGTCATTTAGCAGGCAGGCGCGAATTAAACGTAATATGTGAATGCTCATAGCCACGCTGTGATCCCGGGCAACCTTCACAAAACCCAACCACAACCTGGCAGAAGTGCGTTCCCACCATTCAATATGCTTACTCTCGATAGCATATAAAAATTGCCAGTAATTCGACTCTAGATCTTTAGTAAATTTAATTGTGTCGATGGGGGGTAAAGGCTCTAATAGAACCATCGAGGCTTGCGCCATTTCGAGAGGATCCCGTTTCCAGGCGTAATACATAGCCTGCTGCATTGCCTGACGTTTTTCGCTGCTCATTGCGCCAACTGAACTGAAATCAATGAAGGTCAGATGGCTATTTTCTCCAACGATAACCTCATCAGGATGCAGATCTGCCCGGAAGAGCAAATGCTCATCTAACCCCCAAAAATTGACCCACATAAGCCGTTTGGCAACCAGTTTTGGATCGATATTCAGTTGATCTACTCGAGTTAAAGCTTCTTGATCGTCATGTTCAACGGCCGCCAGCAACTCCCAGAGCCACATCCCTTCTGTGAATTCTTGAACGGTGACCTCGTGACTGCATAGCTCGAAATATATGTGTGGTGCGTTAAAGAACTTTTTGCCAGATTTTTTTGCTTCGCTCCTGAACAGAGCCTGGTGGCGAGCTTCGAGCATGAAGTTCAATTCATCCTCGATGGCTTCGCGCAATTCTCTACGGATGTTTTGTGTGAATCCAGGGCGAATGATGCTCAGAAATTCTGCTGTGTCCAGCATCCAATCCAAGGCTTTGAGATCGGACATGAAAAGCTCACCGATTTTTGGACGACGGACTTTGACTGCTACTTTTACATCATTGTGCAGGATAGCTTGGTAAACACATGCTACTGAATTTGAGACAATCGGATCTGGGTCGAATTGAGCAAATACCTCTGCCAGAGGTTTGTTGGTGGCTTTTTCGATTACTTCTATCGCATCATCAACTGCGAATGGTTCAATTTCGTCGACAATTTTTGATAACTCAACGCAATATGCCCAAGGTAATATGTCAATGCGCATTGCCAATAGGCGACCGATCTTTTTGAAAGTTCCACCAGTGTTTTCAAAAATATGCCTTAATCGTTCTGCCCGCTTTGCTTCCGTATTGACCCCTCGCACTGCATTCCAAAAATTCCCTGCTGTGAAAGAGAATCCCGAGTAACACCAGACGGCCAAGCGCCTCAATACCTGAGAGTATCGAATCGAGAAACCGGCTGTCTGCATCATTGGCGGAGTCACCTCTGTTGTCTCGGTGGTGATGAACTCACGCCGAGGCAAACTCGCCATAACCCCAGGCTGGTTTTTGCGCGGCCGCGGGTGCAGCGTTATCGGCTGATTAGTTTCTGTGCTTTTCATTCAAACCCATTTATGGAAAATAGGGTGCAAGTTGGCGCATTCCGCTACTTGCACCCTATTTTCCATTACACCCCCTCCCCCAATTTTGGGGAGGGGTAAGGGGTGGAGTTATTACCAGCGCCATCTCCGCAGCGTGCGCGATACAGATCGAAGCTGACGGCGAAGTCGCTTCCTTGACTCTGGTGTGTTCATCGCCCGAGCCATATCATAGGGGATCGGGCTGGCTTCCTTCATCGCTCGCGTCATCGCCAATCCTGAGTTTGGAAGGAAATCGCGAATCGCTCCATCCTGCTTCTTACGCGCAGATTGGCTGCTCCGTTTTCGGTACGTCGAAAGACCTTCCTCGACGGCGCGGGCCATGCGATGCGTTGAGCGAGTTAGATGACGCTCCATGCGTTGAGCTTCTTCAAAACCCTTCGAGTAGCGCCTCTTTTTCTTGCTTTTCTTCTTTTCGAGCGTCAAAACGATAGGTTTTCCGAACGCCTCGGGTTGAGTCTCAAGGTGTTCTTCAGTAGTAGTCTCTGCCATATCAAAACCTCCTCACAGAATTTTGAAAGTTGCTAAAATCCAAACATGCCCCGTTGCCGTTTGAGTTTGGGCCTTTTTCTGTAAACCAAAACCAACGGCACCAAGGTCTTGCCTTCGAGATCATCACCGAGCATAGAACCAACTTCTTCGATGACATCCTCAACTTCAAACCACAGTTTTCCGCGCCCTTCCATCAGGCGTTTGATTCTCTTGCTCTTCTGTTTTCCCAAATCAATGATAATGGGTTCGGTCACTTCGAGATCAACTTCTTTGGAATCATTTTCCTCTGCCATGGCTATTCTCCTTTACTTCATCTTACCTTAAAATTACACGCTAATCATAGCACAGTCCTATCATCTGCTACAATAATCTATAGGAATAATTGGTTCTATGGGAATTACCGAGAGAGACCTCCCAAATGGCCCCCCCTTACCAACGGCGATTCCTAAAGATTTGAATAATTCTGAACTTTAAGGAGGTACTTGTGAAGAGAGCTTTGGGAAAATTTGAGACTGCCGCAGCCCTTTCAGGGGAGCATGCGGTATGGAATATTGTGGGGATGCTGCACTTAGACGGAATCCCGTCTCCAGACAATTTGCGCGCGGCTTTGGAAATCTTACAAGCACGTCATCCCTTATTGAGAGTACGTTTGATCCTAGAGGGCGGCCGACATTATTTTGAATCTGGAGATGTGCCTGCAATACCAATGAATGTCCACCAGCGCAGGGATGACGATCATTGGGTTGAGATTGTAGAAGATTACCTGAATTTCAAGTTTGAACATTCCCAAGGGCCGCTTCTCCAGTGCGCATTTTTGACCGATGGACAGAAAAAGGGCGAAGTGATTTTAGCGGCCCAACATTCGATTGTTGATGGCCCTTCTGTTGAAAACTTGTTCCGAGAATTAATGACTTTGTGCGCGCTGATCGAATCCACGGCTGACATCGATAGTTTCGAGCCGCTGGCGCCCCTGCCGCCAGTGGAAGAATCCTTCCCGTCAGGTTTCCAAGGGTTTGATCTCAAACGTAAAACCCTAGGTTATTTTGGATCTCAAATGGGGGATGAG
This sequence comes from Anaerolineales bacterium, assembly GCA_016785015.1. GTDB lineage: Bacteria > Chloroflexota > Anaerolineae > Anaerolineales > UBA11858 > NIOZ-UU35. Next base: position 19,563 of record JADHTJ010000007.1, read on the forward strand.
TTTGCTTACCAAATGAAATTGCGCGGCAAAAGAAAACCTCCGATCCACCTTGACGCCAGGGGGCGCGTTTTGCACATGCGCACTCCAGAAGAGCAGACGAAATCAATCGTGCGCCGCGCTCGCCAACAGCGAGTCACTCTGAATAGTGCCATCAATGCTGCAGTGCTGTTGAGCGTGCAGAAACACCTTTACGCTGGCACGGAGATGCCCTTCCGTTTTATGTCTATGGCAGATTTACGACCATACATCGAGCCGCCCGCACCACCAGACCAGGTGGCTTGCTATATCTCCCCACTACGCTACACCGTTCAGGTTATGACAGATGATACGGTGTGGCCATTAGCCCGGCGTATCAATGAGCAGATCTATGCTTCCACAAAACGGGGAGAGAAGTTTCTGGCCTCAGTAATGGGTGAGCAGTTCATGCGCATGACCTTTGGGATGAAGAAATTCCGCATGGCAACCACCGCGCTGAGTTATGGGGGGGCATCGAAGCTTGAGCCTGAATTTGGGCCATACAAGATCACCGGCGTGCACGGCTTCGTATCCAATTTTGGCCTCGGCCCAGAGTTTTCTGGCCAGGTCAGTATTTTCAATGATGAGCTTTGGTGGGACATGCTCTATTTGGATACGGATATGGATCGCGAAATGGCCAACCAGATTTTTGATGAGATTCACAGCATTTTGGTAGAAGCCTAAAAGAAGAGTTCCCCCGTCGCGATGCCACGGGATGCAAGCAAGGTCGCCTGCTAACGGGGTTCGGTGACAATCAATTGAAAAAATTAACTTAAGTTGCTACCTTATGCAGTTATCCCGCGACTACGACGTCTAAATGCGAGAATAATAACAATAACTGCCTGAGCGGACACTGAGCTGAATCCTGAGCCTGTCGAAGGGTGTCGAAGTGGTAGTCGAAGGCTGGATAAGGGCGTCTCCGCTCAGGATGTTGATCCGTTTGGTGGCAACTGGAGTTAATTACCTGAAAACTTCAATGATGAACACACTCACCACCAAGATTATCAAAGGTGCTCCAAGTATATAACCAATCAACCAGGCAACACCGCTTGGCTTTGCCATATTGATTGTTACGCCCATCCATGGAATACGCTTGGGGACCCAAGTTCGCGAATCCTTGTGACTGAAGTACATCGAAAGCCACTTCGGACCCGATGTCCAATTCTCAGGGGTTTCCCATTCCTTTTGGTCTATCTCATTTTGTGATATCACATTATCCCTTTGTCTGGAGTTTCTCAGACCATTTTGTTGCCATTGAATCTGGGACTGCAAAGGCAAGATGCTTTTGATTGGGGGTCAGAAGATTAAATGTCCGTTTTCCCATTAAATATTTTCCTGATAACCATTTGCCTTCATGGATTTTTTGAATATCAGCTAACTGTACAATGCATTCATTGCCAACTATGGGTACTAGCCTTAGCGTTGTTTCTTCTAGAATGGCGATACCCGGCGATTGGATATTTCCAATTTGCATCAAACTTTCACTGAACAAACCTTGATGATTGGGATATTTCTTGCTTAATGATTTTACTCTGCTGCCCACAAAGCCATAAATCAAACTAAAGATTATGCCAAAAGGAATCGCGATCAAGAGGAATAGAGATTCATTTCCAATTAATGGATATAGAATCATTATCCCTCCTAAAGCCAGTATCAATGGGATAAGAGTAAATAGCAAAACACTTTCTATATTCCAAGACCAATTCTCAATTAATCTACTGGGTTCATCCATTCTGTAATTCCAATTATTTCATGAGTTACGCAGTTGCCCCCCTAACCCCCCAACCTTGGGGGGAATCTTTGGGCATCTCCCCCCAGAATTGGGGGGCAGGGGGGCTTACTCCCGAATACTCTTTTATCTGCGTAACTCCTATGAATGATTTCAATGATGCTCTCTCACGGCACTTATCAGGTGCTTCACAAAAAGTTTTGCTATTTTGTGGCTATCTCCGATCCAAGCGCTTTACTAAAATTCCCGTAATGGTCAGTGAAATCACCGCCATGGCGATCAAGACTCCCCAGGATTGCAGTAACATATCATCATCATAGGATAGCATCAGATCTTCGGTTGCATCTGGGTAATTGAAGCACAGCGTTTTTCCAGACTGGGACTGGGGTGCCTGTGGATTCTCAGGGAGTTCGCTGCACACAATTGTGGCTTCCACCTGCTCTTCCATATCAATGGTCACCCCCAGGGCAGTCAGCGACCAGCGAGTGGCAGTCAAGTAGGAGAGGGGTTCGGCGGCGTTATCGCGTAAATCAAAAACTGTCCCAGCGAAAAAGAACTGGAAGAATAGCAGGATCACCAAGACGTAAATGGCCATGTCGCTCGATTTGCTGATTGCCGAGACGATGAAACCAACTCCCATACTTGCTAGCATGGTCAAGAACAAAGTGATGAAGAATTCTACGGGGGCAGGCAGATACAGACCCTGTTCGGGGTAATTGACCCCAAAAGACAAGACCACTAAATACAAGAAGGTTTGGATGGCGGCGAATATGGTGAAGACAGCAATCTTGCTGGCGAGATAGGGCATCACTTTCAGGTTGACCATGCGTTCCCGCAAATAGATCGTGCGCTCTTTAATTAATTCGTTCGAGGGCACATACATGCCCACCAACACCGCTTCTAAACCCATCACGAACACAAAGGTGTTTAGATCGGCAAAGGGCGTATATCGTTCACTCATGGTTTTGGCTGCCGCTACAGGATCGGCCATAATCCCCGCATCTCCATTCAGGATATCCGGGGTGGAAATGATCAATTGCAATGTGGCTGTAAGAGGGAACAGCAGCAGCATCAGCACCAATGTGAACCACTCGCTCTTCAATACTGAGAACGCTCTTTGGGTGAGTACATTGAGTTGTCGTAAGAAATCTCCAAGGCCAAAACGGATTTTCGGCAACTGTCGCTTAGAAGCTGTTGGCTTCGTATGTTGTCGTTCAGCGATGTATTGTTGGTGCAATTGGGGTTTCTCTTTATGGAAAACCCTGTGCCATTCATCACCATGACGTTCGATGCGTTGATAAATATCAGCGAAATCATCAACTTCGAAGAATTCCAAGGTGTCCTGGGATGGGCCGAAATATACCAATTTCCCTTGTGATAAGAAGGCCACATGATCGGTCTGTCGGATGTTGTCAGTGGCGTGAGTAATCAAGATCACCGTGCGTCCTTCGTCGGCCATGCGGCGCAGGGTGTACATCATTTTTTTCTCTAAGCCGGGATCCAACCCAGAGGTAGCTTCATCGAGGTAGATCAGCTTAGGGTCTGCCAATAATTCGGCGGCTATGCTGACGCGCTTGCGCTGTCCACCAGAGAGGTTGCTGATGCGCGTGCTGCGGATGGTGTCTGTGTTCATACTGACGGTGTCTAAAACTTCACTGATGCGTTTTGATCTCTCTGCCTTGGAAATGTCTGAGGGCAGGCGTAATCTTGCCGCGTAATCGAGCGCCTTTTCGACTGTCAGCATTGAATGCAGGATATCCGATTGGGGTACATAGCCGAGTTGATGGCGGAAGTGTTCGTACTCCTTGTAAAAGTCATGCCCGTTGAGACGTACATCCCCTTCACCGGGCTTGAAGCCGATCAGGGCGTTCATGAAGGTGCTCTTCCCAGCTCCGCTGCCCCCAACTACGGCAATGAATTCGCGCGGCAAAATCGTCATATCGATATTATGCAAGATGCGTAATGGACCACTGCGAGTTTTGACATCTTTGCTCAGATTAGTTACATCCACGCGCATGCCGTGGCTGTGGTATTCGGTTAATAGCCCATTTTGAAATAGTAGGACATTCTTCCCAATCTGGATTTGATCCCCTTCGAGGAGCTCTACGCGCGTGATGGCTTGTTGGTTTACGAATGTGCCGTTGGTGCTGCCTAAATCTTCGATCCAATAATTGTCACCAAGTTGGCGAATCCGGGCATGCTGCCGGGAAACATCTGCATCGCTGAGTACGATATCGCCATCATCGGCGCGACCGATGGAGATTTCCCGCAATTCAGTCACCATGGTTGGCTCTGCAAGTGTGGGGGAGAAGCCAGTTACGTCGATACCAAATTCCGTGGGGTTGTGGAATATCATGCCGATGGAGACGCCAAAACTTTCGTCACCGATGCGAATGACATTTTCGTGGGTAAGCGGTGTCGGAGTGCCGGGTTCCAACAAGTGATCGTTGAGTCGCGTGCCGTTGGTGCTATTCAGATCTGTGAGGGTATAGCCCTGATCAATGCACCGAATTTCGGCGTGTTTACTGGATACAAACCGTAGTCTCGAGGGAATCACGAGATCGCAATCAGCGCTGCGTCCTAGCAGAATGACATCTTTGGAAATATGAAATATCCCGGTTTGCCCGTTGGGCCAGTGGACATCTAGATAGGGATGGTCTGTGGGGGAGTGGGGTTGTATACTTATCGGTGTGGGCTCATCGACATCGGAGCTGGGTTCTTGCTCCTCAACAAGCACCTCCACGCCAAGATGGAAAGTCACCTGAACTAACTGCCCTAATTTTTCTAAGCCAATTTGGATCGTGTCGCCATCTTTGAGCAGGCTGCTCTGATTAACCCGGTTTCCATTTAGCAAGACTCCGTTTCTGCTGCCGAGGTCAACGACTCGATATTGAGCCCCATCTCGACGGATTTCCATGTGCTTTCTGGAGATTGAGTTATATTCACCGGGTGGGATGATGTCATTGTCTTTGCCCCTTCCAATGCGAACAATTTCCTGTTCTAGTGTATAAGTTTGTTGTTCTCCAGATGGCCAGGCGATGATTAGCTTTGATCGCTGGTACATCATGGTATCCGCTGGGGTTGTTTGAGACATCTTATGCCCTCCGAAGAAAGATGACCGATGTTATTATTCCTGTACTCATTTATAACATAACATAGAATCAGAAGGTGTAAGAATATGACATTATCCATCGAAGAAATCAAACGCATAATCTCGCTTCAATTGGGAACCAGGGATATCGGTGATGAGGATCGCTTCCTCGAGGATTTGGATGCCGAATCCGTTGACGTAATGAATATCGTTGTGGCCATCGAAGAGAAATATCAGATTGAGATTAGGGAATCCGAAATTCCTAACATTCTTACACCCATAGATTTGTATGGCTTAGTGAAAGATCGAATCTAGAACTTATCTCAAAAATACTCTATGGTCACTCTGAGAGAGCGTGCCGCGCATTGCGGCCCTTCGGGCAGGCAGGCCTGTGGCGAGCGAGCGAAGAGTCTCTTATACTAAGATTTTCAGATCCTTCGCTGCGCTCAGGATGACAGCTAGGAAATTTAACTGATGCTCACGAAAAATTTCAAAACTTTGATCGAAATGCTTGCTTACAGGGCAAAAAATGACCCTGAGAAAGTAGCATTTACCTTTTTGGGCGAGCCATACACTTATGCTGGTATCTGGACTGAGATCAATCATTTTGGGGCATATCTTCAGGAATTGGGGATATCTCATGGAGATCGGGTTGTTCTGGCTTTGCCCAACAGCGCTGAATTCTTTGGGGCGTTCTACGGCGTACAACGCGTTGGGGCAATTGCCGTACCCTTGTTCCCTGGCTCTGGCCCGAAGAGAATATTTTCTGTTGCCAAATTATGTGGAGCGAGAGTCATTGTTGCACCAAGCTCTATCCCTGGGCATCAGCTAGAACAGTACAAAACGATGGGAGAAGAACAGGGTTTGGATGTAGTCACCACCTTAGATAGTCAGCACGCAGCTCCACAACATTTCCCAACGATCAAGCCTGAAGATGTTGCATTTATTCAATTTACCTCGGGCAGTACCGGAAATCCCAAAGGTGTGCAGCTATCCCACGATAACCTGATCACCAATGTGGTACAGATGATCATCGGTATGGAGATCACCAAAGACGAGATTTTTGTGAGTTGGCTGCCGGTATACCACGATATGGGCTTGATCCTGAAAACTATGGTGCCATTTTATTTGGGCGCAGAAGTGCACTTATTAGAAGCAAATTTGCGCAACATTCGTACCTGGTTGAACATCATTCAAAAGCAGCGGGCGACCTTTACAGCCGCGCCAGATTTTGCTTATCGATTGTGTGTACGTCATGTGGACCCTGGAAATTATGACCTGAGCAGCCTGCGGGTGGCCCTCAATGCTGCTGAACCCGTTCGTGCTGAGACGATCCGTGATTTTGAAGATGCCTTTGGCTTGAAGGATGTGATGGTCGCAGGCTATGGATTGGCGGAAGCCACTGTGGGGGTCAGTATGTGGAAACCTGGTTCTACGCCCAGGGTGGATGGGCGCGGATTCGTCTCTGTGGGCCTGCCATTCCCCGAAGTGGAAGTGAAGATCATAGAGAATGGGAAAGAATTACCTTCGGGAGAAATTGGCGAGATTGCCATTCGCAGCACAGCCAATTCGAGGGGATATTTGGACAACCCTGAAGAAACGGATCAGCTTTTTACAGGGGATGGCTTCTTGCTCTCTGGTGATCTAGGTTATCTGGATAAAGATGGATATCTCTACATCATCAGCCGCAAAAAGAATATCATCAAGCGAGCTGGACAAACCATCTCACCGCATGAACTCGAGGAGATTGTTGACCGCCATGATGTCGTTCGTTATTCAGCAGCCATAGGCGTGGATAAAGGCGGCATCGAGGGGGAGCAAATCTATATTTTTGCGGAAATCCGCAATGTTGGAATACAATCAGAAGATGATTTATTCGATTTGACATTGAATCTGGTGGATTCGATACATGCTGATATGGGTTTTCGGCCAGGGAGGGTCTATCTGCTCAAGCGGCAGTCAATCCCCTTGACCCATAATGGGAAAATCCAGCACGCGCGCTTGAAGGCCAAATATTTAGAGGGGGATTTGCGAGTTTCTGGAGCAATTCTTTTCCCAGATTATTAGGAAATAAATGCCCGATATGGATTTTGCTATGTCGCCATAATTGCCACAATCACCGTAATTCGGAAAATATTGTAAAAATACGACGAATTATTTTATATTATGTTGACATAATTGCGATATTCGTTACAATAAGGCTATGCTAGATGATATTGATCGTGCCATTATTGCGCATTTGCAATATGACGGCCGCGCCCCCTACACCAAGATCGCCAAAGAATTAGATATTACCGAGGGTTCGGTCAGGCGCAGGGTCAAACGGTTGGTTGACGAAGGGGTTATGCAAATTGTGGCTATTGTCGAGCCGCAAGAATTGGGTTGGCATGAAGCCGGCATGATCGGCATCAATGTGCAGGCACATCGCATTCAAGAAGTAGCTGATGCCATCGCCCAATTACCCGAAGTATCTTATCTTTTCCAGGCTGCCGGGGAGTTCGATCTCTTTGCAGAGGTCTATTGCAAAGATCGTCAACACTTTGTCTCTTTCTTGAATAACAAATTACAGAAAGTGTCCGGGGTGGAACGCACGCAATCATTCTTGATTCTCAAGATGCATAAATTATCCTATCGCTGGGGTGAAGCAGAGCCGCCCTTTGCCGAACATTTCCAAACCAACAATCCAACTGAATAGAATTATGGAGCAAGAAATCTTTGATGCATTGGAATCAAACCTCTGACGAAATTGCTAATTTGGTTCATCGTAAATCCGTTGAAATCCTCTCCGAAGTTGGTTTCAGTGTGCCTGATTCCGAAACACTGGCAAAATTGAAGTCTGCGGGATTTCTCGTAGATGATGAGTCTCAAATGGTTCGCATCACAAAGGATCTCTTGGATGAAGCCCTACATACCTTGCCGCAAAACGTCAAACTCTATCGGCGAGGCAGTCAAGTTGGTTTGGATTTCAAGAGCCGCTCGCATTTCATGGGCGCAGGCACTCCGGTGAATGTGCAAGATTTGGATACCGGAGAACGCCGCGCCGCGACCCGTCAGGATGTGCGCGATTTTGTAACCCTGCAGGATGCCTTATTCCAGGTGGATATTGTGCGCCCTACCGTGACTGCTACGGACATGGGCGAAGGATCTGATCTAATCGAAATTGCCGAACTGTTGAGATTTACCCAGAAGCCGATTGTCCACCGCACTTTATCACCCGATAGAGTGGATGCAGCGGTAGCGATGCTGGCAGCTGTTGCCGGGGGAGAGAAAAGCCTAAGGGAGTATCCAAATTTTGCTACCCTTTATTGCCCAATCAGCCCGGCCTATTTCACCGAGGAGAATATCCAGTGTATGCTGCGCTGGGCTCATCATGGTGTGCCGATCACCTTGCTTAGTATGGCTATGGGCGGTGCATCAGCCCCGGCGACTCTGTTGGGGGAGTTAGTCGTCATCAATTTAGAAATTTTGGCCTGGATGATTGTGCTGCAAATCTTGTTCCCTGGCACGCCGTTGTTGTATGGCAGCGTCTCCAGCGTGCTGGACATGCGTACAGGCATATTGCCCCTGGGTGCCCCCGAAAGGGGTATGATCAACAGCGGCGCGGCAATTATGGCCAATTTTTATGGCATTCCTTCGATGTGTGGTGGGCTGTCCACGGACGCCAAAGAAGTGGATGTGCAGGCTGGTTTTGAAAAATCGGTCACAGCATTTCCATTGTTGGTCGAGGGAGCAAGTATTATCTACGGGGTGGGGGCGGTGGATGCTGGGTCAGCGATTTCGTATTCCCAGATGGTCATGGACAACGAGTTGATTGCAGGATTGCGACGCATGATGGAAGGCATTACGGTTCATGATCTGGATGAGGAAATTGAGCTGATCAAGGCCAATATCCCGCGTGGCAATTTCTTGAAAGAGAAACATACCCGCAGAAATTACAAACGGCATTGGCAGCCAGAACTACTGAATAAAGATGCCTATGAAACCTGGGTAGTAGATAGGGTGCAAGTTGCTGAGAAGAGCAGGCTGAAAGCTAAAGACATCCTGGTCTCTCACCAGCCACTTTGCTTGCCTGCAGAGGTAGAAGCGGAGATCGAACGGATATTACGTAAACATCTGGCACCAGATTTTGCCCTGAATAAATGAAAATATTCAACTCCACGTTGCCACATGCTAAACCACCCTTCGACTGCGACGACTGAATTGATGGGTATCGACCTTTATTCCCTGAGCAGACCGAAGCATAGTCGAAGGGCAGTGATGAAGCGTCTCCGCTCAGGATCGAAAATTGAAAGTTGGCAGCTTGGAGCATTTACACGGATAATTGAAGCGAGTGAAGATGATTACCATTGAACCTATTCAATCAAAAATCCATCTTGAAGTTTTGACTCCCGATCAATTGGCGGAGATCAAAACGGCTACGCTGCATGTTTTAGCCGAAGTTGGTGTGAAATTTCCTTCAGAGAAAGCGCTGAAAACCTTTGCCGAGCATGGCGCGCAGGTCGACTTCGAGAGCAGCATCGTGCGCATGTCCCCAGAGTTTGTGTTGGATGCTATTACGAAAGCGCCGCGCCAATACCTTCTATCTGGGCGCGCAGAAGGAACGGATTTGCATCTTGGAAGCGGAAATTCGTATTTCGCCACGGATGGCTGTGGTCATGAAACCGTCGATTTCGAAACCGGAGAGCGGCGGCTTTCTTGCAAAGAAGATGTTGCCAAAATGGCGCGTGTGTCCGATTATCTCTCCTCGATTGCATTCTTCTGGCCGATGGTCAGCGCTCAAGATTATGGGAAGTTAGCACCTCTTCATGAGATGGATGCCGCCTTCAATAATCTGACTAAGCACGTTCAGACTGAAACGGTCATGGGCGAGCCGATGGCTCGATACGCTGTTGAAATGGCTACGGTGATCGCTGGAGACATGCAAACCCTCCGGGAACAGCCGCCCCTCTCGAGCCTGGTTTGTACCATAGCTCCATTGGGACAGGATAAAGAAGGCATTGAAGGTGCCATGGTGTTCGCAGCCGCAGGTATTCCCGTTGGCTTTATGGGCATGCCCAATATGGGCTCTACGGCTCCTGCAGTCCCGGGAGGGGCTTTGGTTGTCGGTAACGCTGAGGCTGTCAGTGCTATGGTGCTAATGCAGTTAGTCTCCCCGGGAGCACCAGTCTTCCAGGCCTTGTTAGTTTCAGGTATGAATCCCCAATCGGCGGATTATATTGTCAGTTCGCCTGAGAAATATCTTTGCAATGCGGCTGCGGTACAGATGGCCCACGATTGGGGCGTGCCCTCTCTTGCTGGGACATTTGGAGTCGACGCCCCCGAGCCGGACACCTGGCAGTTGGGGCGGGACAGCGTCTATACCGCGTTGATGAGCGCCCTGTCAGGGACAGATATTACGATTGGATTGGGGATGCTGAAAGCCTCAACATTACTTGTCCCCGAACAAATCATCTTCGATGATGAGATCTATCACACCAACCGCATCCTGGGCCAGGGTTTGGATACCACTCCCAAGGGTTTGGGGTTGGATGTGATTGCTGCGGTCGGTTCCGATGAGCATTACCTGGCGCAGAAACATACCCGAAAACATCTTCGCCAGCGTTGGATTCCCAAATTGACTCACCCTTTGCCATCGATGGATGCTTCCCCATTACCAGATATTCGCCAGCGAGCCAGAGCTGAATTTGATCGTATTTTGTCTGAACACCAACCTGAACCCCTCAGCAGTAATCAACAGAAGGAATTAAATAAAATCTTGCAAGCGGCTGAAAAAGAACTTGGTACGTAAAACAAAATAAAAAGCTAAACTTCTTCAAGAAGTTTAGCTTTTCGATGGCCAGGTTTCCTTTTTTTGATCAGATATCCAATGCTTGATCATCGATTTTAGATGCACAAGAACAAAGGAAAACTTCGGAAGTCGCACCAAATTAATGCCATGAGTAATTATTTCTCTTAAGATTGTCATCCTGAGCGAAGCGAAGGATCTGGAACTCCGTATGGTTAGATTCTTCGCCTTGGTGGAGCTCACGTCCTAGGCAGGTTGGTGCCCTTAATAAATTTTTTGAAGTACTTGCAAAACAGGCAATAATTAACAGGCCATATAAACTTTGCGAATGGTTTCAATCACATGACTGGTGCCGCACCAGCCCTTGCGCAAATATAGGGCATCCCCGGCTTTAACCTCATATTCATCGCCTTCATCCCCGATCAGCTTCCAATGCCCCTGCAAGATAAAGCAAAATTCGTCGCTTTCCCTTTCCATACGATATTTCCCTGGGGAGCACTGCCAAATCCCGGCATCGCGCCCGGCATCATCAGCAAATATCTCCATCCAGGCTGTTGATGGTGCTGTGTCTTCCAAGGCTTGGGGATGCACACCCGTATCTTCTAAAACTTGTTCCATGGCTTGTTTTATGACAGGTAGTTTCATGATCTTCTCCTAAGATTATTCTGTTGAATGAACCAATTGCCCCTCAAAAAAGGTCATTTCAATTTGGGTAGTAGGTATCTCTTCGATATCGATCTCAAATAGATTTTGATCAAGAACGACCAGATCGGCCAATTTTCCCACCTCGATAGAACCGATGTCTTCATTGAGAAAATTCGCATAGGCGCCATTTAGGGTCGAAGCCACAAGCATATCTTTGAGACTCGCCCGTTCATCAAGCGGTGGCAACACCCCTAAATCACCGGGTTTCAGTTCAGCATCAGGATCGGATATCGAGCGATAGTTGGATTTCCCCCCATAATCCCGATCAAACACGAGCTGAGGCATTCTGCGGGTCATGCCACAATAAATCGCTACCAAGGGTTCTGGTTCGGTGACAAAGAAATCGCTGGCAATGGTTACGTTAACCCCAGCTTTGAATAGACTATTGAACGGATACTGTTGGTAAAAAGCCCGTTCGTGCCCCAGATATGGCAGGTTCAATTTCCAGAAATAATCGTCGATGATCATCCAGTAGGGACTCGTGTGAACGCTGATGCCCAGGTCGCCCATGCGTTTAATGTCTTTCGGCCGCGCCAATTGCAGATGGGCGAATGAATGCCGCGCATCCCGCTTCCCATTCACATCTTGGGTGAATTCAAGCGCATCCAGGGTGTATTGCGCGGCAGCATCTCCTATCACATGAACGTGGATCTGATACCCCGCAGAATCAATTTGCGAGAACGCATCTTGAAGAATATCATCACCCCAAACCTTGATGCCATACCAGTCATCGTCCCGGTGCGCGTATGGTTCCAGCAACAATCCGGTTTCTTCCTCGGTAACATGATCCGCAAAAAATTTGAAAGAATGCGCCTTGAAATGTGGGTGAGTAAATCTCTTGGACAGTGCTTTCCCCTGATCGATCTGTGCGGCAACGTCGCCTTCCGGTGAAATGTTCCAGGAGGCGCGATAGCGTACGGTCAACTTTCCATCTTGAGCGAGTTCATCATAAGCTTCAATGATATGGTGTTCCTCGATACCCAACATGGCCTCGTGGACAGTTGTGATCCCCTTTGCGTTAAGCCATCCCTGTAGCCAAAGCAGCGAATTCTTGATTTGTTCCTTTGGAGGTTCTGGGATATGTTGGGCGACAAGGTTCATGGCCCCTGGTTCCTGGAGCAACCCAGATGGCTCACTGGTTTTGGGGTCGTGTTTTATTACGCCTTCCTGGGGTTGTGGGGTGTCTTTGTCAATATTGGCGATTTCAAGAGCTTTCGAGTTGACCCACATTGAGTGACCGTCTGTGGATGTAATGACAATCGGCCGCACAGAGTCAATCTCGTCCAGCCACTCTTTGCGAGGGCCAATTTCATCAAATGCAGAGCGCGAATAACCGCCGCCAACGATCCATGGCGCATCTGAATTCTTTGCGGCATATTGACGTACAGCGTTGAGATAGGCCTGGATTTGATCCTCGCCGGTTACATCAAAGAGACCCAATCCGTACTGGTATATATGTGCGCTTTGGGCGGGGTGCATGTGGCTGTCCACAAAAGCTGGCAGAACCATTTTGCCATCCAGATCGATCACAGTTGTATCCGGACCGATATATGCTTCGACATCAGTATTCGAACCGACAAAGAGTATTTTTCTATCGGCAATCGCAATGGCCTGAGCCCAACTGAGATCTGAATCGACAGTGTAGACAGCAGCGTTTTTTAGAACCAGGTTTGCTTTCATCCTATTCCCTTTCACCAACTACAAACACACCATCTTCTGGCTGTACCGTGACTGTTTCTTGACCCTCACTCAAAACGAGTAAGAAGCCACGCCGGCCATTATTAAGAAATTGGAGTGTGGCTTTTAACTCTGTCGCAGGAAGACGTTCATGCTGACTCTTGGCAACAAAGTGGCTGAACTCCTCGCACGGAGGGGCGAAACTGACAAAATCTAACAGCGCTCTTTGCCCGGTCTCCGCGCTCTCGATGGCGATCTGCCCCCCGAGATCCTCCACCCAAACTTCCTCGGCATATTCGATAATGATGTTTTCACCGGCGCTACCATCGACCATGTGTTCCCCAAAACGTTCTCTCATTGCATCATAATGAGATGTAAAGCCAATGGATACAAGATCGTCATCATCATAGGCTTTATCAGGGTGGTTGATGTGGTGAATATCGAGTACATGCTCTCCCTCAGGGGTGATTGCCTCGATGCCTAAGGATGAGATCAGCAAGCGTTCTACTTCGACGCGCCTGGTGACGTCGTAAAAGTAGCCTGAAGGTGTTTCAATGATCAACCCGTTCGGTTGCACTTGGACCATTTTCACGCTGCCAAGTTGGCGGTCATTTTCAGCCATTATTGATAATCCTTTCTTAATACAAGTCTGCCTAACTTTAAATAATTGGGCAGACTTGTTTCATTCTAAGCAACACGGCAATATTAGCCCTTCCCCGATTCTTGCAAGGCTTTGATGATTTCGTCTTGGTGTTCTACAGCATGTTCGATCATATATTCAACCAATGTGGCGATGCTGCCGCGTTCATCCCCCCAAGGATAGAGCATATCTCCGGGAAACTGATCTTCGGGAATTTCCTGAACAGCTTTCTTCAATTCACCATGGGCTTGTTCCCACTCAGCTAAGATTTGCTGAGTAGATAACTTTTTCTGCTCTACAACAGCTCTTTCATTATATTCAGTTTCTTCCTCGTCTAGATCGGGGATTGAATATTCTGACCCTTCCTGATACGCGCGCAAGGATTTAGCTGTCTCCTGATCCCAAGTCGCAATATGCCCAATAATATCCCTGATCCTCCAACCCGAATCGGTGAATACGGGCATTTCCAGATCGACTTCATCCAAGGTTGCACGGGTCGCAATGTGGGCCTTGGCTAATAGTTTAATCAGGCGTTTCTTTTCTTCAGCTGACATGTCTATCCTTCCTTATCTCTATAAACGAGCAAACATTGACTCCCAGTTGACAAACAAAATTAATAAGCTGCACAGTTTTTACCACTGGGACACGAAGTTTACGGAGTTTTCTCGGTGAAAACACAGAGATTCTCCGTGTTCTCTATGTCTCTGTGGTGAAAAATGCAGATTTGTCAGTCAATCAGCAGCGGACCCTTAGAAGCTTGGGATCATACAATGGTCTGAGAGACACTTTTGCAGGATAGCGCACTCCCGCAATGTCAATTTCATAGGATCCGCTCTTGATGTAATCAACACTGACGGTTTCTCCCTCATTCTCAACCGGACCGACACCGACGGATGCACCTAATGTGTGGCCATAACCGCCTGCCATAATATAGCCGACGGGCACACTATCTCGGTAGATGATCTCACCGTAATACAGCATGGGTTCTGGATCCTCGAGCAGGAACTGCGGCATGCGATATCTGTAGCCGGATTCTTTCAGTTTCAGCAGCGCCTCTCGCCCAATGAACCCGCCGGGTTTATCGAAGTCCACGAAGTATCCTAAGCCAGCTTCCAAAGGCGTATCGGTATTATCGATATCGCCGCCATAATCGCGATAGGCTTTCTCTAAGCGCAGTGTATTGAGTGCCTGTAACCCAATGTGTTTGAGCCCGAAATCGGCTCCCGATTTCACGAGGGTGTCGAAAACATGCAATGAAAACTCTGTTGGGATGTAAAGCTCCCAACCCAATTCGCCCACATAGGTCACTCGGATAGCTTTGACAAGTGCGTAGCCGATGTCAATTTCTTGCATAGTGAGAAAAGGGAAGGCTTCATTGGATAAATCTGTATGCGTGATACTGCTCAAAAATTCACGCGATTTAGGTCCCTGTATATTGAGCACGCTATATGCCGAAGAGATATTGGTTACGAAAGCGTGCGCATCCGCGGGGATGTGGCGTCTCAACCAGGCCAGCACTGCTGTCATGGTGCCATCCCCGGTTAGGATCAGAAATTGATCTTCGGCCAGGCGCGTGACGGTTAGATCGGCCTCTATGGTGCCAGTTTCATTACACCATTGGGTGTAGACAACTTTGCCCACGGGTACGGCCACATTATTGGCACAGATGCGGTTGAGATATTTTTCTACATCGCGACCCTGTACCAGGATTTTGCCCATCACCGAATAGTCCAGCATGGTGACGTTTTCACGAGTGGCATGATGCTCAGCAGCGCTGTACTCGAACCAGTTCTGCCGCCCCCAGGAATATTCAACTTTAGGTTCAACCCCTTTGGGGGCGAACCAGTCCGGGTATTCCCAGCCGGCATATTCACCAAAGTAAGCGCCGGCTTCGACCAATCTGTTATGGAAGGCGGATTTGCGCACATTGCGGGCGGTTTTAAAGTGCTTATTTGGGTATCCATCTTCGAATATTAACCCAAGCAATTCCACTGCACGGTCTTTTAAATATGTAGGTGTGTTTTGGTAAGGTAGCATACGGGCAATATCGATCTCGGTGACATCGACATCTGGCACACCATCGACAATCCACTGAGCCATCACTTTCCCAGCTCCGCCGCCCATGAGAATACCAAGGGAATTGAAGCCCGCCGCAACATAGAAATTATCTAATTCTGGCACCAATCCCATCATGGGGCCTAAATCTGGCGTAAAACTCTCTGGCCCGCAGAAGAATTTGTGAATACCAGCATTTTCCAGCGCTGGAATTCGCTGCATGGCTTCTTCAATATATGGCATCATGCGGTCCCAATCGGGATTGATTTCGCCAAAAGTGAAGTTCTTTGGGATGCCATCCAGCGCCCATGGGGCTGCCACAGGCTCGAACAGGCCGAACAACACGCCCCCCACTTCTTCACGGTAGTAGGCGTATTTATCCAGGTCAACCAAAACGGGCAATTTCGGATTTATGCCCTCAATCGACTCGGTGATTAAGTAGTAATGTTCTGTGGGCTGCAAAGGAATATTGACACCCGCTAACTTGCCGATCTGGTGTGCCCACATCCCTGCACAATTGACTACATACTCGGCCTGGATCTCGCCCTTATCGGTGATGATTGCGGATACCCGCTGATCTTCTTTCGTGATGTCGGTAACAGTAGTTTCTTCGAAAATCTGGACGCCGCCCATGCGTGCGCCTCTGGCCAACGCCATCGTTACATCGATGGGATTAACGCGGCCATCGCTGGGAGTATAGAAACCTGCCAGAATATCGTCAGTATAGGCTAGCGGCCAGATTTCCTTAATTTGATTGGGGGTTATTTCTTCCATCGCAACGCCAAAATGGCGATCAAAAGCGGCAACCCGACGTAATTCTTCCAGCCTATCGGGCGAGGTGGCTAAATTAATCATCCCCACATCTTTATAGCCCGTTGCCAATCCTGTTTCTTTTTCCAGAGAGCTATATAGATCCAGGGTATATTTTGCCATTTCAACCGAAGTTGCGTCGAAAAAGCCACCCGCCTCTACCAAGCCTGCTGCATGCCAGGTGGTTCCGGCGGTGAGCTGGGCGCGTTCTAAGAGGACAATCTCTTTCCAGCCGAGTTTTGCGAGATGGTAGGCAGTACTGCACCCAATCACACCACCGCCTATGATCACGACCCGAGCTTGCGAAGGAATTTTGCTATTCGTTCTTTCCTCTGTCTGTTTTTCCGGCATATTAATCCTTTAGGTTTTTAGCCGCCTGGTCTGCTGACGCCAAGATCTTATCCATCTCTTTTAGTGCTTGATCGGGCAAAGGCTCAGGCTGGTGAGAATCATAGATCTTGTTGAATTCCTCAATTGCCATCTCACGAGGTTGCCACAAATTACCTTCCGCGTCGAGTTGGCGGAAGATAGGCGAAATGTGAAAATCACGCAAATGCTTACGCGTATGTTTTTCGCGTAGGTAGTGGCCGCCTGGACCCACTGCTTTGATCACATTTAGGGAAACATCCAGATCTTTGAATTCAAATTCTTTGTATGTATCATAAACATTCATAGCGATCTCGGCGTCGAGAATGATTTGTTCAGGGTAGATAATCATCGAAGAACCCATCAATCCCATATAGCCGCAAATCTCACCGCCGGCTAAAGGAATCTGTACTGAGCCAAAACCTGCTTCGAAGGCGGATTGCCAGCCGATATCAGAAGCATCACTGCTGAACGACCCACCCCCCAAACTGGGCACATCCCAGGCGTGAGCAAGCTGAACTGCTATCAACGAAACTGGCAAGGGCACATCTCCGATATACCCGCCCGTACGCGGATCCATCAGCGAAGTAATAATCGAGTGGAAAACCGGCGCACCTGGGGAAGCCAGTTGCATTAATACCATGGCACTGATGACTTCAGCATCGCCCATGACCAAAGCACCGAGTACGGATGCAGGGGCTGTTGAACCCATATTGGGCATAGCCATAAAACTGGTCGGAATGCCTGCGTCCGCGTAAATCAACGCAGTTTCGATACCGTGACCATCTTGAGCTAACGGTGCGATAGTACAAATGTTGGCACAGACGGGTGGTCTGAGGCGTCTCTCGGTTTCACTTCCAGAAACTACGCTGGCCATTTCGACAATGGATGGAGCAAGCTCGGGATGAACAGTAGTGCCGCCGCGCACATGTTTCAAAGTATTGGTTAATCCGGCATGGCATTCGTGCAAAGGCGCGGCTTTTCCGAAATCTTGGGCGCTCACCATTGGCCAGAAAAAACTGACCATGGGTATGGCATCACTGACGCGCGCCATCATAGCAACATCTGCTTTTTGGGAAGCGCGTTTTTCGCGAGTCTTCGGGTCAATGACATGAACCCCACATCCATCGGTACAGAGATAAGAGTTCGAACCATCAAGTGTCAAGTCAAAGCGTTCTTCACGGCCGCCCAACACAAAACTGCGCGGTGCGGTCCCCATGGCCTTTTTTACCAAATCGGGCTGAATGCGTACAATCTTGGTGTCCCAATCCACGTTGGCCCCGTGATCAGCAAAGATCGTCAACGCTTTTTGGCTTGGGAAATATACACCTGTTTCCGATAAGAGCTGCAAGGTGCCATTCTTCAACGTCTCCAATTCTGACTTGCTCAGAACGTCGATTTTGTGGTGGGATGAGATCGAGATGATATCCGGCGTCTCAGAGTGCATTATGTCTCCTTGATGTCTCCTAGAATTTTCGCGACCATTCCTTTGGCCAGCGCTCGATGACGACTTTCTTTTGGGTGAAGAATTCGACCGCGTCCATACCCTGGCCGTGCATATCGCCAAAGAATGATTCCTTCCAACCACTAAAGGGGAAGAATGCCATTGGAGCGGCTACGCCGATATTGATGCCCACATTGCCAGCCTCCACTTCATAGCGGAACTTGCGAGCCGCTGCCCCACTTGATGTGAATAGGCTGGCCTGATTGCCATATACATGACTGTTCGCCAGCTCAATAGCATCTTCGATTGTTTTCACGTGCATCATGCTCAACACTGGACCGAATATCTCCGTTTTCCAGATCTCACTATTGGGCTGCACATCGGAAAGCACGGTTGGGCGCACAAAGCTACCGCCTTCATATCCCTTGATCGTAGTCCCGCGCCCATCAACAAGCGCAGAAGCCCCCTCTGTGGTTCCCAGCCCGATCAATTGTTCAATGTTTTCTTTACTGCTCTGGTTGATGACTGGCCCCATCTCTACCTCAGCATCAAGCCCATTGCCGACCACGCGGCTGGATGCCGCATCACAGATCATCTCGTTGAAGCTGTTGCGCGCTTCGCCAACCGTTACAGCCAACGATACCGCCAGGCAGCGCTGTCCTGCGCAGCCAAAAGCTGAATCGGCAACAATTTGGGTGGTCATTTCCATGTCGGCATCCGGTAGGATGATAACTGGATTCTTAGCTCCACCCTGAGCCTGAACCCGTTTGCCATTCTCCGCGGCGCGGCGATAAACGTACTTGGCTACATTGGTTGAACCAACAAAAGTGACCGCCCGAATTTCGGGATGATCAAGAATTGCATTTACCGCATCTTTCGAGCCATGCACCATGTTGACGACGCCCTTCGGGAAGCCGACCTGTTCGATCAGCTCGAAGATAAACTGCATGGTCATAGGGACTCTTTCGGAAGGCTTGACGATATACGTATTGCCCGTTGCCAGCGCATACGGCAGATACCAAAATGTGATCATGCCGGGGAAGTTGAATGGTGCGATGGTGGCACACACGCCCAAAGGTTGGCGCAGCATGATCTCGTCAATGCCTGGGGCAATATCTTCTGCAATTTCGCCCTTCATCATCATTGGCATTCCGCAGGCCACTTCCACGTTCTCGATGGCACGCACCATTTCGGCTTTGGCTTCACCGAAGGTCTTGCCACATTCAGTTGAGATAATACGGCCAATCTCATCATGGTTAGCAATCAGCAAATCGCGCAACTTAAATAAATACTTGATGCGATCATTTACCGGGGTCTCCCGCCAGGCCGGGAATGCCTCGGTAGCAGCTTTGGTTGCTGCATCAACTTCCAATTTCCCGCACAGGGGTGTCTTGGTGATCACATCGCCCGTTGCCGGGTTGATGACATCTGCATACTCACTTACCTTCGGTTCTACCCATTCACTATTAACGTAATTCAAAATCTTCATATTAATTCACCTTTCTATCTGATACTTCCAAAGCTTTTTCAACCAGAGTCAGGCCTTCATCAATTTGTTCTTTGGTGATGCATAGGGGGGGAACAACAAAAATCATTGTACCAATATCTTTCACCATAATGAATGTAAATAGGCCATTATCCAGTAATGTCTTCTTTACATCAGCCATCACTGCGGCTGAGAAGGGTTTTTTCGTCTCACGATTTTCTACCAACTCGATTGTGGAGAACAGACCAATGTAGCGCACATCGCCTACCGAAGAATGGCGCTCTTTAATATCTTCGAGCGCTTCACCCAAGTATTTGCCTAATGTTGTGGCATTTTCAAGTAAGCCATCCTCTGCATAGACATCAATCGTAGCCAGTGCGGCAGCACAGGCCAGCGCATGTCCGCTGTAGGTGAGGCCCGCATAAAGGTACTTATCTTCGAAGTGGTTGGCAATCTCTTCTGAGACGATCACAGCCCCCAGCGGCACATAGCCAGATGTAATCCCTTTTGCTGTTGTGATGATATCTGGTTCCACATCCCAGTTATCGACCGCGAACCATTTGCCCGTGCGTCCCCAGCCGCTCATCACTTCGTCGGAGATCAGCAAAATACCGTATTTATCACAGAGCTCTCGAACAGCGGGCCAATAGTCATCGGGTGGGACGATCAGCCCATTGGAGCCGGTAACACCTTCCATGATGATGGCGGCGATCTTGTCCGGGCCTTCATATTGGATGATCTCTTCGACATGGGAGATACATTCTCGTTTGCATGATTCTATCTTCTGCCCAAAAGGACAGCGGTAGCAATATGGATCGAGGAAATGAGCTGTCCCAGGCATGGCCGGTTCAACCGCATTACGGCGGTAGTCGCCGGTCAGCGCTACGGCTCCATGCGTGGCGCCATGATAGGAGCGGTAGCGCGCCAAAATCTTGTGGCGCCCGGTATAGAAGCGGGCGATCTTAATAGCATTTTCATTGGCTTCGGCACCACCCAGGGCAAAAAAGCTCTTCTTTAGTTTTCCAGGGGTTACTTCGGCCAGTTTCTTTCCCAGCAGGCCGCGGGGCCCCGTTGCGTTGCCTGGATGGACAAAACACAACTGCGCGGCCTGGTCCTGTATGGCCTTGACCACCTTGGGGTGCTGATTGCCGATATTTTGATTCATCAATTGGGAGGAAAAATCCAGGTATCGCTTTCCGTCTGCATCCCAAAAATAGACACCCTCGGACTTGGTTACAGGGATGGGATTGACCTGAGACTGAATCGCCCAGGAAAAGAAGGTGTATTCTTTACTGAGTTGAACGATTTCTTCAGCCGTCAGGGTGTTAATATCTTTGCTCATATATTGCCTCGCTTTATATATTGGGGAACACCTTCAGTAGAGGAATTGTGTTCTTATTTCACCACCGAGAGGTGGAGTTCGCGGAAATATTTTAAAAATGAAATGGTCTAAGATTCTCCGTGTTTTCTGTGGTTTATGATCACAGTGTTGAATATTTCATGGAATCAAAACGGCAGCCAGCGACCCAGGCCCTTGGCTTTGGCTTTTCGGAAGACCTCCGGCAGGATAGCAGCATATTCGCCCCAAATGCCCAGTGCGATAAAGACGATGATCTCGTCATCGGATTCGCGTCCCGGTACTTTCCCGGCCACGATGTCGGGCCATTCGGCATAGACACTCTCCTGGCTAAATTTACCATCTTTAATCAATTGGATCACCTCAGGAATTCTAGGGCTGACGTACTTCCAGCGGTCTAAGACAACTTTATCGGCTCCGGTGATGACGTCAAATGCCACTTCTTGATAGGAACCTAAGCGGGCAACAAACGTTCCCGGTTTTAGCCAATCTAAATAAACAAGTTCTTGACTTCCCGTGGTCACCGTGAACACTATATCCGATTTTCTTACAGCAGCCTCTCTATCTTCCAGAGAGACAGCTTCGACAGAGAAGCCCAATTCCGCTTCAAGATCTGCCGCGCAAGATTGAGCAACTTCAGCAACAATATCCACAAAATAGGCTTGCTTGAGCCCAAAACGTTCAGCCAAAGCCTTCAGGTGAAGCCGGCCCAATGTTCCTGCTCCAAAAATCGTCACGGTGTCTGATTCTGGACGGGCTAGATAAGCTGTCGTCACGGCTGTTGATGATGCCGTCTTTAAGCCTGTTACCCAATCAGCCCCCATAAAGCACGCCGGGAGCCCTGTCTCATAGTCGACCAGGATAACTTGGGAGGCAGTGGTCGGCCGATTGTATTTCTTCGGGTTGCCGGGGAAATAGCTGAAAGATTTGACAAAGGCATATTCCTCCCCTGCGATATAGCCAGAAAATGGTTTGATAAAGCCGTCGTCATTGACATTCATATAGAACTTGTCGCCCTCGACGTTGCCGGCAGCATCTTCCTTGATGCCTTTCTCTGCTAAATCGACTGCCTCGGCCACGGTCAAAGTTTGCTGGACATCGTCTTCGGTCAGGTAAAGAATTTCTTTGGGGATAGGCATGGAAATAGCTCTCCTTTATTCAATTTCCGTATGTATAGGGTAAATATTCTGACAAATTAAGCAAGCCAAAATGGATCTTTGGCATCTCCGCAAAGGTTTATTTTGATCAGATGATTTATTCACCTCCATTGAGTTGGCTTTCTCCTAATTTCCCTGCCCAGCCATAATTCTCTTTGGCGATACGTAAGTACATAAATGTTTCAGCTTCTTTAACGCCCTCAACGGCATGAAGTTTTTTGGAAAGAAAATTCAATAGGTGCGTTTTATCTCTGCAAACCACTTCGACATGTAGATCATAACTACCCGTTACCAATACCAAGTAGATTACTTCTTCAAATGCTGCTATCTCGTCAGCAATTTCTTCCAAGCGATTTACTTCTGCCTTGACACCAATCTGCGCCATGGTGGCAAATCCCATCAAAAGATGATTTGTGACAGCTACAATTTGGAGAACACCTTCATTTACCAGGCGATGATATCGTTGACGGATTGTGCCAGTAGAAACCCCCAATTGTTTTGCTATTTGTGCAAATGGCGTTCTGCCGTCTTCACTTAATATTTTGATGATTTGAAGATCAACATCATCAATTTTTGCCTGCCCTTTGAGTTTGATATCTTGCATAACGCCCTCGATTTCGCAATTATTTGTGGCAATATATCACAATCAGGAAGAAAAATCAAGAAAAAAATACCAAATCTGCATAAAAACACATTATTTATTGCAAAATCGACATTTTTATATGGTATACTGCTTCCAATTTCGAATCCGTGAATTTTCCAGCAACTCCGATAAAGAATATTCTGCCAACGCAGGAGGTATCCATGACCATTAATCAATCATCATCAACCTTGTCAGGCAACCTTCCAACGCATGCACAAGTAGTGATCATCGGTGGGGGTGTGATTGGCTGCAGCGTTGCCTACCATCTGACAAAATTAGGGTGGAATGATGTCTTGCTCTTAGAACGTAAAGAACTCACCTCGGGGACCACCTGGCACGCCGCAGGTCTGGTCGTAACACCCAGCGGAGATGAACAATATATCGAGATGGTGACCTACACCCGCGAATTAATAAAAAGTCTGGAGGCAGAGACCGGCCAATCCACAGGGTTTAAAGACATCGGATACTTACAGTTAGCCTGTACGCCTGATTGGTTGGAAGAAAGACGCCGGATGGCTGTTGCGGCACGAAAACACGGCATCAATTATCAAGAAATCTCACCAAAAGAAGTCAAAGAGATGTGGCCGCTGGCAGATACCAGCGATGTACTTGCCGGATTTTTTACGCCGGAAGACGGACGCGCTAACCCCGTTGACTTCACCATGGCTTTGGCGAAAGGCGCCCGTATGGGCGGCGCCAAGATTTTCGAAGATACCGAAGTCATCGGAATCAATAAAGAAAACGGACGCGTTACAGGTGTAGTCACAAATAAAGGTGTAATAGAGACAGAGTACGTGGTCAATTGTGCCGGGATGTGGGGTCGTGAATTAGGCAAGCTGGCCGGGGTCAATGTGCCCTTACAGGCAGCAGAACACTATTATTTACTCACTGAACCCATTGAAGGCGTGCACCCCGATTTGCCGATCATTGAAGATTTTGGCCGCTACTCGTATTTTAGGGAAGAGGTGGGGGGTCTGTTGGTCGGCTTTTTTGAGCCGGTCGCTGCTCCCTGGGGTATGGACGGCATCCCCAAGGACTTTTCCTTTGGAGAGATCAAACCAGATTGGGATCGCATGATGCCTTATATCGAGATCGCCATGGAACGAATTCCCATCCTCAAGAATGCGGGCATCCATAAATTCTTCTGTGGACCGGAAAGCTTCACCCCCGATGGGGGTCCACTAATGGGAGAAGCGCCTGATTTGGAGAATTTCTACGTTGCGGCGGGTCTGAACTCTTTGGGTATTTTGCAAGGGGGTGGGGTAGGTAAGATTATGGCCCAATGGATTGTGGATGGTTATTGTCCAGTAGATTCTCTAGATTTCGATATCGCCCGCTGCTTCCCCTTCCAGAGCACGCAGAAATTCTTGACGGATCGCACGGTGGAAACCTTAGGGCTGCAGTACAAACTTTTTTATCCCAACACTGCACATGAAACGGCTAGGAATGTGCGCAGAACGGCGATCCACGATCAATTGGCCAAAGCGGGCGCTTTCTTTGTGGATGGCATGGGTTGGGAAATCCCCGACTGGTACGCGCCTCCTGGGGTTGAAGCTAAGATCGAAGAGTATTCTTGGGGGCGGCAGAACTGGTTTGAATATCATGCCGACGAGCATCGCGCCTGCCGCGAAGATGTGATCATCATGGATGTTACATCCATGTCGAAATTCCTGGTTCAAGGGAGGGACGCGGAGCGAGTGCTCAATAAAATCTGCGCCAATGATGTTGCAGTTCCCGAAGGCAAAGTCGTCTACACGCAGTGGCTGAATGAGCGCGGCGGGATGGAAGCGGATCTAACCGTCACTCGCCTGGCCGAGGATAAGTATTTCATCGTCAGTGCCGGAGATTTCTACGGCCATGATCTGATGTGGCTGGACAAACATATCCCCAAAGATGCGCATGCGATTGTCACCGACGTAACGTCGGGGTACACGCTGATGAACATCCAGGGCCCCAAATCGCGCCAGCTTGTCAGTCGGTTGACGACGGCAAATGTTTCCAAAGATGCTTTCCCCTACATGACGGCTCAAAATATTGATATCGGGTATGCTGTGGTTCAGGTCATGCGAGTGACCTATGAGGGCGAGTTGGGCTTCGAATTCTATGTACCAGCTGAATTCTCTGCGCATGTTTACGAAGCCGTCGTAGAAGCTGGTCAAGATTTGGGGTTGAGGCACGCTGGTTTTCAGGCGCTCAATTCTTTGAGGATTGAGAAGGCTTATCGTGAATACGGCCATGATATGGATAGTGAAGATACTCCCCTGGAGGCTGGTCTGGGTTGGGCAGTCAAATTTGACAAGCCGGGGGGCTTCATTGGTAGAGAAGCGCTTTTGCGACACAAGCAAAGCGGTCCGCTCAAATATCGCATGGTTTTATTCCTGCTCGAAGACCCAGAGCCGCTGCTTTTCGGCAATGAGATCATCTACCGTGATGGGGAGTACGTTGGATACCTGCAAACCGGCGCCTATGGTTTTACGCTTGGCGGTGCTATGGGGATGGGTTTTGTCCATCATGAAGGCGGTGCGACAAATGATTTCATCAATAGTGGTTCATATGAAATCGATATCGCCGGCGAGCGCTTCCCCGCAAAGGCTTCCTTGCGCCCAATATATGACCCGAAGAATGAGAGAGTACGCAGCTAAAGGGAGTTGAGCGATGAAATATTTTTCTCGTTTTCATAACCGGGGGCACAATCTCAGACCACCTGACCTCTACGAATATTTTGTTGACAACTTCTGGTTCAAGACAATCGATCTGGAAAACCAGAAAATCAATCCGCCTCTACGCGGTAGCCACACTGCGGACGTAGTTATCGTCGGCGGGGGCTTTACCGGACTTTCTTCTGCGTATCATATTCGCCAAAGATTTCCTGACAAGAAAATTGTCATCCTTGAAGGAGCCAGCTGCGGCTATGGAGCCAGTGGGCGCAATGGCGGCTTCTGCGTAGCAACCAGCTTACTCGATTGGGAGCAACCAGACCCTGAAATTCGCCAGCAAAGTTTGGAAGTATCCTATTACGGTTTGAATTTCATCAAGAAAATGATTGCCGAATATGGCATCGATTGTGACTTGGAAGAAAACGGGATGTTGTCTGTTGCTTTAAATGAGAAGCAGACCAAAGATCTGGAAGAATACCGCGATTACCTGAAATTGTTTGAGTTGGATTCGACTATTCTCCAGGGGAAAGAGCTGAAGCAGGAAATCAAATCTCCGCTCTTTGTTGCGGGATTGACGGAGCCGCAAGGCGCCATTCTTAATCCAGCTAAACTTGCTCGCGGGATGAAGCAAATCGTCGAACAGAATAATATCGAAATCTTCGAGCGGTCCGTTGTCACTCGTATCACTCCGGGGAAAGATCACCATATCGATACAGAATTAGGTGAAATCCGTGCACCTATCCTGGTTCTGGCTGTCAACGCCTATGCCCATAAACTGGGATTTTTCCAGAATCGGGTGTTTCCGGTGAATGTTTATCAGATTGCTACCGAACCGCTTAGTAAAGCACAATGGGAATCGATTGGTTGGGGGAACCGACAAGGATTATCCGATGAGAGAATTATGTATAGTTACAGTATTCCCACTGCCGATGGACGCATACTGATGGGGGGAAGAGAATTTTCCTATTATGAAAATGATGCGATCAGCTCGGGAAACGATAAAACAGTTACATCGCGTGTCAAGGAAAACTTATTCTTGTTTTTCCCGCAATTGGAGGGATTGCGCATCGAACATGCTTGGGGTGGCACAAATGCCTTTACGATTGGAAAGGTGCCAACTGCGGGTGTGATGGGGGATCATAAGAATATCTATTACGGTTTTGGTATTAGTGAAGGCGTTCCCTCTACGCAAACGTTTGGTCGTATCATTGCAGATCTTTTGGTGGGTGAATCCAACGAATTTACCAACCATTTTATTGTCAACCGGAAATTGCCGTATGCCGGCCCCAGGATCTTGCGCGGCATGTTTGGCCGAGGGGTCAAGTGGATGATAAATAACCTGGGATTCTCACCCATCCATTAATTTGATAAATGCGTTGTGAAATCGAAGTAGGAGGACTTTATGAAATATTTTTCAAAATCAAATAATCGAAGTCGAAATCTCAGGCCGCCCGACCTGTATGAATATTATGTAGACAACTACTGGTTCAAAACTGTTGATCTTGATAACCAAAAAATCAATCAGCCGCTGAGGGGTAGCCATAAAGCAGACATAGTCATTGTGGGAGGTGGGTTTACTGGCCTTTCTTCAGCGTACCATATAAAGCAAAAATTCCCTGAAAAGCACATCGTATTGCTGGAAGGTGCTTGCTGTGGATATGGTGCCAGCGGGCGCAACGGTGGTTTTTGTATCGCGACAGATCTGCTGGGGGAAACAGGAAATGTTAATCCCGAAGTTCGCCAGAAAAATTTGGAAATTTCGTTTTACGGACTTAATTTTATTAAGAGAATGATCTCGGAGCATGGCGTTGAATGCGATTTGGAAGAGAACGGGATGCTGGAAGTCGCATTTAATGAAAAACATATTCGAAAACTGGAAGAGTTTCAAAGCTGGCTGAATTCTTTTGGATTGGATTCGACTCTCCTTCAAAGCGAAGAGCTTAGAAATGAAATCAGATCCTCTCGTTTTATTGCTGGGCTGAATAACCCGCACGGCGCGATACTCAACCCGGCAAAACTTGCCCGTGAAATGAAAAGGGTAGTCGAAGAAGTTGGCGTTGAAGTTCGTGAAAGAACCGTTGTCACCCGCATTACGCCCGGTAAAACCAATCTTATTGATACCGAATTGGGGGATATTCGTGCACCCATCCTGGTTATCGCCCTAAATGCTTATGCTCATAAACTGGGTTTCTTTAAGGACCGTGTTTTCCCCATCAGTGTTTTTCAAATTGCTACGGAGCCTCTCAATGAAACACAACTAGAGTCCATCGGGTGGGGTAATCGACAGGGTTTATCCGACATGCGTACTATGTTTAGTTATTTGATTTTAAGCAGGGATAGTCGGATTATTATGGGTGGAGCGGGTGGTTTTGGGTATTATGACAACGATGCTTTATGCTCCGGCAACGATAAATCATTTACCCATTCCATCACTAAGGATCTCTTTACATCTTTTCCCCAGCTAGAAGGGTTAGGCATTGAGCATACCTGGGGAGGCACAACAGCTTATATGTTGGGAGACCGAAGCCCATCCGTGGGCGTGATGGGAGATCAAAAGAATATCTATTATGGCGTTGGCTTGAGTGAAGGGGTTCCAACCACGCAGACGTTTGGCCGCATCATCGCAGATCTGATGGCTGGCGAATCGAACGAGTTCACCGAACACTATGTTGTTAATTATCCGATTGCTTATGCTGGCCCAACGAGTCTGCGTGGAGTTTTTGGCAGAGGCGCCAGGTGGATATGGGAGAAACAAGATAATTGATCATGACCCCAGCTAAGGGAATCCGGAAAATAAAAAAACCGAACACTGCAATATGCCCGCTTTGTGGGGAACCTAACCATTGCGCTGTCGCGGCCGACCCCAACGCCACAGAATGTTGGTGTGAATCGTTAGAATTTCCCCACGAATTGCTTGCACAGATTCCTGGCGATGCAGTCCGAAAAACCTGTGTTTGCCAAAAATGCCTCGCGGAATTTCAAGAATCTCACAGAGGATCTGAAGCTACATCATAGACTCCACTGAAAAAACTACCAGACGAGGGAAACTTACTTGGTGGCTTTTTGCAGTAGAGTCATCATAGCAACGAATTAAGGAGATTTAATGGTTACAAAAACTCCCGATATCATCCCATTTGTTTCTCCCATAAAGGCAGAAGTACTAACTCAAGCTGAACTTGAAACGTTGAAAGCTAAAACGCTGCTGCTCTTAAATGATGTTGGCGTGCATTTTCCTTCGTCCAAAGCTCTGGATATCTTTGCTGAGCATGGCGCACAAGTAGATAGAGAGAGTGAAATTGTGCGTCTCCAGCCTGAATTGGTGGAAAAAGCTATGGCTTCTGCGCCGCGCTCCTTCATCCTTGGAGGGCGCAAAGAGCGTTTTGACCTCTTCCTTGATGGAAAACGATCCTATCTCTGTACCGATGGCACCGGGGTACATGTGATCGACCTGGAAACGCGCGCCAAGCGCGAATCTTGCAAGGATGATGTCGCCATGATGGCGCGTGTTTGCGATGCGCTCCCGTTGGTCAGCTTCTTCTGGCCGATGGTAAGCTCGAAGGAATATGGACGAACGGCACCATTACACAATTGTCATGCTGGCCTGATTAACACACTTAAACATGTGCGCGGGGGGACGACGGTGCACCCGAGATTAGCTCCTTATATTGTAGAAATGGCCAGTGTTGTTGCCGGAAATACTGAAAACCGCATAAAGAGACCACCAATATGCGCCAATATTTGCACAATATCTCCGCTAAGTCATGATAAACATGGCATCGAGGCTGCGCTTGTTTATGCTGAAGCGGGCATCCCAATCAGCTTCATGGCCATGCCCACTATGGGATCCACTGCGCCGGCAACGCCTTTAGCCGCGCTGATTATGGGCGATGCGGAAGTGATTAGCGCCATGGTGCTTATCCAGCTTGCATTTCCGGGTGCGCCCGTGTTTCATGCCGTTTTCACATCGCTGATGGATCCTCGTTCTGGCGGGTATATCAGTGAGGTACCAACCCCCTCTTATATCATGGCGAAACAACTCGCCCATGCCTGGAATTTACCCTGTCTTGGGGGTGCCCGGGTAAGTGGAGACGCACCTGAGCTGGGTTGGCAATCGGGTTATGAAGTTGGACTCGGGGCAGGGATGATCGCCATGGCTGGAGGGGATATATGTGGGTTGATGGGCTTGGTTGGCAGTGCGACCACGCTCTATCCCGAA
Source organism: Anaerolineales bacterium (assembly GCA_016785015.1). Classification (GTDB taxonomy): domain Bacteria; phylum Chloroflexota; class Anaerolineae; order Anaerolineales; family UBA11858; genus NIOZ-UU35. The sequence continues at coordinate 49,396 of JADHTJ010000007.1, forward strand.
GAGGTAATCCTCGATCATGATAGCATCTTCCATGTCTATGAAATGATAAACAATAAAAGGTTTGATGAAATTGATTTGGCTTTGGATTTAATTCGAGATGTAGGGCCGCGCAGCCACTTCCTAGCACAGAAGCACACCCGAACGCATATCCGCAATTTCAGATTGCCAACGCTACTAAGAAATCGTGGAGAGGAAGGTCAACAGCGTGACCCACGCGAAATTGCACTGGAAAAATTTAAACATATTGAAGCCACTCATCACCCACAACCGCTGCCCGATGATGTTATTGCAGAGTTGGATCATATTCTCGAAGCAGCCGAAATAGAGGCGGAAGCGATATTTGGGGAATGAGAATCAATGGGAGAGTCTGGGTTCTGTTACAAAGAAACGAATGATAACAAAGGCAATCATCGAAATGATCAAGGCGGTCAAAAACATGATTGGGTATCCCCATAATTTTATCAATCCACCAGCGATAATCGGCGCGATCAATAAGATTGGTCCCGTGAGAGTTTTTGACATCCCAATATAAGTTGGTCGTTCCCCTTCTTCCCCAAATTCCATGGCTATATTCTGATCTGCGATGTATTCTCCTGAGTGGGCAAAGCTAATGATTGCAAATGCGATGAACAGCCCCCATATAGATTTGACAAACAAGAGAATTAGCAAACCTAATATCAAAAAAAGATTGCAAAACTCTATGACGCGCTTATAGCCATCTTTGTCACCAATGGTTCCCCAAATACCATAACCAACGATCTCGGAAGTTAGCATCACACCTGTAAAAATTGCAGAATAGGAAATTGGCAGATTAAATTTTTGCAAGCCATAAACGGTGACAAATCCTAATCCCATAAAACTTAAAAATACAACTCCCCGGTTGACCAAGTAGATTGCAAAATTTCTGTCTGCTCTAAAAATTTCGATTATCCGCCCCCAAACAGTGGTGGTATTTGTTGAAGATTGTCGCTTTATCTCGGGTTCAATAGTAAGGCTTAGGAATATTAATGAAATTAGCACACATACAAAACCGGCCAGAAACATAAATGCATAATTAGTAGGATAAGCAATATTGGAAAGCATCAATCCTGTGATGATCGCGCCCACCACGCCCAGTAGTTTCCCTAGAATTAATGCGAGTCCCCAATAGCGACCTCGATGGGATAAAGGTATAACCGTGGCTATCAACTCCTGCCAGGGTAATGCAACCAGCCCACCTGAGAAAACTTTTATCCCATAGATCAATAGAAATATTATGATGGCAGCTTTTGAGTCTATCTTGAGAATAAAAAATGTTCCTATAGCGAGGAGCAAAAAGGGAAGCCGGTCGAATATCCCCATTGTAAGCACCATCGGTAATCGTCGATTCTTACCCTCTATATGTTTGGCTAGGAATAATTGAGGCAAGAACCACCCTGCACCTTCTAAGGCGGGTATCATGCCAATCAATATCGGTGAATCGGTTAATGTGCTCATAAATACAGGCATGATTGTATATGCCGCGGCAAAACTGTCACCTAAAAACCAGAATCCTGCATCCAACATATTCGCAAAAAAGTTACGTTTAAAGTGCTTCACAACCTCTGGATTGAGGGTATGTGAGTTGGGGATCGAAAAAAAGTTTCTCACATTTATTTTCCTGTACAATGTACTTATTTGGGTGTTAGGGGAGTTGATTTCCCATCATATTGATGCATCCAACTAAATTCGTTAGGGAAATTACGATGTTGTAAACCATTGTGCAGCTGATAGTTTTCGTGATACACGATGCTCAGAGTGAAACACGGTTACTATATCATCTGCATTATAGCATATCAGTTGCATTATATTCAGTAATAATCAAAAATTGTGTCGAATATGGTAATTATTTATGTTTAGTATTGACATTTTGGTAATAATCAGTTATTTTAGATGAAATAAACTAATAACATTGGTTGGGGCATATGGATAAACCAGATTGCACAGATTGGGAGATTATTGCGCTGTTGAACGAGGAAGGGCGCATGCCAAGTACCGAGATTGCTCGGCGGCTGGGGAATGTGTCCGCACGTACAGTGACCAATCGAATCAACACCTTGACCGAAAAAGGCATCATCAATGTTCGAGCCATCGTGAACCCAGAGCCGGTTGGGTACAATGTGATGGCGGATGTTTTCATCGAAGTTGAACCGGGAAGGGTGCGCGAGGTGGCAAGAAAAACAGCCGAATTTCCCGAGGTCACGTATGTTGCTTGTGCCACCGGAGCAACGGACGTCAGCATCTCATTACGGGTGCGCAGTATCGAAGAAATGTTCAACTTTGTATCGGAGAAGATAGGCAAGATACCCGGTGTGACCCGAACCCAATCCTATCTTTTGCCTCTGAAAATTAAGGATTTTGACACCTGGATGCCCCCAAATGTTCTAAAGCCCAGAGATGAGTGAATTGTTCTTCCTGGGTTTTTTATTTATTAAATAAAACTCTCCATTTTTTTGTTGGTGTATCACTTGGAATATTTGTGCGTTGCATCTCACCCAGAGGAGGCACAATTGGAAAATTGATTGTAAATCTGCAAACATGATTGAATGATATCGCTATTCTTATTTGTTAATAAGGAGGTTTTTTATGTCAGATATGTTTGAGAAGTTGGCCCAGGCCGTGATTGATGGAGAGCCGGAAGATGCCGTCGCCCTTGCGACAGAGGCCCTCGATCAGGGTTTGGATCCTTTAGATTGCATCACCAAAGGTTTAACAAAAGGGATCCAGAAAGTGGGTGAATTATTTGCCAGTGGCGAATACTATTTACCTGAACTGATCATCGGCGCTGATGCTATGAAGGATGCCTTGGAAATTCTCGAGCCTGCCCTTGTCGGAGATCAGAAACGCGATGTTGTCGCTACTGTGGTTCTGGGAACGGTTCAAGGCGATTTGCATGAAATCGGTAAGACGCTGGTTGGAACCATGTTGACAGCGAACGGTTTCCGGGTCAAGGATATTGGCGTAGATCAGCCGGCATCGGCTTTTGTTGAAGCGGTAAAAGAAGTTGATGCAACTATCATCGGAGCGTCAGCACTGCTGACAACTACTATGCTGCAGCAAGAAAAACTCATCCAGGCTTTGGACGAAGCTGGCTTGAGACAAAAAGTAAAAGTTATGGTCGGAGGGGCACCTGTGACTGACGAATTTGCGAAGAGGATTGGCGCAGATGGATATGCTGAAGATGCCATCTCCGCCGTTAATCTGGCTTATCGCCTGGCAGATGCTCCGGTATAAATTTTGGTGAAAAACCCTATTTTTATAGTTCATACACATACCTAAAGGAGGTTTCAGATGAACTACAGTAAAAAATGGCTAAAAGGCTTGGTGTTTGGGCTTATCACGCTGATGATAATTGTTAGCGTTGTGAGCTGCGCGCCAAAGCCGGCGGCCGAAGAACCCGCTGCCGAAGAACCGGCTGCAGAAGAACCCGTCATGGAAAAGACCAGCATCACAATTATGATCCCAGACAATCCCGTAGCATTCAATGGTATTAATACCGACACGGGGTACGAACAGGCTTTGGGAGAACTGGTTATGCTCTCGCTGGCAGAAGTTGACCCCAATGGCAACCTCTATCCGGAATTGGCAGCCGAGATTCCCACCGTCGAAAATGGCGGTGTGGTTGTCGATGAAGATGCCTGGACGATGACAGCCACCTGGAAGCTGCGCGCGGATGTCTACTGGGCAGATGGCGAGCAGGTCACGGCAGATGATGTCGTCTTTACCTGGAATGCCATGGTAGATGCCGGAGCATGGTACGCGCCGATGGATTACACAGATTCGGTTGAAAAGGTTGATGACTTCACTGTCCTGGTTACCTTTAACACGGTATTTCCCGCTTACGATCTAATGTTTGGCGGAGAAGATGTCTTCATCTATGCCGAGCACTACTGTGACGCTGAGGCGGGTTTTTACGAGTGGAATTGTGATGATCAGCCTCTGAGCAGTGGCCCATATATCCTCGAAGAGTGGGTTGCCGATGATCACCTGACATTTGTCAGAAATGAGAACTATTACGAAGAGGGCAAACCGGCCATCGACCAGATCATCGTTCAGATTGTTCCTGAAGAACCCGTCAAACAAGCCATGTTGCTCGAAGGCGATGCCGATCTTCACTACTGGCCGGCAGAGCCTGCTTCTGATGTGTACAAAGAGGAAGGCAATGCCGCTAACTATGCAAAATCGCCCACGGAACGCTGGGTGATGAGATTGATCCCCAACATGTATGTCAAAGGGGATCGTGAAACCCCACACCCATTCCTCTCAGATGTAAACGTACGGCGCGCTATGCGCATGGCAGTTGATGTAGACACGATCATCGATGATATTTTCCTCGGTTACGGTGTACCGGTCTGGAACGACTTTTTCCGACCGCCTTTCAATGGATGTGATATCCCCAGGCCAGAATATGACCTGGAAGGCGCGGCCGCGCTGTTGAAGGAAGCCGGCTGGGAAGACACCGATGGTGATGGTATCAATGAGTGCCACGGCTGCCCCAACGCTGAAGAAGGCACGCTGATGACTATGGAATTCGCAATCTACGCTGAATATGGCGAACCCCTGGAATTGTCGCAGCAGCTCATCGCTGAAAGCTGGAAATCGATTGGAATTGCTACCGAACTGCAGATCATCGAAGGCGCTATCATGTGGGCTGAGGAAGAAGATGGCGGCACTGAAATTGCCGGCAACTTCGAACTCGATATGTGGGATGACGGCTATGCCGGCACCGACCCAGCCGACCAGATCTGGACTTTCTATTCTTCCGGAAGCGATTGGAATTACGGTTGGTGGGTAAACGAAGATATGGATGCCTGGATCGATGAATTCTATTCGCTGGATGAAGAGTACCGGCTAGAAGTCGGCTGTGAAATGGCAGCTATTCTTGAAGCTGAACTGCCGCAGATTTTGCTCTTCTCAACACTGGAACAGCATGGCATTTCTTTACGGCTTAAAGGCGTGCTCCCCTCAGCCAATGATCCTGTGACCTGGAACATTGCAGATTGGACGCTTGAAGAATAGAACATAGAGACTATCGTTCGTTTAAATAGGGGGAGGTTCATTATTTGGACCTCCCCCCGTATATAGGAGTGAGTATGGGAACATATATCATACGCCGTCTGCTTCAGGCCATCCCGATGTTGTTTTTAGTCAGCATTGTTCTTTTTGCGTTGGTCAACATCGCCCCAGGCGGACCAATGAGCGCTTACAGCCGCACAAATCGGATGCCTGAGGAGAAGAAAGAAGCCATCCGGCGGTCATTTGGCCTCGATAAACCATTGCCGGTTCAATATATAGTCTGGTTGGTGGGGAATGACTGGATGCAGATTGATACGGATGGAGATGACATCCCAGACGGCTATGGAACTCGTAGAGGTATCTTGCGCGGTGATTTTGGTTTTTCATACAAGAATCGTGAACCTGTATTAGACCAAATTGCAGATCGGCTGCCCAACACGGTCTACTTGATGTTCTTCACATTGCTCTTCACCGGAATCGTCGCGATTCCGATTGGCATTATTTCAGCAATCAAACAATATTCTGGCTTTGATATTACAGCCACAACCTTATCCTTTATGGGGCAGGCCATCCCTGAATTCTGGTTGGGCCTACTCCTAATCCTGATCTTTTACGCCACTCTAAACAATCCGTTCACTGGCGAAGCCCTACTACCTTCAGGTGGTATGTATACCCTGGGAGAAGAATTCTCCATTTGGGACAGGGTCAAACATCTGATCCTTCCCGTTACCATGGGGATGGTGGGTTGGATCGCCTGGTATTCACGCTTCCTGCGCTCCAGCATGCTTGAAGTCATCAATCAAGATTACATCCGCACAGCACGTGCAAAGGGGCAACTCGAGCGAAAAGTACTCTATAAACATGCCCTCAGAAATGCACTTATCCCTTTAGTCACCATGTTTGCCTTAGATTTTCCATACATATTTACAGGTTCCCTTTATGCTGAGTTGCTCTTTTCCTGGCCGGGAATGGGGCGCTTGTTCTATACCTCGGCGACATCTCGAGATTACCCCATTCTGTTGGCAATCTTGATCATTGGAGCTGGCATCGTTGTTCTGAGCAATTTAATGGCCGATATCGCTTACGCATATTTAGATCCAAGAGTGCGTTACGAATAGTTGAGAGTTACAACAAACCTTATGAACTCCAATGAAAAAAAACTCGAAATAAAAGGCGAAGCAAGCGCTGGAATGCGCCCTCCAGAAACAATGACCAGCATGGCCTGGAAGCGTTTCCGCCGCCACCCAGGAGCCATGATTGGGGCAGTTGTATTGGTAATCTTGATCTTAGCAACCCTGTTTGCCGGTTTATCCCCCTATGATCCAGAAAAATCAGATATCAAGAACAGGTTCCAAGCACCTTCATGGGAACATCCTTTTGGAACTGATGGGTTAGGAAGAGATCTTTTGACCCGCACCCTCTTTGGAGGGCGGGTTTCTTTGTCCGTGGGACTGATGGTAGTCGGCATAACCTTGAGCATTGGAGTCCCCATCGGTTCGATAGCCGGTTTCTATGGTGGGTGGGTAGACGCCATCCTGATGCGGATTATTGATGCCACGCTCTCAATCCCTTCGTTGATGTTTCTAATTCTTTTGGCCGCCATCCTGCGTGAGACCGATCTGCCCTTTGTTAAAGGCAACAGCGTCATGACCATCGCAGTGGTTCTGGGAGTACTTACCTGGCCAACCGTTGCCCGGTTGGTGCGGGCGGTTTTTCTCACCGTGCGGGAGTTGGAATATGTTAAGGCTGCCGAGGCTTTAGGCGCCTCGGACTTGAGGATTATCGTGAAAGAAGTATTACCCAATGGTTTTGGCCCCGTTATTGTTGAGTCTACTTTGGGTGTAGGCTATGCCATTATGGAGGAATCGGGCTTATCATTTTTGGGGTTTGGGATTATGCCGCCGACACCTAGCTGGGGCAATTTGCTCAATAATGCCCAAGAACATCTCATCCAATATCCCTGGTTGGCAATATTCCCCGGTATGATGATCTTTTTTACCATCATTTCTGTTAATTATATTGGAGATGGACTACGAGATGCCTTAGACCCTTATAAAGTGCTTGCAGAAATTGGAGAATAAAAAAAGTTAAATAGGACAATATGTCTACATCACAAACAATTATTACGCCAATTAAAACCGATTTGAAGCTTAACTGCCTGACGGATGAACAGCTCAGTCAGTTGCAGGAAGCCACACTCCAAATTTTGGAGACCGTGGGTGTGAAATTCCCTTCGGACAAAGCCATGGCCATATTCGAAGAGCATGGCGCTCAGGTTGACAGGGAGACTCAAATTGTCAGGATCCCGCGCGAGCTGGTCATGCAGGCCATGTCCACGGTGCCGCGTTATTTCACCTTAGGAGCTCGTAACCCTGAGCTCGACTTGCAATTGCAAGACGGTGTCACTTTCTTTACTAATGACGGCTGTGGTCACGATGTCGTTGATTCCAAAACAGGCGAACGACGAGCATCTACAAAAGCTGACGTAGGTATGATGGCGCGGATCAATGATTACCTGTCATCTATGTCATTTAGTTGGACCATGGTTAGTGCTCAGGATTGTGGTGTTACCTCCCCCCTTCATGAGATAGATATTACCTGGAGAAACAATACAAAACACTATCAGAGTGTTACGATGATGGGTGAGGAGATTTGTCGCTACGGGGTGGAAATGGCAACTGTGCTGCGAGGAAGCATAGAAGAGGTGCGACAGCGTCCGCCAATATCATTAATTGTTTGCTCCATTGCACCTCTAGTTCAAGATAAAGAGGCAATTGAAGGGGCGCTGGTTTTAGGGGAAGCTGGAATCCCAATAGTGGTGATGTCTATGCCGACCATGGGAACAACGGCCCCTGCCACATACGCCGGAGCACTGGCAGTTGGGGATGCAGAAGTTATCAGTGCCACAGTGTTGATGCAATTGGCCAATCCTGGAGCGCCCGTGTTTCATTCAATCTTGCACGCTTGGGCTGACCCCCGCACGGCTGCGTATGTTGGCTATCCATTGGATTCACGCGCCCGCTATGCTCCGGTTGAAATGGCTCATCATTGGGGAATGCCTGCTCTTGGCGGGGCGTTTGGTACTGAGAGCCCTGAGCTGGATAGTTGGCAATCGGCTGCCGAAGTCGCCACAGATCCGCTCCTGGTAGGATTGGCTGGGGCTGAAATCGTAACCGGTATTGGTTTGCGGGATTCTTATACATTGCTCTACCCTGAAGCTATCATCCTTGACGATGATCTTCTCCATCAGGCGCGTTATTCCTTGCTTAATATGGAAGTCAGTCCAGAAACCCTGGCCATCGATGTGATTTCTAAAGTTCAGCCGGGTGGGCACTTCTTGAGCCAAAAGCACACTCGCAAACACATGCGCACAGCAATGGTGCGCGGTGTATGCCACCAATTGGATTCAGAGGGAAAGTATCGTCATCCAGTTGAATACGCACGCGAGAAAGTTACATGGATATTAAAGAATCATCATCCGGAAACACCCTCAGCAGAGGTGCAGAAAGAAATCAACCGGATTTTGGAAACAGCTGATAAAGAGCTAAAAGGGTAATTCTCGTGTATTCATTGCAGTCAGCCTTATCCGAAGGTGATGTCAAACGCATCCACGAGCACAGCCTGGATGTGCTTGAGAATGTTGGCATCGACTACAAGACTCCCAAGGCACTAGAAATCCTGGAAGAGCGGGGTTGTCGTGTTGACTATGACCGAAACTGGGTTTCTATCTCTCCAGACCTGGTAGAGTGGGCCATTGATCAGGCACCACGCGATGTGCTTCTTTCTGCCCGTGATCCTGAGCGCGATGTTCTGTTAGATGGAAAAAGCTCACACCATACAACCGACAGCCAGGGCACCCAGGCGACAGATTTTGAAACCGGTAAAGTCCATGATTCTGGCGCCGAGGACCTAAAGAAGATGCTGCTTGTCGCTGATGTGCTGGATAAGGTTGAAATCGTCAATGTGACTGTTTCAGCAAGCGACATCCCTGCCCACTTACGTACGATTTATCACTTTGCCCAGGCATTTACCCTGACGAGTAAGCACGTGCGCACGGGGGTGCTCAATGCACAGCAAGTGCAATTCCTGGTTGAGCTTGTTAAGGCTGTGACTGGAAATGATGCCTTCAGACCGATCTTCTCCGTTGTAGATTGCACCATCTCTCCTTTAATGCACGATGGTCCCATGACCGAAGCATGCATCGAATTGGCCAAGCTTAATGTCCCTATTATGGTTTATCCCATGCCTCTGGCTGGCGGAACTTCACCCGTCACGCTTGGGGGCACTATGTTGATGCATAATATCGAATTCCTGAGTGGATTGGTACTCTTCCAATGTACCAACCCGGGTGCGCCGATAATTTATGGGACGGGCTCGTCACAGTTGGATATGAAGACGGGTCGCTACGGGGGCAGCGCCGATGGCTATGGGGTTGGGGCAGCATTGATCAATCTGGCCCGCCTCTATGATCTCCCAGCAAACCTGGGAGGCACATCGACCAAATCAAAACAGCTCGATGCTCAATATGGATATGAAGCTCTGGCGGCAACGATGCTGTCTTATCTGGCGGGTGCCGATGAAATCTACAGCGTGGGGTTGTTGGGCGCGGCTCAAATCCTGTCATTGGACAAGATGGTTTTGGATAACCATATCATTCACCAGCTTGAAGCCATGTTGAGGCCTATTAATTTGGATGAAGATCACCTTCAAGCAGAATTGATCAAGCAGGTTGGCATTGGAGGAGAATTTCTCACGCAGAGGGAAACCTTGAAATATACCCGCACAGAATATGTCCCCATTTGGCCGCCCCATGGAGTGGATTTGCTGGATATGATCCACGCCGAGGCGCAGGAAATCCTTGAGACTCATACCCCACCCCCTCTACCAGATGGGGCAGAAACGCGCATTCAAGAAATTCTAGATGAAGCGGATAAGGCATTAGTTGACAAATGAAGCATCAAAAGGCGAAAACCCCGCGTGAGTTAGGCTACACCATGCCTGCAGAATGGGAACCCCACGAGGGTACCTGGTTGATATGGCCGCATAGCGATACTCAAGAAGATTCACAATTCCAACTGGAGCATCTCTGGCTGGAGATGACGATGGTTCTGCATGAGCACGAAACTGTTCATATCATTGTTCCAGATGATCATCGCGAAGAACACCTGCATCATCAGTTAAGGTATTACGGCTTGAAAGAGAGCAAAATTGATGTTCAGGTTATCCCCAATGATGATGTCTGGGTGCGAGATTGTGGCCCCGTTTTTTTGGTGAATGATCAAGGTGAGTTGGCTGTCACTGAATGGAATTTCAACGGTTGGGGGGAGAGATTTTCCTTCAAAAAGGACCGTTTAGTACCAGCAAGAGTTGCAGAGATAGTGTCGCTGCCTTTGTACTCGGCACCCATCATCCTGGAAGGAGGCGCGATTGAAGTCAATGGTCAAGGAACCCTGATTGCCACCCGCAGCTCGATTATCAATCCCAATCGGAACCCCAGGTTTAGTCAGCAAGAGATAGAAGCTGCTATCAAAGATTATTTTGGCATTGAAAATATTATTTGGCTTTCGGGGGCATCACGGGAATTCTGTGATTTCGTTGGCAGTGATACAGATCTTCATGTGGATGGCTATGCCCGTTTCAGCGATGATTCCACAGTGCTGTATTCCTGGACAGACGATGAGGACAATCATTTTTATCCGATTCTGAAACAACACCGGGATGAACTGAGAAATGCCCAGACTGAATCGGGGAAAAAATTGACATTGGTGTGCCTGCCGAAGCCTAAAAACGAGATGTACTCAACACTCACGTCTGCCACACGCCCGCCATTCGATAGTTTCCTGTCTTTGGGCACCTATGCAAATTTCTATATCGCTAACAATGTTGTGCTGGTTCCGGTATATGGCGATGTCAATGACGCTGTTGCAAAGAGTATCATCGCTGAACACTTCCCAACTCGAGAGATCATTGGCATTCCAGCTTGGCGTACAGCGGAACGAGGTGGCATGATGCATTGTGTAACTCAGCAGCAGCCTATGCCCTCACCCCAACCCCTCTCCCACGGTGAGAGGGGCTTATAAAAGGCTCTATGATAGCAAAGCATTTCAACCCTGCTGAATTCCGTATGCCCGCCGAATGGGAACCCCATGATGGCACCTGGCTGCAGTGGCCGCAGGACAAAGTTTATGACGGCTATGAGTTGAAGCTGGAACGCATCTGGCTGCATATGGTCGACGCGCTCAACGATCACGAAAATGTACATATCATTGTCAACGGTGAGCGGCAGAGCGACCACATCGTGGATCAATTGGAATACTACAAAATTGGTTCGAAAAACGTGCACTTTTACGTCATTCCCACCAACGATGTTTGGGCACGCGATAATGGGCCGATTTTTGTAATCAATGATGCTGGGCAGGTTGCTATCACCGACTGGGCTTTCAACGGTTGGGGCGATCGCTTCCCTTATGACTTGGATGATAAAGTTCCAGCGGCGATTGGCGAAGAGGTTGGAATTCCAGTCTTCAAGGTACCAATGGTTCTGGAAGGGGGTGCCGTTGGGGTCAATGGTAAAGGTACCTTCATGGCCACAAAATCATCCATCATCGATACGTTTCGCAATCCGGGGAAGAGCCAGGCCGATATTGAAGGGGTTCTCAGTCAATACCTGGGTGTGACCCACTTCATCTGGTTGACGGGTGCCGGACGGGATGAGTGCGGTTTATGGGGCGATGAAACCGACTCGCACATCGATATCGTCGCTCGCTTTTCTGATGAATCCACGGTGTTGTACAACTGGACGGATAATGAAAACGACCCCCGATATGGTATGCTGCGTAAATCTCTTCAGGAATTGAAGAACGCAACCACCGAGTCAGGTAAACCGATGACCCTGGTACCTTTACCTATGCCCGAGGTCTATCAAACTTCTGGGATGACGGACTGGCGCAGGAGTACCCTGACCGATGCGGCGTACAGCAATTATCTGATTGCCAACGACATTGTCTTGGTACCTGTATATGGACATGCCCATGACAAGCGAGCATTAGCCATAATCGCCGAACATTTCCCTGGCAGAGAAGTTGTCGCTATTGAAGTGGTCGCCCTGATCGAGCATGGCGGCGCCATTGGGTGTGTCACCCAACCTCAACCTTTGGCTATGGTTGATGAATAGGAGCTTGCAGTGAGTAATATTGTCAACCTTGGTCTTATCCAGATGACCTGCTCCGATGATGTGCAGGCAAACTTCGAGAAAACGTTGGGCTATATTGAGCAGGCTGCCTCGGAAGGCGCTCAGATTATCTGTACCCAGGAGCTGTTCAAATCGCTTTACTTCTGCCAATCGGAAGATTTCGCTCATTATGATCTAGCGGAGGATGTTTCCCAAGATGGCTCAACAGTTCAAACGTTGAGTCAATTGGCAAAGGAATTACGAGTAGTGCTCATCGCCAGCCTGTTCGAAAAGCGAGCCCTGGGCCTTTACCACAACACAACTGTGGTCATCGATGCCGATGGGGGCTACTTGGGTAAATATCGCAAGATGCATATCCCCGATGATCCGCATTATTATGAGAAGTTTTACTTCACCCCCGGAGATTTGGGGTACAAAGTTTTTCATACCCAATACGCTGACATTGGTGTGTTGATCTGTTGGGATCAATGGTATCCCGAAGCGGCGCGCTTGCTGGGTTTGCAGGGGGCTGAAATCATCTTCATCCCTACTGCCATAGGTTACTCTATGCCAGAGGAAGGATCCACTTATGATCAGTCCTGGCAAATTGTCCAAAGGGGGCATGCGGTCGCCAATGCCTGCTACCTGGCTGCGGTCAACCGGGTGGGTTTTGAAGTGGACCCTTCGACTTCCCTCAGGGCAAGCCCTTCGATTGCACTGCCAGCATCTGATGACCATATGTCTGGCGTAGGACCCAATGGAGAGAGCGGCATCAATTTTTGGGGCCAGAGCTTCGTCGCTGACCCCGATGGGAGCATCGTGAAACAGGCTTCCAGAGATCGAGATGAGCTTGTCATTTGCCCCGTTGATTTAGCGCTGATTGAAGAAACCAAGAAACTGTATTCCTTCCCTTATCGCGATCGACGAGTGGATAGCTATGGCGATCTGCTCAAGTTATATTCCGATTGAATTTGTATGGAGAAATAATGGCCAACACAACACCTGCCATCGAACCTATTGTTCCAGCCTATCGTATTCGTATCCTTAGCGATGATCAACTGGAAAAATTCAAAACGAACACCTTTGAAATTCTCCAAGAAGTTGGCATTCATTGCCCGTCGGAAAGGGCATTGAAGATATATGCAGAACATGGTGCCAATGTTGATTTCGAATCCAAAATTGTCAAAATGTCTCCGGACGTTGTCTTGGAAGCCCTCTCTCATGCACCTCGCTATTACACAATGGGAGGGCGTACAGAAGCTTTCGACCTGGATCTGTCAAAAGGCGTTACGTATGAAGCGACAGATGGAACCGGCACCACGACCATTGACTATGATACCGGTGAAAAGCGTTCATCGATCAAAGACGATGTGGCCAAGTCTGCCCGAATAGCAGATTATCTTTCATCGGTCAGCTTTTATTGGCCCATGGTCAGCGCGCAAGATCACCCAGCGACGCCTTCTCTTCACGAATTAGATGCCTCTTTCAATAATACGCTCAAGCACGTCCAAACCCCCACAGTTGTTGAGGAAGTAACAACGCGTTATGCAATCGAAATGGCCAAAGTCATCGCTGGGAATGAGGCCACAATGCGGGCGCGCCCGCCGCTCTCGCTGTTGATTTGCACGATTTCCCCATTAGCACAGGATGCTGAAAGCATGGATGCGGCCCTTGTCGCTGCAAAAGCAGGCATCCCGGTTGGCTTTATGGCCATGCCCAACACCGGTTCCACATCGCCTGCTACCATCGAAGGCACAATTTCCGTAGGCGATGCGGAAATGGTATCGGCCATGGCGCTGATCCAGATGGCGTATCCCGGCGCGCCAATCTATTATTCTTTCATGCCTGGGCTGACGCACCCACGCACTGGGGCCTATTTGGGCCACGAGGCTACCATATACGCTGTTGGCGTCGAGTTAGCGCATATGTGGGGCGTGCCCACGCTTGCGGGAACCTTTGGAGGGGGCGCAACATACCCAGGTTGGGAATCGACCATGGGGGGAGGCGTGGCATCCCTGCTATGCGCCTTATGTGGAGGAGAAACCGGTAGCGGTATGGGGCTGCTAAAAGGCAGCACGCTGCTTTATCCAGAAGGCCTGGTTTTGGATGCCGAGCTCTATCACAACGTACGGCACAATGCAGGCGGTGTAGATACCAGCTCAGATAAAATGGCGCTGGATGTGATCAAAGCAGTGGGGCAGAGAGGCCATTACCTGGGCCAGCGCCATACGCGTGATTTCATGCATAAATTTGATTTCTCGGATGTGGTTTATGTCCCCGAAAAGGATGGCGCTTACCGAGACCCCATTGAAGTGGCCAGGGAGAAAACCAATTGGATCCTGGAGAATCATCATCCTGAACCCCTCGAGCCTGAGAAAAAGGCTGAGTTGGATAAGATCCTTCAGAAAGCAGATGCGGAGCTGGGAGGAAAATGAAAACTCAAATCCAGGTTCTTTCAGAGCAGGAAAAGCACCGGGTGCATGAATCCACCCTGAAAATTCTGGCCAATACTGGGGTCAGAGTTGAAACGGCGCTGGGTCGCAAGTACCTGGCTGATGCCGGCGCGCAGGTTGATGAATCTACCAGAATCGTCAAATTTCCGCGAGATTTCGTCGAAGAATGCCTCCAGCTCGCGCCTCGGGAGTACACCCTGGGTGCCCGCCGTCCTGGTTGGAATTTACAGATGAACACCGGTGAATGTGTGCTGATGATCGATGGTTCGGCGCCTACAGTGTTGGATCATGGTCAGGTCGAATCGCGCCCCGGGCAATTTGATGATTGGCTCAACGCCACCAGGCTGACCGATGTCATGGATGATTTTGGTGTTTATTGGGGGATGGTCGAGGCCAACGATAGCGGCGAAGGCATGGATGAGTTGGTCAATTATTGGCGGCATTTATTTAGCAATTTCTCCAAACACATTCAAGATGGCATCGAGGACAAAGATGCCGCGCCCTGGCTGCTGGAAGCGCTGCAGGTCGTCTTTGGCGATAAGGAAACCATTCGCCGCACGCATCCTTATTCTTTCCTAATTTGCCCGCAATCACCGCTGACTATTGACGAAGTGTACACCGATGCCTATCTGGCATTGGTGGGCTATGACATCCCTGTGGCGATCATGCCCATGCCCTTGATGGGTGGCACCGCCCCGGGAAATATGATCTCCACCACCATTCAGGGCAACTGCGAAGTTATCTCCACCCTGTGCTTGCTCCAGGCCGCCGCCCCAATGACGCCCATCATCTACGCCCCCGCGCTGGCCACTATGGATCCCCGCACGGGATTATATGGCGCTGGCCGTATTGAGAATGGCATCTTAAGCATGGCATGTGTGGAGATGGGTAAGTATTATGGTTTGCCAGTGGAAGGGTCTGGTGGGGGAACCGACCATTATATTCCCAGCATTCAAGCTGGATATGAAAGAGCCATTTCGGCTGTGTTACCCATTTTATCCTGGCCGGATTTATTGGTGGGTGCCGGTTTGATGGGTGGTTCTATGGTTTTGAGCTTGGAGCAGTTAATCATTGATGTGGAAGTTTTTCGCATGAGCAAACACACCGCCAGGGGTATCGATTGCGCAGAAGAAGCCTGGCTGGACGACGTGATTGCGAACGTAGGCCCCGGCGGACATTACCTTGAGGAAGATTCAACCATCAAGGCCATGCGCGGGGGAGAGTATTATCACCCCCAAATTGGGCATCACGGCCCCTTCGATTCCTGGCTGGATGGCGGGCAGCCTGATCTGTTAGAAGAAGCTCACCAGCGAGTTCAAACATTGTTAGCTGAACATAATCCCTTACCGCTTCCACCCGATGTAGAAGCGGAGTTGATCCAACTGCAAGGACGGGCCGCAGAGTTAGCGGCAGCTTGAGGAGGAATCTCTATGTACATCAATGGAGAATATACAACTGGTAAATCGACTGAACGCATCCCGATTATCAATCCGGCGACAGAAGAGATCTTGGAGGAAGTGCCGCGCGGTACGCCTGAAGATGCTGTCGCCGCAGTCGAAGCAGCGGGAGCAGCTTTCCAAATTTGGAAGCGGATGCCTGCCAACGAGCGTGCGGCTGCCTTGCATGAGGTGGCGACGAAAATCCGCGCCCACCATGATGAGATCGTACGCCTGCTGACGCAAGAGGAAGGCAAGCCCATCCCTGAGCATGAGGAAGAGCTCTGGTGGGTGGAGGAGACATTCGATTATTATGCCGAATTAGCCCGCCACGAGCGCGGCCGGGTGATCCCTCCGGGAGAGACGGGCCAGTTTAACTTTGTGATCAAAGAGCCTTATGGCGTGGTGGCCTGCATTGTTCCCTGGAATTACCCGCTCTTGCTGCTGGCCTGGAAAATGGCCCCGGCACTGGCTGCTGGTAACACAATAGTGATTAAACCTTCCGAGCTGACACCGCTTGCCACATTGAAGCTGGTCGAGGTGGCCTGCGACCACTTACCCCCTGGGGTTGTCAATGTGGTCACGGGCTTTGGTCCTGAGGTTGGCGAACCCTTAGTCACGCACCCTGATGTGCCGGTGATCGCCTTTACTGGCTCGCTGGCTGTGGGACAGAGAATTGCCTCGTTGACCGCGCCGATGATGAAGAAACTGCACCTGGAATTGGGCGGCAAAGACCCTATGGTCATCGCGCCCGATGTGGCCATGGATCAGGCGGTCAGCGGCTTGGCCTATTCGGCGCTGCTCAATACGGGGCAAGTCTGCACCAGCACAGAGCGGGTATATGTGCACGAGAGCATCATGCCCCAGTTCAGTGAAGAACTGGCCGATTTCGTCGGTAAATTGCGTTTGGGTAACGGCCTGGATGATGACACAGATATCGGGCCGATGATCCGCGATAAGTTCCGCGTCAAGGTCGAGGAGCAGTTATCTGAGGCAGTTGCAGCGGGAGCAAAGACCCTCATTGGGGGGCAGCGACCACCCCAAATATCGAAAGGTTTCTTCCTGACTCCGGCTGTGGTGACTAACGTCGATCACAGTATGCGCTTGATGACCGAGGAGACCTTTGGGCCGGTCATCCCCCTGATGCCTTATAAAGATTTTGACGAGGCTATCCGTCTGGCGAATGACTGCAAATATGGTTTGGGCGCTTGCCTGATGACCTATGATGCCCGGCTAGTCAAGCGTTTCTTCGAAGAGGTCAAAGCGGGCACCATCTGGATTAATGATCCCCTGACTGACAATTTTGCCGGACCCTTCGGTGGTATGAAGATGAGCGGACTGGGACGAGAGCTTGGGCAGGAAGGCTTAGATGAATTCTACGAAGTTAAGCATGTTCATTGGGATATCGAAGGTGGCGTGAAAGACTTCTGGTATCCGTATTAGCTTCAAGTCACAGAGTCACAAGTGGCAAGAGGCAAGTCACAAGTGGCAAGATGTAGATGAAGTAGATTGGCTTCAAGGAGTTTTGAGTGGCGAGGGATTTTCGTAAAATCATTACCTGGCAGAAAGCTGATGATTTAGCCATGGATGTTTACAAATATTCTGCGCAATACTTTCCTGCCGAGGAAAAATTTGGATTGACATCTCAACTTCGCTCGGCACCTTTATCAGTTCCGGCTAATATCGCTGAAGGTTCTGTTAGAAATACGTTGAAGGATTTCTTGCGGTTCCTGTATTTCGCCCAGGGGTCACTTTCAGAAGTTGAATACTATTTGCACTTTGTAAAGCGGCTTGAATACATTGATCAAGATACCTACTCAAATTTGGAAGCACAGCGTGCAGAATTAGGCAGAACTCTAAACGGCTTCATCAATTCAATTAAAAACAAAGTCGCCAAAGGTGAAACAACTTGAGACTTGTGACTTGAGCCTTGAAACTTGAGACCTGAGACTTGCGACCTGAGACCTGAGACCTGAGACATGAACCATGAAACTTACATCTTTTTGGACTGACGATTACCCTCGCCCTGACGATCTTCAGGTGGTTGAAGAACTTCCATCTGATACCAAAGTGGCTATCATTGGTGGTGGCTATACTGGACTGAGCGCGGCGCGCACCCTGGCCAAGAGCGGAGTCTCCGTGACGGTGCTCGAAAGCGAGACCATTGGTTGGGGGGCTTCCTCACGCAATGCCGGCATCACAGGCTGCAGCCTGAAACAGAAATCGCACAAGATATTTAAAATATATGGTGAAGAATACGGCCACATGTTTTGGGAAATTTCTTTGGATGCCCTGGAATTGATCAAGGAACTCGTTTACGAAGAGGGGATCGATTGCGATTGGCATCAGAATGGGGATATGTGTGTGTACTATAAACCTTCCCATTATGAAGAGAATCCGGAATGGAAACATTGGCATAAAGACACATTGGATCATGAGTTGGAATTAGTCGCGCCTGAAGATCTGCGATCGGTTATTGGCAGTAATGCATATTACGGTGGATTGATCGATGAGCATGGCGCCGATTTGCATCCGGCGAAACTGGTTTTTGGAATGGCGGAAGTTGCTGCCAAATACGGCGCCCTCTTATGTGAAAATGCAGCAGTAACCCGAATCGATAAACAAGCCAACGGATATCTTGTTCATACAGATCGAGGAAGCATACAAGCCGATCACGTTGTTGTTGCCACGAACGGTTATACCGATGGTGTGGTGCGAGGATTACGATCCAGGGTCATCCCCGTAGGAAGCTACAGTATAGTCACTGAACCGTTGTCTGAAGAAATACAACAAGAAATCAGCCCGCGAGGTTTGACGTTCTGGGATAGTAAATGGTTCTTGAATTATTTCCGCCTGACCCCCGATGGCCGCATGCTTTGGGGTGGTCGCAATAATTTGAGCACCACGCTTGATTTAGTGGGATCAGCGGAGATCCTGCGAAAAGAGATGGTGCGTGCTTTTCCGCAACTGAGAGATATCCCTGTCACCCATTCCTGGTCTGGTCAGCTTGGCTTGACCTTTGATTTGATGCCTCATATTGGGACTATCGACGGAATTTACTATGCCTTGGGTAATTGTGGGCATGGCTTGCATACGGCTATCTATCTGGGACGCGAAGTTGCACAATTGATTACAGGTGAGAAGGTCAGCAGCCCATTTGAAGAAATTCCACACAAGAGTTATTTCTTTTATCGTAAACGTGCCTGGTTTATGCCCTTCGCGGTGATGTTTTATCGAATAAGAGACTGGTTATCGTAAATGTTTGCAAGTTTGCAGGTTCAGCTTGCAAACTTGAAGAAATTGATTATGACTAAAAACACTGATCTCCTCTCCCCCGTTTGGACTCATCTTACGCAGATTGAGCCTGTACGCGCCGAAGGGATTTATCTCTACGACGCGGATGATCGGCGATATACTGATTTTACCTGTGGGATCGGTGTTACCAATACAGGTCATTGCCACCCAAAGGTTGTCAAAGCCATTCAGGATCAGGCTGAAAAGTTAATCTTCGGCCAGATGAATATTGTTATTCCGCCAGCATCCGTAGCTCTGGCAAAAGCGCTCAAAGAATTCACACCCCCTTCGCTGGATACGTTCTTCTTCTCCAACAGTGGTGCAGAGGCTGTTGAGGCCAGCGTAAAGTTAGCCCGCCATGCCACAAAACGGCAAAATATCGTTGTCTTCCAGGGCAGCTTCCATGGCCGCACCGCTCAGACCATGGCGATGACGACTTCTAAGTATATCTATCGTTATAACTACCAGCCCCTGCCAGGCGGCATTTTTGTGGCTCCTTTCCCTTATAGCTATTTCTATGGTTGGGATGAGGAGACAACCACCGAGTTCTGCTTACGTGAATTGGATCGCCTGTTCCACAGCCAGACTCTGCCTGAAGAAACCGCTGCTGTGATCATCGAGCCAGTTCTCGGAGAGGGGGGTTATGTCCCAGCTCCGGCGGGGTTTATGCAGGAATTACGTACCTTATGCACTGAGAATGGAATCTTACTGATTTGTGATGAGGTGCAATCCGGCTTTGGGCGCACAGGGAAATTCTTTGGCTACGAACATGCCGGGATTGAGCCGGATATCATCGTTATGGCCAAAGGCTTGGGAAGCGGATTGCCAATCTCAGGAATCGCAGCTAGCCGTGACCTGATGAGAAAATGGAAACCGGGATCCCATGGTGGCACTTATGGCGGCGGTAGCGCTATCGCCTCAGCAGCCGCTTTGGCCACTGTGCAGGTCATCCAGGAAGAAGATCTGGTAGTAAATTCGGCCCGCATGGGCGACCACCTTTTGGAGGGCTTGCGCGATTTGCAGTCGAAATATCCTGTTATTGGGGATGTGCGCGGCCTGGGTTTGATGGTAGCCACTGAATTCACCACCAAGGATGGAGAACCAGCTGCTGGGGCTGCCAGGGCAGCCCAGAAAGCCTGTTTGGAACAAGATCTGTTGCTGTTGAGCTGTGGAACCTATGAAAACGTCATTCGGTGGATACCACCCTTAATAGTTTCTGAGCAGCAAATTGATATTGCTATAGAAATATTTAGTAAGGCTATGGCAGCATAGTGAATTATTATTCAATTTAAGAAATTCTATTTAGTATTGTATTTGAGAAAAAGGAGAATGCCATGGGTATTCAAGGAGACAAAACAAAAGCTTTATTCCGAAAAGCCAAACAGTTTATTCCTCATGGGGTGAACTCGAATTTCCGCTATTGGGGAGATGATGATACTTTGATCATTTCTCATGGCGAAGGTTCCTATGTTTGGGATGAAGATGGCAAGAAGTACATCGACTACCGATTGGGATTTGGTCCCGTAATTCTAGGGCATGCCTACCCGGAGGTGATAGAACGCGTTCAGGAATCCCTCAAGATGGGCAATGTCTTTGCCTGGACGACCCCCCTCGAGATCAGTGTGGCTGAACGTATTTCCCGTATGTGCAAGGTTGACAAAGTTCGCCTGACAAATACTGGCACGGAGGCGACCTTCCACGCCCTGCGCATTGCCCGCGCTCACACCAGTCGCGAGAAGTTTATTAAGTTCGAGGGTCAGTATCACGGCATGATCGATTATTTCATGTTTGGTACCGCCTCCGCAAATGAAGATACACTTGGCAGCTTAGGCAGTGGCAACACTGCGCCTAATTCATTGGGCATTCCTAAAGATATAAAGAATTATGTGATCAACTTGCCATTCAATAATTTCGAGATGCTCGAAGAAACCATCGAACGGGAATGGGAAGATTTAGCAGCAATCTTTATTGAGCCCATGTTAGGAAATTGTGCCAGCATCATGCCAAAACCTGGCTTCCTCGAGAAGATGCGTGAGTTGTGCGATAAATACGGCATTGTCATGGTATTCGATGAGGTCAAAACAGGCTTTCGAATTGCTAATGGTGGTGCTCAAGAGTATTTTGGCATTCAGGCGGATCTGGTCACTTATGCTAAAGCCATGGGCAATGGCTTCCCCGTCGCAGCCATCGCCGGGAAGGAAGATGTCATGATGACCATCCAACCCGGATCCATGGCGCATGGCGGCACATACTCTGGGAATGTGGTCGGTGTTGCTGCTGCTGACGCCACGCTTGAAGTTTTGGAAACGCAGCCAGTCATAGAAACTATAAACAACCGTGGCAAGGTTTTGATGAAGGGAATTGATGAGATCCTCACCGAGGCTGGTATTCCCCATGTTGTCACTGGCGTGCCTTCTATGTTTGGGCTCTTTTTAGGCAAAGATCAAGAACCTTATGACTTTAGAGAATATCTCAAAGGTGACGGAGATCTCTATGATGAGATCAGCATGGAATTAATTAGACGCGGTGTTCAACCCGATGCTGATGGCAGGGAACCCTGGTTCTTATGTTATGCGTTGAGTGATGATGATGTAAATGAAACTTTGAATATATTCAATGACTCAGTCAATGCCGTAGTTAGCTGAAGTAAGGAGTTTATTATGCCCCACGGTTATCATGGAAAGATCCTGCATGTAAATTTGAGTGATCTCTCGTGGGAGGTTGAAACGCCTCCCGAAGAGTTCTACCGCAAGTATATGGGCGGCAGTGCTTTGGGTATGTATTATGTACTCAAGAATACGCCACCCAATGTTGGACCCTTTGACCCAGAAAATACTTTGGCACTGACCCTCAGTGTGCTTACCGGCGTGGCAATATCTGGCCAGAGCCGTCTCACCGCCGCTGCCAAATCCCCCCTCACCGGAGCGATTGGCGATTCTCAATCAGGTGGGTTTTTCCCCGCAGAGATGAAGTTCGCTGGGTTTGATGGCGTAATTCTGTATGGGAAAGCGGAAAATCCGGTCTATCTGTGGATCAATGAAGGGCAAGTCGAATTACGACAGGCTGATCATTTGTGGGGCAAAGATACCGCTGAAGTAGAGACCCTGATCAAAGATGAATTGGATGATAAACGGATCCAAATTCTTCAAACCGGGATTGCAGGCGAGAATTTAGTCCGCTTTGCGGCACTGATCAGTATGGCGAACCGGGCCAACGGTCGCACAGGTCTGGGGGCAGTGATGGGCAGCAAAAACCTAAAAGCGGTCGCAGTACGAGGCAAAATGCGCCCAACGGTGGCTGATAAAGCTGGCCTAAATGACCTGGCTCGTTGGGGCGCCAAGAACTTCCCCGATTCGGATGTCTTCGGCCTTGGTGTCTATGGCACAGCTGAGGTCACCAGTTGGCAGGATGAGACCGGAGGTTTGCCGACTCGAAACTGGGCCTCAGGAACATTTGAAGGAACTGAAGCCCTCGATGGCAAAACTATGTCCGATACGATACTCAAGGAACGTGATACCTGCTACGCCTGCACAGTCAAATGCAAGCGAGTTGTTGAAATCACCGAAGGGGATTATCAGGTCGATGCGGTTCACGGTGGTCCAGAATATGAAACTATTGCTACTTTTGGCTCCTATAGCGGCATAGACAATCTGCCCGCGGTTTCACTCGCTAACCAGTACTGCAATCAATATGGCATGGATACAATTTCTTGTGGGGCTACTATCGCCTGGGCGATGGATTGTTTCGAACAGGGTATTCTCACCAAGGATGATACCGGCGGAATCGAACTGCGTTTTGGTGATGCAAAAGCCATGACCGAGATGACGGAGATGATCGCTAAACGACAAGGTTTTGGCGATGTCTTGGCAGAGGGTTCTGCGCTTGCGGCTGAAAAGCTTGGAAAGGGACAGGAATTGGTTGTGGCGGTCAAGGGCATGGAACTGCCTGCACACATGCCCGAAGTGAAGCGATCTTTAGGCCTGATTTATGCTGTCAATCCCTTTGGTGCGGATCACCAGTCAAGCGAGCACGACCCCTCCTATGAGGATTATCCTGAAAGGATGGAAGAGATTAACCTTGTTGATCCGCAGCCTGCTGATAATCTCAATAAAGAAAAAGTTCACTATGCGTTGACGACCCAGTATTTGTACTCCGCGCTGGATTCGGTCAATATTTGCCAGTTTGTTTTCGGACCTTCCTGGCATTTGTACGGTCCGGAACAATTGCGCCAGCTTGTGGAGTTGGTTACGGGGTGGGATGTCAGTATGGATGAACTTCTTGAAGTTGGCGCTCGGCGCTTGAATATGCTGCGGGCATATAATGCCCGCGAGGGGTTTGGCCGTGATCAAGATAAGCTGCCGCCCAAGCTGTTCAAACCTCGCCTGGGGGGAGCCACCGATGGTGTCGCTCTCGATGAGCAGGTTTTAGAAAAAGCTAAGGATCTTTACTACGAAGAAGCCGGTTGGGACATTTCCAGTGGTATGCCAACAAAGTCAAGGTTAGAAGAATTAAGTTTGGGCTGGGTGACGAATTTGCTGGATTCATAATTCCGTAAATTTGGTTAATACCACAGAGACACGGAGTTCGCGGAGATTTGTTTTGGCTGAGAAAGTCGTCTTGGAAATCAAAGCAGTAGAAGCAATAGCTCCAGTTCATGAAGCTCAACTTCTAACATATTTGAAGCTGAGAGAATGTAAGGTTGGGCTACTTATCAATTTCAATGTTCCAATACTTAAAGAAAGGCATAGTTAGAAGAGTTCTCTAAAATTTTATAAACTCTTTGCTCTCTGTGTCGCAGTGTTTTTTACTTTTTAGGAGGCAGTAAATGAAAATCGTCGTACTCGGTGGTGCAGGAAAAATGGGTTGTATCTCGGTTCAAGCATTGGCCAACGACCCGCGCGTTGATGAAATCGTCATCGCTGACATCAATATGGAAAACGCCAAGGTTGTGTCAGATTACCTTGGCAGCCCTAAGGTGTCGATCCAGGCAGTTAACGTCAATGACCAGGCTGAGTTATTGGATGCGCTCAAGGGCGCAGACACTTGTCTGAATGCCACTGTCTATTACACTAACCTGCAAGTTATGGAAGCCTGCCTGAAAGCCGGAGTCCATTACACTGATATGGGCGGGTTGTTCTTCGTCACCCGCAAACAACTCGAATTGCACGACCGCTTCAAGGCTGCGGGAATCAGCGCCATCTTAGGGCTGGGTTCTGCACCGGGGATACCCAACATCCAGGCACGCTTCGCGGCAGACCGTTTAGACACCATTGAGAGCATCAAGATCTATGATGGCATCAAACCCCCACCGCCTGATAGTACGCGTTTTTCGTATGCCGTACCGACTATCGTGGAAGAACTGACCGTTGAACCGATGGTTTTCGAGGATGGCGAGTTCAAAGCCAAGCCACCCTTGAGCGGTTTCGAAGATTACTGGTTTATAGAGCCTTTGGGTATGCTGCCCATGCATCTATCTTTACACTCAGAAGTCGCCACCTTGCCCGTCTCCTTTAAAGATAAAGGTGTGCAAGAGTGTTTCTTCAAGATCAACTACTGGGGCATGGCCAAAGAGATGATCGAGAAGGTGCGTATTTTGGTTGATTTTGGCTTTAATAGTGATCAGCCGGTTGAAGTCAATGGGCAGCAAGTTGTACCACACGATCTCATGATGGCGCTGATGGGGGATTATGTCCCCGAGCTTGTCGAGTTACTGGCACCGCCGAAAACTCAGCCACCCAATTGGGTCAAAGAGATCGTCACAGAGATCAATGGTACAAATGATGGCAAAGATCTCACGTATCGATTAGGGACGATGACCTGCAGGGGCGCCTGGCCGACAGGTGCTGTCCCCGCTATTGCAGCGATCTGGCTGGCAGAAGGAAAGATCGACCAAGGCGTATATCCACCCGAATTGGCCATCGATCCTGAGCCATTCTTCCGCGAATTGGAAAAGATTGATATCTACACTCGTGTCAGTGCTACACATTTGGTTTAGGAATATCCGATTTGGAGTTGACATTATTCGTATTTTTCAGGAGAGTGAATGAATAAGCATATACAAGGAAATGGCCTTGGAGATGATCTGATTGTTGTCGAAGACTTGGTCAAATATTTTCCCATTCGCGGTGGTGTATTCAAGAAGATCGTAGATTGGGTGCAGGCTGTCGATGGGGTTAGTTTTACCATCAAGCGCGGGGAAACCCTTGGGCTGGTTGGAGAGTCAGGGTGTGGAAAAACCACTGTGGGCAGAACCATGCTCAGGTTGTTAGAGCCAACCCAGGGCCGAGTCGAAATCAATGGTACGAATATCTATGACCTGGATCGTCAGCAAATCAAAGCAATTCGTCGAGAGATGCAGATCATCTTCCAAGACCCATATGCATCGTTGAATCCCCGCATACCTGTTGGCGATTCAATCATGGCTGGATTGCAAATCCATAGAATCGGCAACCGCGATGAACAAGTCGATATCATGCATGACCTGTTGAATAAGGTTGGTATGGAGTCCTACCATGCGCACCGCTACCCCCATGAGTTTTCTGGCGGACAGCGGCAGCGCATTGGCATCGCCCGTGCTTTGGCATTACAACCGGAATTCATCATATGCGATGAGCCGGTTTCCGCGCTCGATGTTTCCATTCAATCTCAAGTCTTAAATCTACTCAAAGATCTCCAGGAAGATTTTCATCTCACGTATCTGTTCATTGCTCATAACCTTTCTGTGATCGAACATATTTCAGATCGGGTGGCTGTTATGTATTTAGGGAAGATTGTAGAATTGGCGCCGCGCCAAGAGTATTTCAGCAATCCCCTGCATTTCTATACCCAGGCATTGATGTCTGCGATTCCCATCGCCAATCCAAAGATCAAACGGGATCGAATCATACTGGAAGGCGAAGTGCCCACGCCCATCAATCCCCCCAGTGGGTGCCGTTTCCACCCACGCTGTTGGAAAGCTATTGATCAGTGTTCAATGGAAGAACCGCCCTATGTAGAGTTTCAACCTGAACATTGGGTTGCTTGCTGGCGCGCAGGTGAGTGAGACAATTATTTGAAAGGTATTTTTTGTGGACAATATTCAAACTAAACCACTCCTGGATGTAAAGAATCTAAAAACCTATTTTTATACCGAAGATGGTGTAGTCAAAGCTGTAGATGGTGTTGATTTTCAGGTCAGAGAAGGGGAGATTGTAGGTATTGTTGGCGAATCGGGATGTGGCAAGACCGTTACGTCACTTTCAGTACTTGGGTTAATCGCCAACCCGGGGAAGATCATTGAAGGTGAGATTGAGTTTGATGGACAAAATTTGAGAGAGCTTTCCATCGATGAATTAGGGAAGATTCGTGGAAACAAAATCTCCATGATCTTTCAACAACCCCAAACTAGCCTGAACCCGGTCTTCACGGTTGGTGAACAAGTCGCTGAAGTGCTTGAGATTCATCAGCAGTTGAGCAAGGATGAAAATTGGGATAAAGCAGTTGAGATGTTGCGCCAGGTAGGAATACCTGCCCCGGACACAAAAGCGCATGCCTATCCTCATGAAATGTCCGGTGGACAGGCGCAGCGTGTGATGATTGCCATGGCTTTGTTGATGGGGCCAAAGCTGCTTATCGCTGATGAACCAACAACAGCTCTGGATGTCACAATTCAGGCTCAAATCCTGGATTTGATGCGCGATCTCAATCAGAAGACTGGCACAGCCATTGTGTTGATAACCCATGATCTAGGGGTAATTGCTGAAATGGCTGAATGGGTAGCCGTGATGTATGCTGGACGGGTTGTGGAACAAACCAGCGTGGAGATTCTCTTCGATGAACCCTTACACCCATACACCAGAGGGCTGATTGGATCGATCCCGGTGCTGGGTACATTGAAGGAACGTCTGGATGTGATCTCAGGGAATGTGCCTAACCTGGTGGACTTGCCCCGAGGGTGCACCTTCGCTTCCAGGTGTGAAGCACGTCTTGAACATGAATTAGAAATTTGCACAAATATGATGCCCGATTTGATCAAGTTCAAGGAAGGTCATGAAGTACGCTGCTGGTTGTATCAAAACCACGGTGATCATTATGCGCCATTAGGGTGATACATAAAATGATCTTGTGAAGCAGTGGAAGCGGTCATCTGTATTTGAAGAATGGCGCCGAATGAATGAAAAACTGCATGGATAGAATCGATAAACCGCCTATATGGCGGTTTATGCTTAGTGATCCAGGAAGGTAACTCGATGTGACCATTCTTGTCTCCATCGAAAATTTGCGCAGCTAACCCTTTCCCCATTGTGAAATGTGATCAGTAATTTTATACCCACACCCATGGTTGTACTTGTGGCTTGGGAGGGTCTCTAGGATTCGCCGTGGTAAGGGGCCACATTTGGGGGTAGGGGGGCGTGCGCCGCACGGCCCCCTACCCCCAAATGTGAGATCTCTCACGGCAATTCCCATAGAACCGTTTGTGAACGTGGATGTTTATGCGCGGTGTGGTGTACTGGTTTATGGCGATGGTCATTTTGGCCATAACTAAGGGCAGGCTTGGATACAGTGAATATGAAAAGGATCACCGAATGGGACGGATTTTTACTTCATTACTGATTTGCAAATTCTAACGGTGGGGGATAATCAGGGCATGTAAGCTGATATTCTTCTTGGGATCCGATATAGCGATTCCATTCAGCCTGAGTAAGGTTGCGATTTGCTCGGAAGCAGGCAAATTTCTTCCATGCGTCGATATCAGTCTCCCAGACATACACATTGTCATCTCTGCTGGCTGCAGCGATAAGTGGCTCGGTGGGGCTAAAGGCGACCCCTATCAGTGAGGCAGGTGAGCCAGAAAGAAAGCCAATTCGCTCGAGGCTTTTCATATCCCACAAAATCACATTTCCATCCGTACTCCCAGAGGCCAATAGGGTCTCGTCTGAGTTGAAGGCCAGATCGGTAACATCCCCGAGATGGCCGGAGAGCTGATTTATTTGATCCCCAGTATCAACATCCCATATTCTGACCATGGCATCAAAACCCCCTGAAAGCAGGCGCCCACCATCTGAAGTGAAAATCAAGGATTGCACTTGAGCATTGTGTAGGAGAGTGCGAATCTTTTTTCGGGTTACCACATCCCAGAGGATGATATTGAAGTCTGAGCTGCCGGACGCCAATGTTTTTCCATCAGGGCTGAAGGCCAATGAAAAAACAATATCCGAGTGCGCAGTCAAGGTTTCACCCATTTGCTGGCCTGTTTCTATATCCCAAAAAATAATCGTACCATCGAGGCTGCCCGAGGCCAGCAGCTTGCCATCCGGGCTGAAGGCCAGAGGCAACCAAGGAACATTGCTGCCGTGCTCCAGCGTTTCGCCGATCATTTGGCCTGTTGCAACGTCCCATAGGATAATCACACCATCGGAATCGCTCGAGGCAAGCAGTTTGCCGCTGGGGTCAAACACCACATCTAAAACTCTCCCTTTATGACCGCCCAAAACTTGACTGTCATTTTCGTCACCCGTCAAGTCCTGAACATAGATTTGCGAATCATCACTTGCAGACGCCAACAATGTTCCATCGGGACTAAAAGCGACTTTGTTTACGTCAGCCTCATGATAGGAATAGATGGTTTGAATATCACTCCCTTTGCCTTCTAACCCATCGATAACGTCCCACAAAATGGCAGTTTGATCGATACCCCCTGACAATAAAAAGCTGCCATCCTTACTGATAGCAATATCGAAGATTTCGCCAACATGGGCACTGAGGAAATGTACATCTTCACTGAACCCGCTTCCGTCGTTTTGCAAACCAACCAGAAAGACATTGCGGTTGTCTGAACCCACAGCTAAAAATTCACCGAGGGGGTCGAAGATCAGGCTGTTAATGACAATTACCCCCGGATAAATAAATTGTTCCAGCAAATCTCCAGTTTCAACATCCCAAAGATCAACAATTCCGCCCACACCGCCAGAGGCCAGGAGAGTTCCATCGGTGTTATATGCAACCGCTGTGGTGCCTTCAGAAAACCCAGAATCGATCGTTTGGATGAGATCCCCATTCTTTATGTTGATAATATCTATGTAGCCATCTACTGTGCCAACAGCCAACGTGGATCCTGTAGTGTCGTATGCAAGGCCAGCAACCGATTCGTTGTTATAAACTACTTGGTTGACTTCTAGGGTTGCTGCATTGTATTCAACGACCTGCCCATCGTAACCAGCGGAAACGAGCGATTTTCCGTCGGGGCTAAACAGAATCCTAAAAATTGCGTCCTCATGCCCCTCTGGCATTTCTCCAATAAGGCGACCAGTCTCGGTATCCCACAAGGTAACTATTCCGGAACTTCCCCCTGTGGCCAGTTGATTTCCATCGGAGCTTATCGCCGCAGCTCTCAGTTCGTCATCCTCTTTTTGGATCAAGTAGCGTAAGGCAAGGGTTTCCCCATCAATTAGCCGCACAGTGCCATCCTCGGATGCAGATGCAATCAACTGGGCATCGATGTTGATGTCGACGTCAACAACTTTGCAGGTTTTTCCGTGAATATACCCGTTGAGCGCAGTTTTATGCGTGACGACAGATAATAAACTTCCCTGAACTTCAGCCCGACTGACATCTGTGATCGTGTTTCTGCGTTCTGTAATGCGGATAGCTTCAAGGCTAAGT
>JADHTJ010000084.1 GCA_016785015.1 Anaerolineales bacterium
ATTGTCTCCAGTAAGTTTTTCTGGTCGAAAGCACCTTTGGTAATGTAGGCATCCGCGCCAGCTTCCATTCCTCGGATGCGGTCTTCCGGTGATTCCAGGGAAGTGACCAATACCAAAGGCAACTCTGCATAGAGATCGTCTGCTTTAACTTTCTCCGTCAGTTTGAAGCCATCCATACGCGGCATGTCGATATCGGCCACGATAGCATCAAAGCGTTCACCCTGCACCAACCCCCAGGCTTCCACCCCGTCGGCAGCGACCAGTACGTCGTAACCGGCGTTCTCCAGAATGTTCTTTTCCAGAGTACGGGTGGTGATCGAATCGTCTACGACCAGCACCCGGCGGCGGCTGATCTCGCTCACCTCGACCGGAACCAATGTCTTGGTCCCTGGCGCAAGCTGAGCAGATTGGATCAGATCGGCTATGTTAAGGATCATCACTACCTGCCCGCTGCCCAAGATCGTGGCACCGGCAACGTTGCGCACCCGCTTCAATTGGCTGCCCAGGTTTTTGATGACCACTTCCTGGGTTCCCTGGAAAGCATCTACCCGGAATGCTACCCTCTTTTCCACCACCCCAACCACAATCACGGGAATCTTCTGATTGGGTGCCAGTGGCTTTTCTTCCCCATGCAACTCTAATACCCGCGCCAGACTGAGCAGAGGCAGCGGTTGGTCTTGAGTGCGGATGGCTGGCTTGCCTTCGATACTGCCAAGCGAGGCTGGGGAGACCAGCATCATTCGTTCCACAGTAGTGGTAGGCACTGCAACAATCTGATCAGCCACTTCTACGAGGAGCACATGGTTGGTAGCCATGGTTAGCGGTAGAGTCAACGTAAAAGTGGTGCCTTGTCCGGTAGATGTGTCCACTGTAACCACGCCTTGCAAAAGTTCCAGGTTCTGCCGCACTACATCCATACCTACGCCCCGGCCGGAGATGTCAGTAACTTGATGATGGGTGGAGAGACCAGAGCGGAAGATAAGATCAATGGTTTCACGTTCACTCAAGTTGGCAGCCTCTGCTTCTGACATGAGCCCGCGGCCTACAGCCGCACGCCGGACGGCTTCTACATCAATCCCGGCCCCATCGTCACGGATTTCAATCACAATGGTGTTACCTTTTTGGGCAGCACGCAAGGTTATGTTACCCTGGCGAGGTTTACCAGCCGCTTCACGTACATCCGGATTCTCAATCCCGTGGTCAACGGCATTGCGCAGCAGGTGTGTGAGCGGGTCCTTGATGGCTTCAAGAACCTGGCGGTCAACCTCGGTGTCGGCCCCTTCTAGATGAAGAACGATTTTTTTGCGCCGTTGGCGGGTCAGGTCACGCACCATGCGGGGGAAAAGGTCAAAGAGGCTGGCAATAGGCAACATGCGCACCCGGCGCACCCCCTCTTGCAGATCATCGGTGAGCAAAGATAGATGACCATAGTCGCTGGCGAAACGGTACCCCAGACGATTAATGTCTTTGTCGAGATCAGCGAGCTGTTCTTCGTTGTTGGCCAGAAATTCAAGCACCGGGGTAATGTCCTGATGTCCCCAGGGAGTTGCTGCCGTATCGGTGGCAGATCTCCCTTTGATGCGGTTGTAGTGACTACGTACCTGGCGCCAGTTCTTCTGCCATTGGGTCAGGTTTGCCTGAAGAGCACGAATTTCAGCCAGGCGCTGTTCGGTGCGCATACGCGATACCAGCAATTCCCCAATGCCATCCATCAGGATGTCCAGTTTTGTTGTAGCCACCCGGATGGTCTCCCCGGTCAGCTTAGGAGCATAACCAGGCTGTTCTTCCTGGACCACGGGACGCGTCTCATTTTCCTGACTTACCGTTTCTGTAGGTGCCTGAGGTTTGGGGGTATCCTGCTGCACGCTATCTATCTCTTCTTTACCTTGCATAACAGCTTCCAGGGTATCCAGCATTTGTTGGTGATTTTCCATGGGGATTGGTTCACCCCTCAAGTGGGCAGCCATATTCTCTCGCAGCGCATCCACAAAGGGGAATAAAGCATCGAATAATGATGATGAAGGCGACAAATCCCCACGACGCAGAGCACTGAAAACATCCTCCAAGCGGTGAGCGAGCATACTGATATTGCCCAAATCCACCGCCCGAGCTGCCCCTTTGATGCTGTGGGCGGCGCGGAAAACCTCCTCTAGGATGGCTTCCTGCTCATCCTGGGGAGGATTTCGCTCGAGGGCCAATAACTCTCGATTGAGCGTCCCCAGGTGATCGTCCAGCTCTCCCTTAAAGGTGGCCAGTAAGGTACGTTTGAACTCCTCATGACGGTCCATCTCACGCTCCATAGTTATTGGTGGTTGCATTCATTCCAGTTGGAACCGTTCGACCAGACCCGTCAGCTCTTCGCCCAGGGCGTTCAGATTCTGGGCAGCGCTATCCACCTGACGAGTGGAAGCCTCGGTTTGGACTGTGGCCTGATTGATGCTGTTCATGGCCTCGACGACCTGGTCCATACCAACCAACTGCTGGCTGGTGCTGGCAGCAATCTGTTGCGCAGATTGGGATACCCGGCTGACATGTTCGCTGATGGAGCCAAATGCTTCAGTCGTGGAACGCGCCTGTTGTTCGCCAGCCTCGGTGCGCTTGGCGCCTTCTTCGGTAACCATCACGGCTGTATTAGCAGCTTTCTGGATCTCTCCCAGGATATCCCGCACCTGGGCAGTGGCCTGCACCGATTGTTCAGCCAGGCTGCGCACCTCGCCAGCTACAACGGCAAAGCCCTTTCCAGCCTCACCGGCGCGGGCGGCTTCGATGGCAGCGTTCAAGGCCAGCAAGTTAGACTGGTCGGCAATATCGTTGACCGTAGCTATTATCTCGCCAATCTGCTGGGTCTGTTCGCTCAAACTCAGGATGGTTTCGGCAATGGTATTGACTTGTTCGCGGATGCTGTTCATCACCGCCACTGTGTCCTCTACAGCAATCGTGCCCTGGTCGGCAACGTTTATCGCTTCTTGGGCAGATTCGGCCACCTGGTGAGCCCGCTCAGAGGTCTGCTCGGCGGTTTGGCGGACCTCCTCCACTGTGCTGGTCGTCTCGGTGACCGAACTGGCCTGTTGTGTAGCGGTGGAAGCTTGCTCGGTAACGGTACTGGCGATCTGCGTCGAGGCGGAGGTGATATTCCCCACAGCGGCCTGGGTCTGGCGGATTATCTCACCCAGGTCGGTACTCATTTGGTTGAAAGCCTGAGCCAACGCCTCGATTTCGTCACCGCTTTGAACTTCGGCACGCGCCGTCAGATCACCAGAAGCCACGATTCGGGCTGTGTCGGCAACTTTGTTGATGTTTCCAGAAATATTTCGCGACAGGAAATAGCCGAACAATCCACTGACCAGCAACGCCGAAACGAGTGAAATTACGGCAGTGGTGATAACCCTGGTTCGTGTGGCTTGAGCAGTGTTATACATCTCAGTTGCCTTTGTAGCGGCGTACTCCCTCATCGCTAGCATCGAACTAGACAGCAATTCGACGTGATCTGCGCCCTTACCTTTAGTAATGGCAGCGGCCTGGGCTGTCTCTCCAGCCTTCGTTAAATTAATCACCTCGTCTCGAATTACCTTCCAATCTCTGAAGGCCTGAAGAGCATCCGCTATCAACGCTTGCCCCTCCGCGCCAAGAATCCACTCTTCGACGATGGCAAGCTGCTCGTAAACCTCCATTTCCTCCTCGTCAACCACAGCACGGGCTGCTTCAATGCCTGCATTATCAGTCGCCAGAACTACATCCTTCATGCCACGATGCATCCTGACGATATCTCCATCAGCATGGAGCACAGCCCGAGTCACTTGCAACGGGTGGTTGTATATCTTGGTTGTTAGACCGGCCAAAACATCCAATTGGAATAGACTGTATATATTCACCGCAGAGGTTATTAGTAGAACAAAGGCAAACCCCAATAATAATTTGACAATTATACTTAGCTTCCTCTTCTTCTTCGTCTTCCTCTTCGTATTCATCTTCGTCTCCTTTTTATCACATCTCTTATTGGTTTTTTTATCTTTTTCTATGCATGATCTAGGGGTATAGTCAGACTTCCTGATGGACAATGATGCCTGGATCCGAAAGCAAACGCGCTAAATCCAGTATGATGAGCATATCTTTGGTCACGCCCCGGACATATTCCTGCATCCTGGTGGATAGGGTCACGGAGGCTGATTCCACTGCCGAGAAGGGGATGTTGACAACCTGGGGGATGTCGTCAGCCAGAATGCTGAGTTCCATGGCATCCTCCATGTCATGATCCCTGCTGCGAAGCAGGAGCACGTGGGTGGTTTCAGTGAACGACCTGGAGGGCAGACCAGTGAAGTGGGCCACATCCATCAGGGAGTATATGCGTCCCCGGATGTTGATGGCCCCCACGATAAAATTGGGCGTGCAAGGGACCAGGGACCAGTTTTGCTGGCTTAGAGGGCGCACATCCTGCACCAGGTCGATATACACCCCATAGCGTTCATCCCCCAGCGGGAAGGTCAGGAGCTGGAGAGATTCGGCTGATGTGATTTCCTCGCTAGGCAAACGCGCCAGGGTCCGCGCCCGTCTTTCTAAGATACGGGTTAGGGATATGTTTTCATCTGATGGGTCCATAGATCACTCCTTGGCAAAGTCAGGAACTTACAATCTGAACTTGCCGCTAAAAAGATCAGCCGCTGTTAAACCGCCTGGTCGTGTTGATCATATTGATCAATTGGTCGGCGGTAAGAACGTCAGAACCAGGCACCACCTGCTCAGGTGTCATCCTGCCAGCTAAACGAATCGCCCAGGCGAAATGCCGGGAGGCTTTCTCTGGCTGGTCGTTTTTCTGATACAGGTTGCCCAAACCGAAATGGGCCAGAATGTAATTCGGATCCAGGTAGAGCACCTTCTTGAATTGCCTAATGGCCTGATCGGGTATATTCTCCTCGATGAATATGAGCGCCAGGGTATAGTGGGCTTCGAGCAGTTCCGGAGCGCGATCAAGAGCCAGTTGACACCAAGACTGGGCCTCTTCTAAACGCCCCTGGTTGGCACGAATACGGGCCATCTGGTGATAAGCCATCACCATGTTGGGATCAGTTTCTATGGCAGCCATATACTGCCCGGTCGCTTCTTCAAATTGGCCCTGGGCATATAGATCCAACCCGGCCTGATAAATCTCAGCAGGCGTGGGAGCCTGATGGGGGCTGGTTTGGGGAGGCTCCTCTGGGGCAGGGGACCGGGATGGGGGGACAACAGGCGTAACCGGTGGCAGAAGTACACTCGGCATGATGGGTGTCGGTGGAAGCGGCGCAGGTTTCTTGGATTTTTTAGGGAGAGCAGCCGCATTCTTCAGGTCATCCCCAGGCAGCGTTGTTGGGATGGCAGAATCTTTCTGGTAAAACGTGGCTGCCCCAATATTGCGCGTGACAAACTGCTGGTAGTATTTGTGATTTGTTTCACTGGCCCCCACTACCAGCCAGCCTCCAGAAGAGAGGCTTTGATAAAAACGGCTGGTTATTGCCGCTGTTACGGATTTTGGCAGATAGATGATCACATTGCGGCACAAGATCAAATCCATAGCATTGGTATTGGTAACCAGGGAGGGGTAAGAACCCTCTGCCAGGTTCAAATACGCAAAGGTGACCATCTCCCGTACACTGGGTAGGATCTCAAAGGTATCCCCACTTGGTTTGAAAAATATATTTTTAATGGCTAGATGGCTCTGTCGAAAAGACCATTTTCGATAATGACCGGCCTGCGCTTTTTTCAGGCTCTCTCTATTTATATCAGTAGCCAGGATGAGAACGTTCCAATCATCAATATCAGATACCATTCTGCGGAGCATTATGGCCAGTGTGTAGGGTTCCTCACCGGTAGAACATCCAGCACTCCAAATCCGCAAGCGCTTGTCTTTGCGGTGGCGGGAGATCAAATCCGGTAAAATATGGGCGCGCAGGGCTTCGATATGGGAAGGGTTGCGGAAGAAATAAGTTTCTCCAACGGTCAATTTACATATCAGGTCGTCCCAGAGGGAATCCTCAGTTTGAGTCGATTTCAGTAAGGTAAAATACTGTTCCAGGTTTTCACAACGGGTGTGAACAGCTCCCTCCAACACGCCATTAACGAGGGTCACACGCCGCCGCAGACCGATTTCCAACCCGGTACGCTCGATTACCAGGTCCCGAAAACGCATATAATCATGCTGGGATAAGTTTTGTGGAAGTAAGATATCGGTCATATTACACTTTTTTATTTGAGTTGATTGGCCTGCTCAATCCAGCTCTGAACATCGGGTACCCGCCACTGCGGCAGGCGCAGCATCCCGACGATCTCATCTTGCGTTTTCGCTGCCAACACTGCAAATGTGCTTATTCCTCCAGACTGTAGCTTCCGGGCATAAACCCGACCGATCCCATTGATCCTGGTAAGGTCGTCTCTTGTTGAGCCAGGTTGCCCAGCCCCCTGATCGATGATCTCCGGATAAGGGTGGTCCGTTTTCCCATCCCAATCTTCCAGATGAGCAAGGTCAACCACCAAAGCCAGGCTCCCATTCTGTCGGATCACTGCTGAAACCGCGCTGTGATGTCTCTCCTCCAAACCTGGAAAATACTCCACCTGCCCCAGTTCTATCTCCATCACTTGGGTCACCTCATCGACCAGCAGCGCGTATGTTCCCTGAGGCATCTGGACGACGAGCAGGCGGTCATCAAGCTGGATTTCCCGGCGGGGGAGACCAAACCGCTGCCGGAGATCGATGACCGGGATAGCCTGTCCATGCAAATCGATCACCCCCAGAACCCACGGTGGTGCCTCCGGAAGCGGCGTGATAGCCACAATACGCAATGCGCGCTCCACATCTTCCAATGGCAGGGTGTAATGCTGGTTGTTCAGGCGAAAACCGACAAAAGGGATGAATCGATTATTTTCGAGTGAAGTATCCATAAGTTGTCACCTCAATCCTGTATACTCCCAGGCAGAGTTTTCTACGGACGAGTTCAATACTTGCTGAATGGTTGGGATGAGTGTCTTGAATAAATCTTTTTTGATGACGTAACCTTTAGCCCCTGCGGCATCAGCTGCTTGCCGGTAGATATCGAGATCATACATCGTCAGCATAATGATGCGTGCTTCAGGCAATACCCTGAGGAAGCGAGGGATTACCTCGATCCCGTTGGTGTCTTCCATGTGTACATCCAACAGGATAACATCTGGTTTGAGTTGGCCAGCCAGCCTGAGACCCTCGTTTCCACTTTGCGCATTCCCAATGACGACGAATTGATCGTGGCGCTTGAAAAAACTATTGATCAATTCGTGAAATTTAATATTGTTATCTACAAGAAGCAAGCGGATCGGATTCGAAGAATCAAAATATGTAATAGCTAAACGCATGCGGTTTCTCCAGTGAGGGATATGTTTTGGATGTATTGAAGCGACAATGACTATCCCCCCTGCTATCTATAGCAATTACAGATAGGTGGAAGAGCCAATCGAACCTATCATATCTATAACAAATTTACAATCAGATTACAATACGTAGAAATACCTAAGATAACCCTGTACCTTGGGTTGACCCCCCTTCCTGGCAACTCGTTTATTCGGGAGGTAAAATCCCCCACTCGATAGCAAAGCGCACCAATTCTGCAGTTGACTGCACACCCAATTTGCGGAGTAAATTCGCCCTATGCGCTTCTATGGTGCGAATACTGATTCCCAATCTTGTCGCGATTTGTTGGTTGGGCAGCCCTTCGGTAACCATATGTAAAACCTGTTTCTCTCGCGGGGTGAGAATATTGTAAGGGGAGCGTAATCTCCCGTGATCTGATTCCTGGTAATCGTTCAGAACTTCCCTAGATATTGAAGGGCTGAGAAACCGCACCCCGTCAATGGCCGCTGAAACAGCCTGGACCAACTCTTGTGAAGCGGATTGCTTGGTGATATAACCTACCGCGCCGGAATCGAGTGCTGTGGCAACATAGCTCACGTTCGAATATCTCGACAATATGATCACTCGCACTCCAAGATTAAGCTCCCGGATTTGCACCGCAATTTCGATGCCTCCCTGACCAGGTAATGAAAGGTCTAATATCACCACATCGGGTTTATGGCGTTTTACCAAAGGGATTACCTCCAGCCCATTCCCGGTTTCATGGATGATCTGGAATTTTGGCTGGTTTTCTAAGATCCGACGCACCCCCTCTCTGACAAGGGGGTGATCGTCCACTAATAGGATTCTAACGCTCATGTATTCTCCGATCTACGATCCCCTCCAAAGGTAACACTGCCATCACTGTGGTTCCCTCCCCAGGAGAAGAATCAATATTCAGTCTACCTCCCAACAAGACCAAGCGCTCGTTCATGCCTAACAAACCGACCGAATCTTGACTGGAGAATACATCTGCTGTATCGAAACCTGCGCCATGGTCTTCGACCTGGATGTAGATAATATCCAGATCGATCCATACTCGCACAATGACCTGGTCAACATCCGCATACCGGGCTACATTGGTAAGGGCTTCCTGAACAACCCGGTACACCGTCAACTCTGTAGGCATGGAAAATCTTCTATCAATACCTCGCTGCTCGAAATCAACTTTAATCCTGGTTTGGGATTCGAAACGATCAATATGCCAGCGTAGCGTGGGCAGTATACCTAAGTCGTCCAACATGGATGGACGCAAATTCAGGGATAAAACTTGTACTTTCCTGCTGATATCATCAACCATTTCCCCAGCCTCTCGCAACTGGGCATTTGTGGTTTCCGTATCAGCAGGAATATTGAGAGTATATTCCAGGTGTAATTTTAATGCGGTCAGGTTCTGACCAACTTCGTCATGTAATTCTATGGCAATACCACGGCGCTCACTCTCTTGTGCCTCCACGAGTCTATGAGAAAGGGTTTGCAGCCTCTCCCGCCCAAGGTGTACTTGTTCGAACAATCTGGCATTCTCTAGAGTAATACTCATCTGGCTGGCAAAGGTCGCGAACACAGGCAGGTCAGCCTCTTGCAAATCCTGTCCCCATAAACAAAAAGCGCCCAACATGCGATCTTCAATGATCAACGGAAGAAAGATGGCCACGGTATCAGGCTGAACCCCAGCCAACTTCAGGATGCGTTTGATTACTGGCCGCGTGAAGCCCGGCAATACATCCGTGACGAACGACACCGCCTCTGAGCCTGAAGCGACAATGGCGCGATGATGCTCGACAAGCTCAATATAGGGCGCTATTGTCATCCGTGCCAGCCGGAAGCCTAAGATGGGCCGATTAGTAATCTTTTCAATCGCTGATAGCGCTTTCGATCCAATAGAGGCATACTTGACCACCAACGCCGAGTCATCCGGATCGAACGCGGCAACAGTGCAGTCCAGCTCCAGTTTTGTTAGTTCGGTACCCAGGGTTTCCATCGCAGTTGCTGGGTCAGGTGCTGATTGTACACGGGTGGCTACCTGCGCCAGGACGGAGATGAGTTTGTTGGTGCGTTCCACTTCAGCCCGTTGTTGCTGTTCAGCAGCGAACAAGCGTGCATTATTGATCGCAACGGCAGCCTGGTTTGCGAACAGACTGAGCAGTTCGGCGTCATCCACAAAGAAAGCTCCAGGAGTATCCGATAGCACGTTCAATACCCCCAGGAATTTCTCCCCCCAGCGCACAGGAACAGCGACAATTGCCGTGCGTGGATAGTCTTCAAAAAATGCCGCACGACCTTCCCAATGTTTGTAATCTTCCACAATCAGCGGTACATCCTTTTCCAATACCTTTCCAGATAGCCCTTCACCGCGCCGTAAGGTGGTTCCAATCGGCGCCGAATCGGGGTGGACGGCCACCGACCACTCCAGCACGTCCCGTTCCGAGTTGTGAAGGTAAAGACCGCCCCCGTTGCCGGCAAGTAGTTCCACAGAGTGGACCACAATGGAGTGAAGCACTTTCTCCAGTTCCAACTGGGTCATGAGTTCCATGCCTATCTCTCGCATGGCATCCAGATGCTCGGTATGCCGGCGTAGCGCTGTGTGAGCTTCTACTTGCTGGGTGATGTCCGTGAGGAAACCATCATAATGCAAGATTTTTCCATCCTCGTCCGTCACGACCCGGGCATTGTTCGATATCCACAGGCGGCTGCCATCCTTGCGGTATTGTTGGCAGACAAAATCCAGGACGTACCCGTGTTCATCTATCTGGCGTTGGAATTCCTTTTGTTGGATCGGGTCAACATAGATTTGGCTGGCAATATCGGTGATATTAGCCAGCATTTCTTTTGTTGATTTGAACCCAAACATTCGTGTCATCGTCGGATTGACACTGAGATAACGCCCCTCTGGTGTGGATTGATAAATGCCGACCGGCGCGTGCTCAAAAATAGCACGGTAGTTGGCTTCGGCAGTGCGTAAGGCCTTTATCTGCGGGGATTCGGTAATGTCGCGAGCGTACAGATTGGCATAGCCAACCTCAACTATCGGCGCAATGGAAAAGGAATACAAGCGCTCGCCGTACTCGAGATCGAACTGTTTTGCAGTTCCGTTTTGCATGACCTGGGTGACGACCTCCAGTAATATGGCCGGGGCCGTCTGCCATACTTGCAGATCCCAGCCAGGGAACTGGCTCAAGCAGGCTGGATTCGCGTAAATCAGCGTTCCTTCTTGGCTGATACGCATAACCGGGTTGGGATTTTCGGATGGGAACTTTGCCAGGTTTTGAATTTCTTGCTCAGCCCGCACCCGCTCGGTGACATTGGCCACTGTCAGGAGCACCGCTCCTACAGTCCCTCCCGGCGCTTTGATCGGTACCAAACTCCAATCCCAGTAGCTCACGCCGCGCTTCGGGTGTTCCGCGTACTCAAACGGTTTGGCGTAGGCAAAGTAGGGTTCACCTGTTTCTACCACGCGCTGAAAAATCGCCTCATTCTCCTCGTTGGGATACAAATCAAAGTGGTTTTTGCCAGGGAAGAAAGATGGGGGCCGTTTATCCCCTTCAGCATAGGCCTGGTTGACCATGATAAAGTTGAATTGCGGATCCA
The DNA here is from genome assembly GCA_016785015.1 of Anaerolineales bacterium. GTDB lineage: Bacteria > Chloroflexota > Anaerolineae > Anaerolineales > UBA11858 > NIOZ-UU35. Next base: position 10,979 of record JADHTJ010000084.1, read on the forward strand.
TATAGGCCACCAGCACGTGGGTATGCTCAAGAACCGTTTCCAGGAGATGCGTGGTTTCCCACAGCACCTGCTCTGCCTGTACCCGCTCAGTGATGTCTCTGATCATGGAGATATTGATATTTCGCTCTCCAATCCTGCAGTGACCAGCGCTTATTTCTACGGTAAATACTGTCCCGTCCTTTTTCTTATGCTTCCGTATGGGCACATGGACTGGACCTTTTTGATCAATAATTTTTATCACCTTGCAGATCTCTTCTGGTTCAGCAGAAAGATCCCAGGCTTTCATCTGCAGCAGTTCTTCCCTGGCATAACCATACAATTCTTCGGCTATCGGGTTAGCATCGACCAGCTCTCCCGTATCCTCATCAACCAGGATTATCGCATCGGGTTCGTTGTCGAATAGCGTATGGTATTTCTCCTCACTCTCCCACAGCACCTGCTCTGCCTGTACCCGCTCAGTGATGTCTCGCACAATGCTTTGCCACACATGCTGGTCGCCGTACTGAATAGCTCGAGTGCTGATCTCGACCGGTAGTTCCGTATCATCCTTGCGCCTGTAAATATGCTCAACGGTAACATTGCCGGTTTCCTGCATTTTCCGAAGCAATACCTCCCCCTGTTCAGCAGCCATTGGCATATTGATGTCGCCAAGACTCAATTGGAGCAGTTCCTCCCGGCTATAACCTAAGTGCCTTACCGCGCTCTCATTGACATGCAAATAGCGGTAGGTTTGCGGTTCTATAATGAAGATCATATCATTGGCATACTCAAACAGGTTTCGGTATTTTTCCTCGCTCTCCTGCAGTGCCTTTTCCACCTGTTTGCGCTCGGAGATGTCACGACCCACGGCAATGATATATCGAGGATTACCCTCAGCATCTTTTATCATCGAAGCAGTATATTCGGTGGGGATTCGTTGTCCACACTTTGTGATCAACGACATTTCTATGATTGATTTTTCCCCTCTGAGCAACTTCCCATTTTCCGTTTTTGTTTTTTCCAGGTCTTCTTCGCTATACCACTCATCAGGGGCTTTCTTGGATGCGATTTCTTCGTTAGAAAATCCGCTGATCTCAGTGAAGGCTTTATTCCACCGAATAGGTTGTCCTGTGCTGAGATCAAATACAAAAATAGTATCAGTCGCTGCATTGATCATGTTTTCAGAGAACTCGTATTCAGACCGCCACATGTCCTCCATACGCTTGCGTTCAGCACTTTCAATCATCTCCCACCTACCTTCTCGCCTGATTAGCGAAAATCGATGGTTGGAGATTACATCTATGACTTCACCTGCTCCACATTTACTGAGAGAATAGGTGCAAACGGCTAGCATTCGATACTGCCCGATAACATTGTCCACAGCAGCTTCGTAAGCAGTGAATGCTTCCCAGTCTTCTCCTTCGACCCATAAAGTGTTTCCGGTGAGGCGTATCCCATCAAAGCCTCTCTGCAGGGCTTGCCCCTCTTTTTCTACCCAGCCCTGGAGCACCCTATCCGATTCGAACATCCCCGACTTGGTGTACCACTGGCTGCAGTCCAGGATCTCTATCTGCCCCTTTTCGATATACTCATCCAGATCCTTGACTTTCCTCTCCAAGGCTGCCTTTGCATCCTCGACATCCAAAGGCTCCGATGTAACCCACATGCAGAACTCATTATTCTCCAGGCCCGCTTTGAAAAAGGGCACCAGAAGTTCAATCAGGTCCTCTTTCTAATACCTTCGCCAAAATGACGGATCAAAAAGGCTTCCTGTAGTAAAGTTGTGTTCACCATAAACGCAACAACCACAAGAAGCCTATGATGGACATTTTAGCACTTTTACAATGTATACAGCCAGCCCTATCGGCGACAAATGTTAAACGATTGAGTCGGATAGCAATAGCCATGATCGCCATGACAGGACGGGTGACGATGTTGGGAATATCCCGGTGGACTGGGAAAGGTGGCAGCTACCGTACAATCCAACGGTTTTTCAATGCCATCATACCCTGGTCACTGGTCTTCAAGTTATTCTTTGAAGCGCATTTGAACAACGCTGACGGAGAATATTTTCTGATAGGTGATGAGTGTGTTGCCACCAAAGCAGGAAAGGAAACCCATGGACTGGACTACTTTTTCTCAGGTCTTCTGAACAAAGTTGTCAAAGGCATCGCCATCTTCACCTTAGCAGTGGTGAATGTCAACGAGCGGCGTTCTTATCCACTCAGCGTCGAACAGGTAGTCCGTTCAGAAGCTGAGAAAGAAGCTGCCAAAACGAAAAAGAAAGCGAAGGCCAAGAAAGACCCCAATGCACCAAAGAAGAAACCGGGGCGTCCCAAAGGCAGCAAGAACCGTGACAAAACACTGGTTGACTTCACACCGGAACTGAAGCGCATCCAAAACATGGTGCAAAAGCAACTTGAGATGCTTCAGGGGATTGTAACCATCCGTCATCTTGCCCTGGACGGACACTTTGGCAACAACAATGCTTTGCAGATGGTTCTTCAGTGTGGCCTGCACTTGATTTCGAAACTGCGCTGCGATTCGGCGTTGTTCTTCCGTTACGATGGTCCCCAGAAGAAAATCGGGCCACGCAAAAAGTATGGCCAGAAAATCGACTATCGCAATATCCCTGACCAGTATTTAGTCGAGAAAAGCACAGATGGTGACATCGAAACTCGCATTTATCAAGCCGAAATGCTGCACCGGGAATTTGCTCAACCTCTCAATGTGGTCATCATCACTAAAACCAATCTCAAAACCGGTGCCTTTGCCAATATCAACCTGTTCTCCAGTGACCTGGAACTCTCCTGGAAGAAAATCATCGACTATTACAGTTTGAGATTCCAAATCGAGTTCAATTTCCGAGACGCCAAACAGTATTGGGGTCTGGAAGATTTCATGAACATTAGAGAAGTTCCACTTACCAATGCCCTCCACTTGTCGCTTTTCATGGTCAATGTTTCACAGGTGCTTTTACGAGAATTCCGGCAAACCAATCCCGACAGTGGCGTTCTTGACTTGAAGGCATACTTCCGAGCCGCAAAATACTTCGAAGAGACAATAAAAATGCTTCCCGAAAAACCGGAACCATTTTTATTGAACCAGATTTTTGGTCATGTCGCCTCGCTAGGCTGTATTCATCCTGTTAATGTTCTAATTTCATCGCCTTAAATGGCGAGGGTATTGCTTTCGTTTGGTAAAAGAGGCAGAAGTGCGTCCCCCAGGGAGCCTCTCCTACAATCTCAATTCCCGTGTTTCTAGTTGATTCTCTCATCGCGGTTATCTCCACACGCTGATTGAAGAACTCGTTCAGATCGGACGCCCACATCCGGGCAACCCCCCTTCAATTTCAGATGCTTCCAGTTCTGCCACACGTTTAGGAAATTCCACATTCAACTGGATCAACTACAAGGTGGAAAACCATACCTAAGAAATTTGCTCAAGATTTGTTAATTCAGACTATCTTCATTGTAACTTAAATGGTCGCAATTCCAATCGCATCGTCGATTTTTTTCAGATGGCTAATAATGATGGTAGTGGTTACGAAGTAAGTGATAAAGATTGTTTCATGGCCATATTATGATCGGTGATGAACCACTTGGTGACCATGTGATGGAAAGCTTCGCTCTTTGAAAACGAAAGCGTTTTACGCACATATCGGGCTTGTCTCTGCCGCAGCGTGTTGTACCAGCGCTCCATATGATTTGTCTGGCCACTGTCTTTGCCAAGTGCAATATGCTGGTGGTTGGGAATGACATCAAGGTACGCCTTCCAGAAATCGGTGTAAGCTATGCTGTCTCGATATGCAATTGGGATGCGTTTCCACATCCGACGACACGTTTTCTCACTTCGGTCACCAATCGCAAAGGCAATGATTTGGCGAGTCCGACGGCACATGACAGTCCACAGCCAACGTTTATTGGTCTTCTTGAACACAAAACTCCAGGCTTCGTCCAATTCTAGCTCTTCGTTGGGCTGGGCAGGAAGCAATGTCGTTCTCAATGGTGGCAAGCTCTTTACGTGTTCACGTATCCAGATAGCGATTTGCTGACGAGATACTTTGAAAATGCGCTCCAATCCTCGCATACTCACCCGTTCGTGATAGGCTGCTAAGATGATGGCTTTGTGCTTTTTTTCGCCTCTCGCTTGGACTCAAGCACCCGATAGACACCGCAATCTTTGCAGTGATATTGTTTTTGTCCAAGACGATTGGTGCCATTCTTGACTATGTTTGTGCTACCACAACTTCGGCACTTGTATGTGATCGTTTTTTGTATCATGATGATTATCTTATCATCACTTACTTTTTGACATTACCCTCCAGTTTTGTAATCTGGATGAAAAACAAACGCAGATTTGCTAGTGATTGACTCGCAAAGTTAGATTGACATTCTTGTACCCTTCTTTACCCACGTCAAATTTGAATATTGGCGCTTGGGTTGGGTTTGTGTTGCTGTTTACCTTTCTTATCTGTGAAACAAAATTCCCCCTTGACAGGGTTCATCATTGGTCGGGGGGAAACTGTGGAAAAATGTAGCCACATGTGATATGGAATCGGTATTAGGGGTACTTTTTCAGTCATAAACCGCCACAGTTTAGAGATTTTTTGCAGAATTCGGCGCTTTGATGAAATCTCGCCCCAAACTGAAATACGCCCCAATAATGGGTGTGCACGCAAAAGATGTCAGGAAAAGAGCCACCAAGTAAGATTCTAGGGAAGAAAGAAACCAATACTTGGAGGCTCACAATGGAGTTTAGCACGGAAAAGATAAAACCACTAGCAGAAGAACTAGCAGACATAATTGGACGAGAGTTGAATGAGGAAGGAGACATCAAGGAGCGACAAATCGAGGAAAAGATACGCAAGCGTTTGCAGGAATTGGGTCAAATGACATTTGGCATTGTACTGAGTCGAGCAGATGATGTTCCAGAACAAGAGATACCGTGTGAGTGTGGGGGGATGCTTCACTATCAACGGCGTCGGCCTGCAAAAGTATTGAGTGTATTTGATTGGGTTGAATATAAACGGAGTTATTACGCTGGATGTACATGTGGCAAGGGCAAAGCACCTTTAGACGAGAAGTTGGGATTGGAACCCGGACAAGTGACAGCGGGGCTGGCGGCGTTATTAGGAATGACCGGGATCGAGTTAGCCTTTGAATACAGTGGTCGTTGGTTAGAACCGTTCCTGTTGTTGGCGGTATCCGAAAACACGATTCGCAAAGAGACACAGCAATTTGGTGAATTACAGGCTGAACGAGAAAACAAACTAATCAAGCAAAGCCAAGACATTGCTTACTTGCAAGAGCGATTGCGCACTGAGACAGATCTTCCTGAACGAATGTATGGCTCCATAGATGGAGCTCAAGTACGCATCGAAGAACGCAATCAAGATGAAAAGAACACTGAAAAATGGCGTGAGATGAAAGTGGGTTGCTGGTACACTGTCGAGCCAGTTCCGAATAACCATCAAACCAAACGTCACCGCAAAAAGAAAACCATTGGACAACAAGTCCTGCGCGCTAAAGGCATACGCTACTTTTGTGATATTGCTGAAGTCGACGAGTTCGAACCATTGTTCCAGGCATCTGCTTGCCAGGAAAAGGTTGACTTGGCTTCAGAAGTCGTGTTCGTCTGTGATGGCGCTAAGTGGATATGGGGATTGGTTGAGCGTAACTTTCCCCACGCCGTCCAGATCATTGACTGGTATCATGCCGAAGAGCGCTTGGAAAACGTCGCCCGTGATGTCTTCACAGAAGATAAAGCAGTTCCTTGGCTAGATGATGTGCTCACAGCTTTGTGGTATGGCGATACGCATTTCGTCATCACGGCCTGCGAAAAACTGGCTTCACAATCTGAGATAGCTTCTCAAGCTTTCACTTACTTCCGCAATAACGCTCATCGGATGCACTATGATCGCTACCGAGAAAATGGGTATATGATCGGCAGTGGTACCGTGGAAAGCGGGTGCAAACAAATCGTGACCCATCGGCTAAAACGTTCTGGTGCTCAGTGGAACCTAAATGGTGCTATTCTAACTGCCAAGGCTCGAGCCGCTTGGCTTAGTGGTGATTGGGAGATCCTTTGTGCACTGCGTGACCGCCTTCCTCTGGCCATATGACAACATCTGCGTGCACACCAATAATGGTAAAATATTGACGAACAATCATAAAGTGTGTATAATACGAACATAATCAAACATATAGAGTGTGCTGGAGAGCTGTCATGCTATCTGAAGAGAGACATCAGAAAATAATGAAAATCTTAGAAACTCAAGGTTCTGTTTTGGTCACAGATCTTGTTTCCAAATTTGATGTCTCAGAAATGACAGTCCGTCGCGATTTGGATTTGTTGGAACGAAAAGGGCTTCTCCGTCGCGTTCATGGCGGAGCAATCAGCGACCTGGGAAGAAGTTATGAGCCCCCATTCTTAACTCGTAGTACCACTAATCAAGCAGAAAAAGAACGTATTGGAATGTTAGCTGCTGAACTCATCCACAGTGGAGATAGTATCACCCTGGATGTAGGTACAAGTACTTTGGAAGTTGCTCGTAAGATAACGGATAAACAGAACTTAACAATTCTAACTCCGTGTTTTCAAATAGCGGGTTTGTTGTGCGAAAAACCTGGAATACGATTGATACTTACGGGTGGAATATTACGTCCTGGCGAACTATCTATGGTTGGCCATCTAGCAGAACGCGTATTTGAAGAATTTCATGTAGATAAATTGTTCATAGCTGCTGCAGGAGTTGATTTCGAAACCGGGTTGACCGAATATAACGTTGAGGATACCCAAGTCAAGAAGGCGATGCTCCAAAGTGCAAAACAGGTAATATTGGTTGCGGATGCCAGTAAGTTTAATAGAGTGGCATTTACTACAATCGCACCATTAGATGTGGTCAATACAGTGATTACGGATAAATCAATCGATCCATCTATTGTCACAAGATTGAATGACCTTAGTATTAATGTCATGCTTGCATAATACGACGAGAGAATAATTTATTGCGAAGCGAATACCCAGTAGCTTGCTACGGGGTTCCACGCTTGAGAAAAACCCGACCCGAAGGGGCGAAATTCCGTAATACCCCGTCAGCTTGCTGCGGGGATAGGAATTTTGAGGGTTTTGCAAATTTATTTCGGAGGACTTTATGAGTTGGATTAGAGATGTTTTTAATGTGAGCAAACCAGTTATCGCTATGGTTCATCTAGAGGCGCTTCCGGGAGACCCCGCTTATCATCCTCAAAAAGGGATGGACTGGGTTGTTGAGCGATCTAGACATGATATGCTTGCACTTCAAAGTGGCGGGGTTGACGCAGTGATGTTCTCGAATGAACGCAGCCTTCCCTATTTGACCAAGGTAGATCCAATCACTACGATCTGCATGGCTAGAGTGATTACTGAACTCACCCATGAACTTGATATTCCATTTGGTGTAAATGTTCTCTGGGATGCAACTGCTTCTATAGATTTAGCTGTTGCTACTGGAGCGAAATTTGTCAGAGAAATCTTCACAGGTGTTTATGCGAGCGATTTTGGCTTGTGGGATACAAATTGCGGAGAAGTTGTCCGCCATCAACATGCCATTCATGGTCAGGATGTCAAACTACTCTACAATATCTTTCCAGAAGCTTCTGTATACATAGGGGATCGCACTCCAGAGAGCATTGCCAGATCAACGGTGTTCAATACGAAACCAGACGGCCTATGTGTATCTGGACTGACAGCGGGGTCAGAGACCGACGCCCAGTTATTAAAAAAGATCAAGTTATCTGTCCAAGATACACCTGTTTTTGCAAATACTGGCGTAAATCTCTCGAATGTTGAAGAACAATTGAGAATAGCTGATGGCGTGATTGTAGGAACGACTTTCAAGCGCGAAGGGTACATTTGGAACGAAGTAGATGTTGATCGCACCAGAGAATTTATGCAACGTGTGAAATCTATACGAAATGGAAATTAGTTCAGAAGGAATTTACGGAGGCAAAAATGACAATTCATCCAGAAATTGAGTTAGTGGTCGACCGGATTGAAAATGATCTGATCGGCGGCGCAGCCGATACGGCTATCGAGGTTATGACGGCAGTGGCCCAGCTAGTCTCTGATAGTCAGGTAGCGACATTGGAAGATCTATACAATGAAGTCGACGCTGCTGTTTTAGCTATATTAAAAGTCTGCCCTTCATTTGCGCCCCCCATAAATGTGTTGCACATGGTTATGGGGTCACTCGAAAAAGATATCGAAGGTGAGACATCCCTTGCGGAAGCAAAAGAGCATATAGCAGAAACTCAATCAAGCTTCAATACGCTTATAAAAACTGCTTTCGAAAAAATTTCTAACATCGGCGCAGAGCTTATTAAAGATGGTGATACTGTATTTATGTTTAGCATGACATCATCTGTGTGGACTGTTCTACGCAGAGCTAAAGAGCAAGGGAAAACATTCACAGTGCTTGTGACCGAAGCCCGTCCGGCCAACGAGGGTTTGTGGACAGTCGATGAGATGCACAAGAGCGGCATACCGGTCGAAGTGAGTATTGACGCTTGCCTGGCGGAGCTAATAGCGCGCAGCGACATCGGATTTGCTGGAGTAGATGCAATTGCAGCCGACGGCTCGGTATTTAATAAGACAGGAACTTACCTTTCAGCCCTGGCTGCCAAGGAATACGGCGTTCCTTTTTATTTTGTTTCTGACACATTGAAATTTGATACCGCCACTTTGTTAGGTTTGCCGTTCCGCTCCGAACCAATCAAATATCATGAGGTGTTGAACGACAAAAAGTATGACTCGGGGGTCAGTGTTGTTGGTAGTCTCTTCGACACCACACCTCCTCATCTGATTAGCGCGATTGTTACCGAGCTAGGGCCAATTCCACCAAGCGCTTGTATTAATGTCATGTGGAATATGAAGCTTAGCAAACGGATTAGCGAGTTGCTCCCTGCATGGGCTGCAAATAAGCTCTAGCAAAGTTTTAGGAATTTAATATTGTGCCCGAGAAAAAAATGCTTCATATGGATGTCGTCCAGCTATCCGATCGATTCAAGAGATTAGAATTGCATGCAGCCCATGGTGGCCGGGAAACATTGCGTGCTCTGGAAAAAGTTTTGATTGATAGTCAGTCGACAGATGTTTTTGGCATGATAGAGGTGCTACAAGAAAATATTCGCTACTTACTCAGTTCGTTACCACCGTATGCGCCTCCCTTATCTAGCATCAACCGGGTGCTTCTTTGTCTTGAAGATGCTCTAGCGAACGGCGATAACATAAAAGAAATAAAGTTCAAATTGAGGGAGCTTTCCGAGGAAACTGCAAATCCGATTGCCAACCGTGAAACAATAGCTAAACATCTCGTGAAAATTATACCGCCTGGCACAATAGTCTATACTCATACGCTCTCAGAGACGGTGCTGGCTGTTTTAATAGAACTTCACCGTACAAGTAAGTTGAACTCGG
>JADHTJ010000085.1 GCA_016785015.1 Anaerolineales bacterium
ATGTCATTCTGAGCGACAAAAGGAGCGAAGAATCTCTAAATTTGTCACTCAAAGAGCAAGATTCTTCGTCACTGCGCTCCTCAGAATGACAACTTTATAGCAAATTTTAGTGTCCACGGTTAAGTACCGTCCTGCCCTTCGCTCCCCGCTGCCCGATTACTGCGAAAATTGTGCGAAATAAAATGTGTGTGTCAAACCAAAGGCTGCGCCGCTCAATATAGGCAATATCCATACGCAATCTTTCGTCAAACTCGGTTTTCCCTCTGCCTAACACCTGCCACAAACCAGTAATCCCCGGGACGACTTTTAACCGCTCTGTATGCCATAAATCATATGTCTCAACACTGAACGATGTGGGTCGTGGCCCCACCAAACTCATCTCTCCAATTAGAATATTCAAAATTTGGGGTAGTTCATCAAGACTGGTTTTTCGTAAAAATCGGCCGATTTTTGTTATCCGAGGATCATCTGTAATCTTAAAATCTGGCCATTGCAGCTCGTTCAGATGAGCAAGCTTGGTTTTCATTTCCTCGGCATTCATCACCATAGTACGGAACTTATACATTCGAAAACGGCGTCCGCCTTTACCCGTCCTCTCCTGATAAAAGATAACATTCCCGCCCTTCTCCTCAAGTTTGATAAGCAGAGCACATAAGCCCAAAACAAAAAGCCAGACCGGAGATGACAATATTACAATCGAAAGATCCATAAAGCGCTTTGCAAGAACATAACTAATTCCATTAATAATGCGTTTGCGCGGTGGAAAATTCTCCAGCCAAGGATATTGTGCAAAAATATTATCTCGTTCGCTCGAATCATAGCGAGAGGTATAAGGCTCAGTTGACCAATCTGTCATTTATGGATTTCCTCCCCTTTATGCTGGGGGCTTTGTATGACCTTCAGTTTCCCCCTCGATCTGAGGTGTAATGGCATGCGCTTGAGCCTGCTTTAGTAGATCATCAAAGGTCAGTGCTTCATCTGGGAATGACGCATATCCTGCTGTAATACTGATGCCCATATTCTTTTTTATGGCGCTCCTGATACGATCTGCCAGAATGTCCGTCCCTTCAGGAGTAGTTTCGGGCAACACCAAGACAATCTCGTCCTCTTTCATGCGTTCCAAAACAAGATCAGAACGACGCAATTCTCTATCCAGCAACCGAACTAAGCGGTTCGAGGCATAGCGCTTCAGCATCCCTTGCAGGATTTCTTCGGCAGCGCGCTGCATATTGAACTGTACATCTTCGGGATGTACTTTAAGCACCATGACACTGATCGGAGTGTCATAACGCCGGCTGCGAGCAAACTCTTTCGTGATAAGTTCATCAGCCTGTTCCATGTGTTTGACTCGGTCGCTGACATCCTCCAAGGTTGCAGTCGCAACGGAATCCTCGACTTCATAAAGGTCATTGGCTACTCTGCTGGTGGCCAACACCAATAGAGAAATCATGGCCAGCTCTGTGACAGTCAAATAGGTATAAATCCCCCCCAACAACACGCGTTCATTAAAAATTGTCAGTCGCAGAAAAAGATAAACAACAATCCAAAATGAGATCATAATTATCGAGGAAGGTCGCATTCTGTCTGGTAGCAGCAACACCGAAAAAACAGCAACAAATGCTAACAAGTAAACAAAGGTATTTAAATTGATAATATCGGCTTCAGATCCAATATCAACACGCTCAATATTGAGAAACACCCCCACTATCATTATCAGTAGCAGTAGTGAATAACGCAAACGCCTCATTGGTCGGCTCCAAATAACCGAGGAACGAAATTCTAGCAATCTTTTCAAGTACTCTTATTTTACCTTAAGAATATGCGAAATATGCGGATTTTTTGAGCAGCTATCAAATAAGCACCCAAAATCACAAAACTAAGTAGCGCGCCGATATAAAATTCGAGAGGGCGGTAATCAAATTGGACAGTGTGCTCCCCTTGGGGAATTTGGACAGCCCGAAAGAGGTAATTCGCCCGCAGCAATTGTGCAGGAATTCCATCAACGCTGACCTGCCACCCAGGATACCAAACATCTGAAACAATCAACCATCCGAAAGAATCACCCTTAACATTAATTTGCAAATGATTAGGGCTCTCAACCTTGAGGTATACCTGCCCCTGAGATGAAGAACAAGTTGGCTTTTGGGTTGGCTCTGTCCCTTCGAGGACAACTGTGTTTTCGAAGTTAATTTCCCCAAAAAAGACTCGTGCCCTGGCATCCTCTTCATCTTCAGCATTGATTGCGCAAGGAATCCATCTCAGGCGCGTGGAATTTCCTCTGGGCTCAAAATACACTTCTGAGCCCCGCAGTTCTTCAATAAGGGATACGCCCATTAAATTTAATAATTGATCACGTTTGAATTCATCGATATCCTCTAAGGTCTCCATCCAACGGGCATAACGGTTTGGCACAAAGGGATCAAAGTTATTCGCGGAGGGGATTCCGTCGAACATGTTTATGTTAGGTAAACTTACCGAACGCAGATAATTCCAATCTTCTCCGAGATTAAAGGAGTCGAACTGTAAAAATCGCTCATACTTGAGTGCATCTTCGTCATCGGCAGAGATGAATAATCTACCATCGCCAATTTTTTCGGCGATCTCTTCATTCTGGAATTGTGTGTAAAAAGACACATCCACGCCTGGGTTCAAGCCCCAGCCGGCAATCAGGAGATCAATACTGACCCAAGCCACTACCGCCCACTTCCACCAAATTGAAGGATTCTCAGAGCGGGTAAGAGCAAACACACCAGTTCCCAAGGCCAGAATTCCCGCCAGCGCGGTGGCGCGGATAAACGTCGGACTGACTTCGCCCATCACAAAGAAAGTCAAGCCTGCCCCTAAAGAAATCGCAAAGGCCCCTGCGGTGCCCAAACGAGTCCAGTACAATCCACGCCCCTCGGGCTTGCGCCATTCCTCGGTGCCGATGCCCGCCAAAAGCGCCAGACCAAAGACACTCCAAATGGAGATGCGTGCGGGTGCCTGGAACATATCGAAGGTGGGAACGTGTTCATAAAGCCAGGGGTAGATAGGGGTATTTTTTCCCAGCGCGAGAAGAACAGAAATTGAAATGATGGAGAACAGAAATAATACCAATGCTGGGCGTTGGGCGTTCGACGTTGAACTGCTTTTTCTTTTCTGGATGAATTTCCGAATAAGAACACTTACCGCCATCGCAAACGGCAACAACCCGACATAGACCGCGTCTTCCCAAAAATTACCGTATCCCCAATAGTCACCAGTGACGGGACTGCCAAAGAAAGTTGGTGCCAACAAACCGAGAAAGCGCCATGGCCAGAAGGAATAATTTAAGGCAAACTCCATATCCACCGCACCGGCGCGTTGGGACTGCATTAAGTAGACGGCGGTTGGGAATAATTGCACAGCCGCTAATCCGATACCCAATAAGACTGCTATTCCAAACCTTATTTCAGATTCGACCACTCTGTAAACTTGGCTGCGTGCATATTTGCCAGCGCGAGAAGCGCTTTCTGCGACGACGCGATCTCCAATTTTGGGAGCAGATTGCTTCACCCACTTCGAGGTTCGCAATGACATATGGGTTCGCCACCCCCAAAAAGCTGCCCATATCCCCCCCAGCAGTAAGGTGTACCAGGCAGTTTGCGCGTGACCAGCCAATAACTGCATCCCAACCGTCAAGCCCAATTTCAGCACAGATCTTCGAGAGCGTTCATTGGCTACATCATAAGAAAACAACATCACCCAAGGAAGCCAGGCCACGGCAGCATTGATGCTGGCGAACCAGGCTCGGGCTACAAGATACCCTGACAAGCAGAAGGCTAATCCGCAAACTGTCTGCGCAAGCCGGTTCATCCCTAATCTACGCGCCAGAGCCGACATGCCTAATCCAGCCCAAACCAGATGCAGCACAACAACTACGCTCTGCATCCAGGCCATTAGGCCAACACCCCCAAGGCTATAGGTCAGAAAATACAACCAATTTGGTGGATAAAATAGAGCCGACTGGTAATTGGCGATCAGCGGCGCCCCCATCCCAAGCAGTGGATTCCACAATGGGAGATGCCCGTCCAAGATCGTTTCCCAAGCCCATGACCACCAAGGCATGAACTGTAACGCCGGCGTCCCCCAAAAGAGAGCTTTGCCCATGAACAAGTGCGGCGAGAACAGAATGATCGGAGCGATAATGATGGGGAAATTCGGGAGACGGAAGATGCGTTTATACATTATTCAGTGATCAGTGGGTGTGAGCAGTGATCGGTGGTTAGTGGTAAGTTGATGGTGATAAATAAACAGTATTATGCAAGATTAGCTACGCGAGTTTCCCGCCGGAATATATGGGGGTGGTAGTTTTTTTTAGTGGAGTCATGAATCTTTAAAATAATCCGTGTAAATCCGTGTCCCAGAAAGTTTTTTTCTCAAACTGTTAGGTGGCTAGTTATGCAATCAGTGTATTAATAATTTACTTGATATATGGAGTAACCTGCTTTGGAGTAAATCTCTGTAAGCATATCACTTTGTTCTGGGTTCCAATCTCCAAGCTCTCTTTCAAGGGGACTCCAAAAGACGTAATCAACATCGAATTCTTCCAGCAGGGCGAGGCGCTCTGCATCGAGGGTGGATGAGTCATAGAACTGTGCTACGCGCGGACTCAATTCAGCCAATCCGACGCTCTCTGGGCCATGGCCTATGACGACAAAAACCGGCGCCCATGCGGGCAAGGCATTGCTGGTTTCATAGGACGCCAAAACAATTGTATCCTTGTGTGCAATTTCATCCAGGTATTCAAACGCAGTCACTTCACTCCGTGGGCGAAAAATTGGTATTTGCGGTGACCTGACTGCATTGATACTACCCAAAAGCAAAATCAATGTGGTAGGGAATACTATCCCTAAAAGCCATTGAAAATAAGGTATATACTTCCGTTTTCCCCGGTCAAAATATACCAATGCCAAAATTACCAGGGCGACCCAATAACCCTCTGCCAAGCGCCGCTGCAAAGGATAGGGCGCATAGAGCAAAAATGGCAGCGCAATACTCCAGGCAATGGGCAGCCAATGGGCCTCAACCTTATCTTTCACGAGGCGAATTCCGCCCGCAATAGCAAAGGGAATCATCAGGCCATAAGCCGCAAGATAATGCAATGGATGTGGGGAAAGAATCAAGTTTTGGGCCGTCCATTGCTTGAGCACGGGATCAACATTAAAAGCCCAAGCGGTGTAGATCACAATTGGCGCAGTAACACTCACGATCCAGAGCCATCTTTGCAGCCATTCTCGCCATTTGATTGAATTGGCGTCTGCATTCACATTCTTCCAGCGCTGCCACAATCTTTGGATGAGCAATATCCCCCAATGTGAAGCAACAATCCCCCATGCAAGAACAATGATCAACGGCTGCAACAATCCCATCAGTAACCATAAAACTCCCGTGAACAACCCCGGTCGGCTTTTCCACGGAGCCAGGTTTGGAAATAGAAAAGCTCGCAACCCCCACAAAAGCAACGCTCTCGCCAAAGAGAGATGCGGTAGCCCCAGAAGCATCAAAAAACCGAAGGTTTCTGGGGAATACATATCCAAAGGCAGCGAACCTAACCAGGAACTTTTTCCCAACAAGATTAATAGCCACCCTAAACCGCCACCAAGAGCGATCAATGTCACTCCCCATCGTCGCCAGCGTTCTGTCTTGACGAACAAGATCACGAAATCATAACTCGCCAGGATATAAAGAATTCCTGCTCCAATACGAAAAATCTGGAATAAGGCTACCAGCTGGATATGTTGCTCCGGTGGAGAAGTTAATTTTCCCAGCAGCAGATAAGGGAAAAAGGCAAGTACGCCCAATTGCGGTAATGCGGTGTACGGTGAGCGGAACAACCAATCTCCATCGGCGCCGCGCAACATTTTGGCCATATAACTATTGCCGTCTTCAACGCCAAAGACAAACCCAGTGAATTGCCACTCAGTCCCTTCTACGGCGTAGCTAAGCAAATAGGGAATGCTTGTGACTACTATGACCGCGATTGCAAAAACCCATACCCATTGCGGATATCGTCGCTGTGCGACTGCCGAAGGCTGGCCGCTGACCGCGCTCGTCATGTTTTGTTTCTCCTTTCCCAGTTCACCCACATAAAAAGCAAAACGCCCAAAGCAAAACACCCCAACCCTAAATAGACACTTAACGGACGGAAATAAAATGTAACCTGGTGCTCGCCTGGGGGCAATTCAACTCCCTGCAGCATATCCAAGGGAGATTGCATAACTGCATTATCAACATCAATTTTGACCCGCCACCCTGGGTAGGCAATTTCCGAAAGCACCAGCAATCCCGGACCCTCCGCCTGGAGCGAAATTCTATTGGGCTGCCATTCAATGATTTCCACTGCATGCACACCCTGACCAATATCAGCATCGTACGCTTGAACCCACGCCCTTGACAATACCCGCTTGTTTTCATATACCCAAACTGACTCAAACTGGTCCAGCAGCGCAAAACCTTCTACAGACAGCTCATAAGCTGCAACAACATACGCCACGTTGAGAAAACCCAACAAGTTTGCATCAGGCAGAAATTCCATATTGTCCGTGGCCGGATCCCCGTTTGCATACGGCGGCAAGGTTACGCTATATCCAGTACGCGGCACACCGGTTGCCGCATTCATATAATCCACATAAGCAGCCAACTGCAAAGGCTCAACACCATCAGCTAATTCCAGGCCGTATTGGGCTGCAACATCTTGCGGCAGGCTGTACGAAGGCGAATACACCCTGAATCTTCCCGTCTGGTCGGCCAAAAATTCCCCGAGTGCGCTAGCTTCAGATTCGACTGCTTCTTTTGAGCGGAGAGACAGCACCGAGGCGTTGACCGCGCCCCAATCCAGAATCGCCATCCCAAACAGGATCAACAGCCATGTTTGGCGTGGGATCAGTTCTCTTCGCTGAATCAAAACCCAAAGCGATGCAAATAATATGCTGCCCGCACCCCAAACAAAACTGCGCGCCCAAACACCTGTCAACACCCCGATGAAAAGTGAAAAGATTACCACAAAGGCTGCTAAACCAGACAACCCAAGGCTGACTCTACGCCAATTGATCTTCGAATCTCCCATCAAAGCGTTCAGTCCATAGGCAGCCAAAATCGAACCAGCCAATCCAGCCATAAACAGAGCTCGTGGAGGTACTCGCAACAAATCAAAACCGGGGATCTGTGCCAGCCCGGGCAGAAGTGGCAAGTTTGAACCCATCGAGTATAAAAGGGAGATTACGAGTACGCCCAACCAGAAACGGACGCCACTGCGATGAAAACTTAACAAAATCGCCACCAGGAGCAGTGCAAGTACCACCCCACCCGGATAGAGCATCCATTCATGAAAGCCACCAAAATCTGGGTAGATCAATCCCAATAGGCGCACAGGGGGCAGAGAGTGGGCAAAGACATCATCCATGGTCATCATGCTACGCGTGGAAAGGCGCGTGTATTCAAGTAAAGGTATGGCCAGGGGCGCGGCGAGGAGGAGGGAAATAAAAATATTGGAGATTAGATATTGGAGATTAGAAAATATTTTATTGTCATAGAGTGCCGTTTTTGCTTCAACACTGTTAATATCATTTGACAATTGCCTATGCGCAATGGCATATAGAAGCCAAAGTAACCCTGCGTATGGAGCCCAGCGTGGATCTGCGAGAAAAATTAGGGCAAGGATTATCCCTGGCTTCAACAATGAAACCCGCTTAGCTTGCAATTTGGAACTTTCAACGCAATACACTAACAACCACGGTGTCCAGCATACTGTATAGACCAGGGTCAAATGACCGGCGCCGTATTGGGCAAAGAACTTGGGCATGGATTCGAATGCCAGGGCACCAAATAATGCCCCCTCATATGAGATGCCTTTAATTTTCAAAAATCTGTAAAGCCCTACCCCTCCCAGCAACAAGTGCGCCATTACCATCAAATTGAAACCCAACGGCAATGGAAAAATCAGGGCCAACCACCCTGGCGGATACCACAACCCAGAGAGCGGATTCGCTGCAAAGGGATACCCGCTCAAGATACTCGGTGACCATAACGGAATCACACCCCACTCCATAATGGCGCGCCTCAAATATAGTGCATTAGGATAATGCGAGATGGCAACATCTGAAAAGAGCGCTTCTGGAGAGGCATATGGGAAACCGTCAAGACCCGGCAGGAAAAGCAGCAGCGGTAGTAACAGCGGCCAAAGTCGCTTAATGCCATTGGTCGAAGACAACGCCCCTTTCAGTAGTGACTTCATTCCCATGCCAGACTAGTTCCCCAAGCCAAATATCAAAACTTGATCATCGGAGAATTCAACTTTTAATTCCCATTCGGAACAATCAGAAATTTCTTGTTCACGTGGCCCACATAGTACATACTCCACGCCTCGTTCAGCAAACATAAATTGACGCTCCGTTATTTCGAAACGATCTGAGAATAAGTTTTCGACAAATTCTCTTTCTCGGTCGGCATATACTGTCTCAAAGGGATGTCCATAGATTACGCGCCGTCCGGTGAATGCTGGTATAAAAATGCCCATGTCGGGGCTTGATAGAACCAACGCATCTGGTTCCGTATTTTCGACGATCCAATTCAGGGCATGGGCTTCACCCGAAGATAAATACAATTTAGCATCATGGGTACGAGCCCCATAAAAACCAGCCATCAGAACAACAAGATTTGTCGGGATCACCAAAATGAAAAACACGCTCACCAAAAATCGGTGCGATTTCGGTCGGCGTAGGCTTAGTTTCTCAATCCCCAAAGCTGCCAGCCCAGCCAGGGGCACAAAAAGGCCCGTAAGAAAACGGCGCTGCAAACCAAAGGGGATGTAGACCAAGATTAACCCCAGTATCAGCCAGATGATCAATACTACTTGAGCTTGATCTTTCTTTACTGAGGGTTCCATCTTAACAAATGCCCAAACCCCTACGCCAGCCAGGATCAACGCTGGGGAAAGCGAAATCAACAGATCCCAAAGAGCCGGCGAAAGAGTCAGGTTTTGGGCGTTCCACACAGAGATGATGGGATCGTTGGCCGCAATCCAAAGATAGTAAAGCATCAGCGGCGCGCCCGCGATCGAGATGAGCAAGAGCCTGAAAAATTGCTTCCGCAAGATCAGTAGATCTTTCCAAGCTTGATTGGTAAAAAATACATAGACAAAGTGACCAACCAAAACCGTAATGACAACGACCAGCCCAAAGGGGCTGACGATGCTGATCAGCACAGAAATCAAAATACGCCTTAGCACCTGCCACCAAATGGGTCCATCATCTTGAGGTAAGATCAGCCATAAGGTCAGGGTCAACCCCAAAGGAAAATGTGGATTTGTGAAGGCCGACAAAAATGGGTAGATCTCTGCAACCCAAAGGTCTGATGTGATCTGGCCAAAGGGGATCATGATCCAACCCATGCCAGAGCCAAACGCGCCCAAAGCGAAAGCTAAGCGCTGAGAACGTTGGTCTGAGAATAATTCGCCGAAGAAGCGCCATATCATTCCTAGCATGGCAACTGATCCCAGCAATCTCGCGGCATGATAAACAAGGACCATGGGAGCATCCAAAACCCGCGCAACATGCCCAAGGAAGAGATAATACAAATTGATATAGGCACCCTCACCGGGGTCAGCGCTGTAGGCCATCAGATTTCGCCAATTGCCCTCCCAACCCTGATACATCTTCGCCAAATAGGTAAATCCGTCTAAGGGATTGAGCAGTAATCCTCCAAACACATATTCATCGCCACCGGCATTCAGCGCATAAATAAATGGTACCGTGGCAACGAACAGGACGACAATGGCGACAATGACTGGAAACCAATCAATACTTTTGTTAGGCATGCCTTTATTTTATCCTAACTCCCTTGCTTTCCAACGCAACCACATCTATAATCTTTACTATGGGCCGATCAGAAAATCTCTATCACCTTCAACGCATCGACAGCCAGATCGACGATCACAACCGTCGGCTATTAGAAATTCAGAAAACTCTTGAGGATGACCGTGTGGTCAAAATCGCCAAAGATGAGGCTGCTGTTGCCCAGGAAGAGTTGAACGCTGCGCAAAAACATCTGCGCTCTGAAAGGGCCATCGTCCAAGACCAACGCGCTAAGATTGAAGAGTCAGAAAAAAGGCTTTACAGCGGAACCGTGGCCAACCCCAAAGAATTGGAAGATATTCAAACCGAGATTGGCGCACTCAAGCGCTATTTGGATATTCTGGAAGAACGTCAGCTAGAAGCTATGCTTGCCGTGGACGAAACGCAAGAAATTTTCGATGCCGCTCAAGCGCAACTCGAACAGACTCTTGCTAATACCGAAAGTAGAAATGCTGATCTACTCAAAGAGAAATCTGAGATCGATGCCCTCCTGGCAGATTTAAGAAACAAGCGCGAAGGCCAGGCCAACGGTATCGATACAGCCGACCTAAAGCTATATGAAGAAGTGCGTACCAAACGAGCCGGAGTAGGTGTTGCGAAAGTTCAAGAGCGAACTTGCTCAGCCTGCGGCTCAATATTAGCGTCGGCAATTTACCAGCAATCTCGTTCGCCTAACAATATTACCCACTGCGATACCTGCGAACGAATCCTTTATGCCGAATAAACCATGATCAACATATTCCGATCATTAAATTTTGAGAGATTATCCTTCTGGATTGGTTTTGTAGCGGCCACAATCTTTTGGTGGCTGGCCGTCACGTTGCGGCCGCACGCAGTAAAGCTTTTTCACTCGCTAAAAGACAGCTTTCAATCAGCCAAAAAGGGGCTTCAAGCGGGCATTGAAGATCGACATCTCACAGATACAATCAAATACGCCCAAAGCCTTCATCTTGCAGCACCGCTTTTCTCGCTCGATGAAATTCTGATCCCCCCCCGTCTATTGACTCTCCCTCATCCAGTTGAGCCTGGCAAAGAGCCACCCCACGAGGATATCGTCGCTCAAACCATCCCTTTTATGCCCGATCGGCCAGAATTAGCATCAGCATTTGGTGCACACACCATCTCTCTGGAAGAAGCTCTTCAAGGTGGTCAGAATATTGTTTTGGTCGGACCGCCAGGCAGCGGAAAATCGGTCGCCCTGGCAGATTTTGCTGTACAGATAGCACGCAATCAGGTTCGTTCTGAACATTTGGCCGATTTTGTTCCGATCTTGCTGCACGCCGCAGATCTTAATCTACCCACAAGTCAAGAAGATCCATTAGAGTCTCTGATCAATGCACTCAGTCTTCAAGCTTCAGCACTAAGTGCTCCCCGCTTGCCAAAATTCATCCAAGAAGCCTTCGATTCGGGATACGCTCTCCTCTTGCTCGATGGGCTCGATGAACTGGCGCCGGAACCGCTGGCCAAAGTGGTAGATTACTTACAATTATTACTGACGGAATTTCCCCAAAACAAGATCGTAGTAACAGCGAATCCCCGGCTCAATGGTGGTCTTCCAAAATTGGGCTTTGCAGTGCTTCCAATGGCTGCCTGGGGAGCGCGGCAGCAACTGCAATTTTCTAAAACTTGGGGGGAAATGTGGTCTCGATTTATCGATAAAGAATCTCATGATGATTATATATCTGTTCATCCTCTGCTGCTCAACGGTTGGCTACTGAATCAACATTCGGCTATCACTCCCCTAGAATTCACCCTTCAAATTTGGGCTGCATATGCAGGAGATGTGCGCGGCCCAAGGCTCTCGGATGCCATCGAGGCCTATGTTCGCCGCATGTCAGTAGGAATTCCAAAAGCGCATGTCGCCCTCGAGCGACTATCTTCGCAAGCTGTGCTTAGATGTAAATCCAGCTTCACAGAAAGTGAAGCTAATTTGTGGCTTTCAGAAGTTGATGGCCTTAATCCCGCCGATTACACTGACGATTCAGATCGCCCAGATGAAAGTGAACATGGAGCTGAGATAACAGTCCCGCGCATTTTGCCTGACCTAGCAGATGTGGGCTTATTAGTTTACAGAAATGATGACCGTTTCAGTTTCGCTCATCCAATGATTCAGAGTTTCGTGGCCGGGCACGCTTTCGCAAGTGCACTCAATGAAGATTTGTATTCTCAACCCGCCTGGCTACTGAGGGATCTAACAATCCAGTTTGTGGCCACACAGCGCGATCTCAGCGATCAGGCTGACCAATTATTCTCACAACCTGAAAAGGTTCTCTATCGCCAGTCAATATTCGTTACTGAGTGGCTGCCCGATATCCCGCTCAATTCTGTCTGGCGCAAACGAATTTTAGGGGTTCTATCTGGATTACTGAGCAATGAAGAACTCCCCCTGGGTGCGAGAGCACGCTTGATGACAAATTTAGCAAGAACCAAAGACCCAGATATCTCAACCCTATTCAGGCACATGCTAAAATCAGCAAAGACAAGCGTCCGGCATTTGGCCGCATTAGGCAGTGGTTTCCACCGTGACACACAAGCCGTCGATGTGCTGATACAGTTGCTCAACGATCAACCCTCTGTTAGCCGGGCTGCAAGTTTAGCCCTGGTCAACATTGGCACCCAACCAGCGTTGGAAGCAATCGCCAGCGCCCTATTACAAGGCAGTGAAGATGTACGTCACGCCGCTGCAGAGGCTTTCGCAAACCATCCCGAAGAAGGCTATCCAACTCTGCGGGAAGCCACGTCAATTGATGATCTACTCGTCAGGCGTGCGGCGATCACCGGTCTGCGACGAATCCGCGAAGATTGGGCTATTCAACTTCTAGAGGAGATGCAAATCGAGGATGCGCAATGGGTAGTCAAGAATGCGGCCGCGCAGGCAATGGAAGATATCAACAATGCCACCTTCCACATCCCCAAAACGCCACTTCCCCTGCCCGAACTACCCTGGTTGATCTCTTTTGCAGCCGAGCGCGGAGTGGGTGTCAGTCCAGGAGAACCCGCTCTCAAAATGTTGATTCAAGTACTTCAACAGGGCAACGAAGACGAACAAATGGCAGCGTTATTCCAGATACACATGAGGGGCATCGCCAGAGTATTCCCGGCAATTTTCGACCAGTATTGCGGAAGTGACATTGAACTTCGCGAGATGGCATACAACACCATCTGGCAATTGGCAGCCAACGGCGAGGATATCCCTTCAACTGTGCAATATGGAATGGTGTGATGGGTCAATGTTAGCTGTTGGAGATTAGGCGTTAACGTCAAAAATCCTTCCGCAATTGCGGAAGGATTTTTCTTTT
Organism: Anaerolineales bacterium; assembly: GCA_016785015.1. Taxonomy (GTDB): domain Bacteria; phylum Chloroflexota; class Anaerolineae; order Anaerolineales; family UBA11858; genus NIOZ-UU35. The sequence goes on from JADHTJ010000085.1 coordinate 13,172, forward strand.
GTAATTTGATTGCCGTTCAGGCCAGATTTTGAATGATCTTTTGCTGCGCCTCAGAGGCATCCATATCCAGCACTGAGACCAGTTTATCCCGTCCCCCGCTGCCGCCCACAACCTCGATGCGCTCTCTAGGGATATCAAGAACGGAAGCCAAGAAATCGGCCAGGGTCTGGTTGATCTCTTTTTCTCTGGGAGCCGCTTTCAGGCGCACGCGGATGGTGCCATCATGGAGTATTTCAACGATCTCATTGCGCGTGGCGCGGGGAATAACCCGAATTCCTAGAGCCGATCCCTTCCTACCATCATGTAAGTGAAAATCTTGTGTGGTCATGGCTACTCCTCAGATCGTGAATATCTTAGAAAAACGATCGTAAGATACTTGTTACTATCATACCAATGATTTGAACCAAAATCAGCAGTACTAAAGGACTAAAATCGAACATCCCAACCAGGGGGATTACGCGTCGAATAGGTGTCAACAAGGGTTCGACAATGCGATCTACCTGCCGCCGAACCGGGTGGAATGGGTCCATGAAATAGGATAAAACAACATGCACCAAAATGAGTAATACAAATAGGCGCACAATAAAATCAACGAATTGGATCAAAAACAGTATCAAGTAAATTCTCCTAGACTATTTTTTCTTTAGCCCTATTCTACCCTAGGAACGCGTCCCCAGGATAGCAGTTCCCACGCGAACAAAAGTCGCACCTTCCTGGATGGCAACGGCATAATCGTTGCTCATTCCCATGGAGAGTTCTTTCCAACTAGATTGGGGAAATCTGTCAACCAAAAAATCGCGTAAGCGACGAAGTTTCTCAAAATAGGGTCGCGCTTCTTCAGGATCAGCAAAAAATGGGGGCATGGTCATCAAGCCCTGGACTTCAAGGTGATTCAGCTCGAAAACAGGAGCTAGCTCCTCGGCAAACTCCGGCCATCGCATTTCGTCCCAAGCAGACCACCCATGTTTTGATGCTTCACTGCTGACATTGCACTCTAATAAAACAGGCATCTGAACGCCTGCGCCTGCAGCAAATTGATCGCAGCGTCGCGCCACCTTCAATCTATCTAGTGTATGCATCCAGGCGAAGTTTTCGACCACATCGCGCGCTTTGCGGCTCTGCACATGGCCGATCATATGCCACTCGACATCTTCATTGGGCAAGGATTCCATTTTTGCAAGGGCTTCTTGTACATAGTTCTCTCCGATGTACTTCGCCCCAGCCTGAATAGCAGCTTGAGTCACTTCGACAGTATGACCCTTGGTCACTACGATCAGCTTGACATCTGCAGCATCCCGCCCAACTGATCTTGCCGCAGCCGCAATTCGTTCCATAACTTGTGCGATGTTTTCGGAAATCGACTCACTTAATGAAGCAACCATTTATCATCCATTCAAAGCAATCAATACGCCAAAGCGTCCCGTTTGCCCTTTTTCTGCACGATGGGAAAACCAATCTTCAGTGTCGCAAGCGGTACATAAACCCGAGACTTGGACTTCATGCACACCAGCTTGCTCTAACAACAACCGATTGGCGCGCCATAAATCAAATTGTACCGCGCCGTTTTGTTCTGGCAACAAATCATCAGCAGATTCGCCAAATGATTGCCGAACCTTGGCAACAACTTCCGTCCCAACCTGGTAATGGTGTGCAGCAATCGAGGGGCCAATCCCGGCCAGGATATGTTTGGGTTTGCACAGGTATCGCTCAACCATGGCTTCTATCGTGGCGCTGATTGTCATCTTCACAGTGCCTTGCCAACCCGCGTGCACAATCCCTACTACACGTCTGACAGGGTCATGCAGTAGGATTGGGACGCAATCGGCGAAGCGCATGAAGAGAGTCACTTCGGGGTTATCCGTGAGAATGGCATCCGCTTTGATGTGAGGAGCATCACTGGGTCGCGGCGCACCGGCACAAATCACATCGGCGCTGTGCACCTGCCAGACATCATACATTGATGCTGGATCTCGCTTCAAGGCTTCAAATGCCAGGATGCGGTTGTTCCTTACCCGTTGATGGTCATCCAACACCATGGCGCTGGCACCCACATTGAGCGACGACCACGGCTCAGGGCTCAAGCCTCCCTGACGCGTAAAAACCGCGTGGGTTATCGCATTCGAGTCAAATAGATCAAAGCCGTAATATCGTATTGAATTGGTTTGCGAAAAAGGCATGATTCGTTGAACGTTACACGTTTAACGCTGCACGTTTAGGTGAGCAAATTTTTTGGTCAACATGCGGCGCGTCTCGCGCATGCTTTCTTCCACCATTGGGTAGCCAAACCAGGCAGTTGTGAGTCCGAACAGAAAGCCTGTCAGTACACGCAAAAAGGGTGTGCTCTCCCGCGCCGGAAAGAAATTCGCCAGAGTCTCCCAGAAAGAACCATCGAACGCAGAAACGGCCATTCCCACTAACTGTGTGCCCCCATCCAATCCAATTGGGAATATGCCCAAGAAGATCCATACCCACCACGGGATAGGTTTAATATTCCTGCCTGCCAACACAAAGACTATGCCAAAGAGCAAAATCGCCCCATAGATGGCTACGTCACGCTGGCATAATCCGGTCTTGTATCCAACCTGATCGTTACCCCGAAAATCACGCGCGGGGAAAATGGCATTCTCGTCCAGTCCAGTTGCCTGGCCGAAGGTTTGATATCCTTCGATTTCTGCCGCTGCTCGAGGGTATACGGGCTGTTCACCAAACAAGAAAAACGAGCGGTAAGAAAGCTGATGGCACAGCCCCCCATACAGGGTATAGATCGCGCGGGCTGGTGTGGTCGCTCCAGAGCGCATCAGGACGGGAGCAAGAAAAGGCAACCCTATATATAGAAACACAAATATATTGAAGACCAACATATATCGCCTAGAAAACCACCAGGTAAATCGGTCTGCACCAGATATATTTTGGGCGCGCTGCATTCGTTTCATGTGTCGCTTGTCTCCAACGTCATCTAGCTGGGAGGCACGATCCCGCGCGGCCCCCAAGGTCATCGCTAAGTCGCGTTTGTCAAATGGTGCTTTCAAACTATAAGGCCCCACTTCGACTACGGGGATTTCGATGCCGTACGCGGCTTCTAATTCTGTATTGCCATCGATGTCGATTATGGCCAGTTCATGTGGGAAGCGATCCTGCAGTGATTCCAGTGCGGCCTCGGCTTCATCGCATAGGTGACAAACTTTTCTGCCGAATAAGGTTACTTTTAGCAATACATTCTCCCAAACAAGCTTATATTTACGTTAGTGGATTTTTTTTCGCTGTCATCCTGAGGAGCAAGCGACGAGGGATCCCTGAAAAGGTCGAAAGAATTCTACTAGGCATTAATGATTGTGGTCATCCGGGATTCTTCGCTAGCGCTCAGAATGACAAATTAAAGGAAAGGATTAACCTTCAAGGCCCAAATCAGTCAAATAGCCCTCCAACTGGCTCTCGGTCATCAACCCGATGTGGATCACGCGCACGACACCTGCGGGATCAATAAAATAGGACGTAGGGTAGCCGCGCACCTGGTACAAGCGCTGGATTTCTGCCCCAGGATCGAGCAAAACCTCGAACGTCAAACCCAGCTCATCGACGAAGTTCTTCACTAAATGCTGGGCCTCATCAAAGTTGACCGCCACTATTTGGAGATCACCACCGTATTCCTTAAAGCGGTCTTGAAAAGCGGGCATTTCTAGACGACAGGGGCCACACCAGGTAGCCCAGAAATTCAACAGCACATATTGACCACGAAAATCTTCCAGGGCAACCTGCTCTCCGGAGAGGGATGCCAACTCGAAGTCTGGAGCGGGCGAATCCAAAGCCAGGGTTTCAGAGGCTGCTGATTCGTTGAGCGAATCGCTAATCGTTGGAAAATCATCACCACGCAGCAATCCAATTACCAACAACCCAATGCCAACCCCAACAACTATTCCGGCAAATAAAGCCAATCCACGGCGCATGTCACACCTCTAGAGACCGAAATCAACGAAGAAGCCAAAGCGAGCCAATTGCTCGAAGGTTCCCAAGAAAAGCATCACGCCAACGACAATCAACAACACGCCCATAGCAATCTCTGTGTAGCGCATGACTTTGCCATAACGACGCAATATTTTGGTCACCCAACCTACGCCCAGGGCTGCGATCAAAAAGGGAATTGCGAGGCCAGCAGAGTAAGCGGTCAGCAAACCAGCACCCTGAGAAACCGAACCGCCGCTCAAAGAGAGCGTTAGGATGGCTCCTAAAACTGGACCGACACAAGGCGACCAACCCGCTGAGAAGAAAACGCCCATCAGAACAGAGGAGATATAGCCCCGCTGCCGATCAGGGTCACTCTGCGGCCGCAGATCATAATCCAAGAAGGGGATGCGGATGATGTGGGTCATATGTAATCCAAAGATGATCACCACTACACCGCCAATTTTGGCAAGCCAGGTGCGCAGATCGTACAGCAATCCACCAATCGCCGAGGTCGCAATCCCCAAAAGGATGAAGACAATACTGAAACCCAATACAAAGGCCAGACCATGGCTAAAAGTCAGCCAGCGGTTGCTTTCATTGGTTTCTGCCGAAGCGACAGAGCGCCCGCCCAGATAACCAATATAGGCCGGAACAAGGGAGAACACACAGGGAGATAAAAATGATGCCAGGCCAGCTACAAATGCCAACCCCAGGCCAATATTAGATGCGTCCATAAATTTTCCTAATCAATTTTCCACGAAGGACACGAAGATTCACGAATAGTGTATTGAATTATCTTCAATTTAGTGCTCTTGGTGTCCTTTGTGGTTTCTTTATTGTTTTACCACTCGTTGACGATGACGCGCGTGCCGCCTTCGCTCACTATGGTTAAATCGCCAGTCTCAAAAGATACTACAGGGTTTGCCCAACGAAATATCCATTTGGCATCTTCAGGTCGAGCATTGATGCAACCATGTGACATGGGTTCACCATAATTATTATGCCAATAGGTTGAATGAACAGCAACGCCATCACCATGAAATAAAGATGTCCATCCCACAGCAGGCACATCCCAGGCTCCAGCGGCGGTGTTCCCACCCATGTGCAGCGAGAACAATTTTCGCCAGATTTGGAATCCGGGCGAAAAGGCCGGAGTTAGTGGCGTAGCACCCTCTGCTTTTCCAGAAGAGATGCGGGCAAAATACACTTCAGTATTGCCTTCGTAACACGAGAGGGTTTGGGTCTGCCAATTGATATCAACTTCGATGCGTTTGTCTTCTACATTCGGGCTGATCGGTGAGAGTTCCTCAGCCGTCAAAGGGCGGAAGGCCTCTGCCGGGCACCAAAAGATGTCACCAGGATTGCCGTAGCGCTCATTGATGCGATACCAAACACTTCCATCGCTTTCGGTCTTCATCTGATCAACCCATAAGATTTGACTGTAGTAGAAGCGATATGATTGCCCATTTTCCAGACGATACTGCCACCAGGCAGAACGCGGCGGGCCATTTGCAATGATGGCATCCACATAAGGCACACTGACTTCTACCCACAAGCCAGATAGATCACCCATTTGTAATAGGGAATTCACAGGTTGGGCTGGTTCGTTTTTAACCGGCTGCAAATACGGGCACCAGATATATCCCTCGGGGGTTTCAACCCAACGTTGGTTATTACGATAGGGCCAACGGCCAGAGACTTCTCGCAGCCAGGGAACCACCGCATCTTCAAACAAAACACTCACAGTTTGGCTGTCGTAATCCGGCTGTGCTTTGACATCGATCTTGCCGAAACTAACCCGGCCCAATTTTTCTGATTGGGGAAAATCTGTTAATTGAAAGAGTTTGCGCCAAGGCTTTAGGGCGAATCCGCCCACTCCAACGGCGGAGAATTTCAAGAAATCTCGCCGAGAGAAGGGGATTTTTTTATGGGATGAATTTTTGTGGTTCATAAGTTACAAAGATTACTTCTAAGGTAGCGATATTGATGGGCTAAATAGTAACACTCTTACATTAGGGATTGATAAATCAGCCGGGTTTATTCCTAATTGAGTAGCGCCCAACAAGTTGTAGAAACACTCAGATTCACATCCGCTAGATTTTCATTGCAAAACAATTAATCCACTAGCTTGCGCATAAACCAGCGACCCGAGGCAATCTCACTGACGTCGCGTGCCAGTTCAACCGCTGTAGCGTAACGGTCTTCACGGGCTTTAGCCATCGCTTTTTGGATAACTTCATCCCAGGAAGGTTCCAAGTCAGGGCGAGCTTCTAGGATATTAGGAATCGCTCCTTTGACATGCGCCACCGCAATTGCCAGGGGAGATTCGTTGCGATAAGGCGCTGCACCTGTCAAAGCACAATAGAGCACTACCCCCAAAGCATATACATCACTGCGACCATCTAGTTCTTCATTGCTAACCTGTTCTGGACTCATATACTCAGGCGTTCCCAAAATCTTTCCAATTGTCTGGCCTGAAGAATGATGCAAAGATTTTGCCATTCCAAAATCTGCCAACAATGCTTTTCCATCGTCATCAAAAAGGATATTTGATGGCTTGACATCACGATGAATAACACCTAGTTTATGGGCTGCATCCAACCCATCGGCAACTCGCTCAACAATCTTTGCAAGTGGGCGAGGATCCATCTTTTGCTCGAGAATTTTATCCTCGAGTGAACCCCCTCGCATATAACGCATCACAAAATAAGGTTGATTTCCATACTGGCCAAAATCATAAATTGGGACGATGCAAGGATGTTCTAACGCAGCAATCACCTCAGCTTCGCGTTGAAATAACTCTTGATAAAGTTCTTTGGTGGTCAGATCATAAGGCAATATTTTTAACGCCACCCGTCGCTTCATATATGGATCTTGGGCCAAAAAAACTTCGGCCATCCCACCAACACCCAATTTACGCTCGATTTCGTAGCGGTCGATCTTTTCGACTGACATACTTATTCCTTTGGTGGTGAAATAAAATAAGTCTACCATATCCAAAGGCATATAAATATCGTTAAAAAACTAAAAAAATATACTAGCCACCTGACAGTTTGAGAAAAAAAACTTTCTGGGACACGGATTTTCACGGTTTTTTTTTTTTTTAAAGATTCATGACTCCGATAAAAAAAACTGCCATACAAGGGCTTCCGCCGGAATATATGGGGGTGGTTGCTCCGCAACCACCCCCTTACTGTCTAAATATTACATATGACTGATTTGGATTGATTTGTGCAGTCGAGATAAGTAGCCACTAAACGTTGCAAGGTGCCT
>JADHTJ010000086.1 GCA_016785015.1 Anaerolineales bacterium
ATAATGGCTCCACAAGCAATGCGCACGATGCTAACGATGACACCATTATGGGCAGTCCTAAAGCTGCTAATTCTGTTTGGTCAACGAATCCTACAACCACGCCCACTGCAACCCCATCATCAACCAATTCTCTTACATCAACCAATACCAGCTCATCCACAGCCACAATGACACCATCGCCAACACCAACTCATACATCCACATCAATCCAAAACCAATATGTGGTTATCAATGAAATCGCTTGGTCGGGCACAGATGCATCGACCGGGGATGAATGGATTGAACTATATAACTACGGAAGTCAGCCAGTGGATCTAAGCAATTGGAGCCTCGGCGCTGCAGACGGCACGCCCGTGATCACTCTGAACGGCGTTATTTCCTCAGGAAATTTCTTCTTACTGGAAAGAACAAATGAAAATACCATCAGCAATATATCTGCCGACCAGATTTACACCGGTCCTTTAGGGAACAGTGGCGAGAGTCTCTTACTGAGAGATGCGGGCGGAAATCTCATTGATTCGGTTAACATCGATGGTGATGACTGGCCTGGGGGCACTTCCAGCAGCGGAACACCCCAATATGCAACCTTGGAACGCACATCGATCGGTGCCAGTGACTCAAATTGGGGTACAAATAATGGGATCACGCGAAATGGCGAAGATGCTAATGGCAATCCCATAAATGGCACGCCTAAGTCTGCCAACTCAACCATCATTAAAGTTTCGTATACCAACACAGCCACAGCTTCACCGACTGAGACACCTACAAGTTCGCCTTCACCTAGCGCGACTTCTACTTCTACGCCATCACCATCCATCACAAACTCAGCTACATTGACACGAACTCCTACTTTATCAAGCACCTCCACCCCAACAAACACAGCATCTCCAACGAGCACAACAGACATTATTGTTCCAGGTACAGTTATCATTAACGAAATCGCGTGGAGCGGAACAACCTCTAGTTCCTTTGATGAATGGATCGAACTTTACAATCCCACCACACAGGAAGTAGATCTGACAGGCTGGGCATTAATCGCCAATGACGGACTCCCTAACATTGAATTAATTGGAACAGTTTCAGGCGATGGATATTTCATCTTGGAACGAACTGATGACAATACAATTAGCGATACAGCTGCAAATCAAATCTATTCTGGAACTCTGAGCAACTCTGGGGAAACTTTAGAGCTCTATAGCCCTTCAGGCGTCCTGATTGATACTGCCAACATTTCCGGCGGTGCATGGCCTGCTGGCGATATTGATCAGCGAGTTTCAATGGAACGTCACGCCAACTCTAACGATTCACCTTCGGCTTGGGGAACGAATAACGGCGCGATTATTTCTGGGCACGACTCACAAGGGAATGCAATCCAGGGATCTCCTGGGCAGCCTAACTCACTCTGGTTCTCAACTCCAACTCCATCACCCACCCAAACCCCCAGCCCAACAATTACACCTACAGCTAGCGGAACCATCCAACTTGTCGCACCATTAACTGTGTGGATCAACGAAATTGCATGGAGCGGGACCATCGGGCATTACAATGACGAGTGGATTGAACTTTTCAACCCTGGATACGAAGAAATTGATCTTTTAAATTGGACCCTGGTTGCTGCTGATGGCAGTCCAGAAATTCATCTTGAAGGGAAAATTACATCGTGGGGGTATTACATCCTAGAACGCACGGACGATTCAACAATAGCCAATATTGATGCCGATCAAATATATACAGGTTCGCTTAGCAATAACGGAGAAACACTATATCTTAATGGTCCAAATGGTGAATTAGTGGATACAGCCAGCCAATCCGACGGCAGTTGGCCAGCAGGGAATGCTGAACATCACAAAACGATGGAACGTAGAGGAACATCAGCAACTGGACGCGCTCTTTGGAATACCAATAATGGCTATGTGACCAATGGGCTTGATGTTGATGGTTACCCAATCTGGGGCACACCGAAAAACGCAAATTCAAATTGGTTTCCAACACCTACCCCGACACAAATTCCTGAGGGAACACGCATCCTCATAAACGAATTTCTACCCCATCCTAAGTATGATTGGAACAGAGATGGTAAATTTACTTCAAATGATGAGTTTATCGAATTGATCAACGCAGGAACAACGACAATCAACCTCGAGGGCTGGTTGCTGGATGACATTGAGGAGGGTTCTACACCCTACGAAATTCCCAACATAGAACTTGCTCCTGGTGAAATCATCTCTTTCTTCCGCTCTGAAACTGGGATTTCCCTCTCAGACAGCGGCGACGAAGTTCGATTACTAATACCTGACGGCACAATTGCTGACGTACGCGCGTATAATTTCGCAAAGGATGTTAACCTAACATGGTGCCGCCTTCCCGACGGCATCAAAGAATTGGCTTATCCATGCTGGCCAACACCTAATAAGCTAAATGGGCCTTATGAGAGAGTTAGCCCAATTCAAGAAGATGTTTTAATCCCCGTAACAGGTAATCCAAGAGAAGGAAATATTTTTGGCATCCAGCCTGGATGGTTGATTCCCAAAGGGTCAAGAATTTGTGGGTATCGATAATCTACTAGGCTTGCACAAAAGTACCGTTGCGCAAATCGATAAAGGCTTGCTGAATTTCTTCTTGGGTATTCATCACGAAGGGGCCATAAGGAACGATGGGTTCGCCAAAGGGTGCACCTGCCATCAACATGAAACGCACTGGGGAATCTGAATTCGTCCGAACAGAAAGATTTTCACCATCTTCAAATTCGACCATCGCCAATGCCTCGATGGACTCCCCTTGACCATCGTCGTCAATCCCAAAAACTCCTTCACCTTCGAAGACATAAGACACAGCATTATGCCCTCGTGGCACGGAGAATTGGATCTGCGAGTCCGGCTCGAGTGTGACATCCATATAAAGGGGTTGGGCTGCTATCTCGGTCATAGGGCCTTGAACACCGTCATATTCACCAGCTACGACGCGCACTTTAATGCCATCCTTTTCCACCAAGGGGATACTTTCAGCGATAACTTCTTGATAACGGGGTTGACTCATTTTCTCCGCTGCAGGCAGATTAACCCATAATTGGAAACCGTTGATCTCGCCGCTGGGTCCGCGTTTAGGCATCTCTTCGTGCATGATACCGCGTCCGCTGGTCATCCATTGCACGTCGCCAGGGCCAATAGTACCCATATTGCCAAGGCTGTCACGATGACGCACATTGCCGTCAAGCATATAAGTCACCGTCTCGATGCCGCGATGAGGATGTGTGGGGAAACCTACGGGTGGCCCCTCCAGGGGATCATTGAATGCAAAATGGTCGAAGAGTAGGAAAGGATCAAAAAGATTCTCGCGACTGGGCCCAAAGGAGCGCAGCAAGCGTACTCCAGCACCTTCGATAACCATCTGCGGTTTAATAATTTGTTTTACAAGTCGAGCGGAATTATTCATGAAGTATCAACCTATCAAAAATACAATATTCTATTTTCTCCAATTAGACAACGGGATGCGACAGTTAATTACCAAGAGTGGATCACCTTTTGGAAAGCAAACGCTCAGCTTTCCAGGCTGGCGATTCACGGTAATCGCAATATTTCACCTGCGTGATACATAGCGAATCGGGCTGTAATACCCCATCAGAAAGCACCCCGTTATTAATCCTGACAGATAAGTAATAGCCAGAAGATCGCTCAACAGCCTTATTATGAGTTCCACCGTCCATCCATTTCAGTTTTACCTCTTCATTTGAAAGCAACACCAAGTTACTAAAATCCCCGTTTTTTAAGGCCATCGTACTATAGCTCAAAATCTCTGGGTATGAAGGGATTCGCTCAACGAGCCTATCACTCAAATCGCCCAAATAGTCGGAAGGGATCTCATTCTTCTTTTGGCCGAAAAAACCGACTACATAAATTTTTTGGGCATTCAATAATGTCATTGGGCTGGGAATAAAATAGCGATGCCAACGTCCATCCGGCTCATCAACATAAATGGGTCGTTCACCTTGTAACGATGCAATATCCGTCTCCAAGACCATGCACACTTGCCTGGCCATATAAATCAATACTTCGCGATCTTCTGAAATATGCTCTACATTGGTAAATGATCGCCCAGCCATCAATTCCTTTGGCTCCAATATTCTCAACAACGCATTCTCCATCAGCTGACATTTATTTGATTTGGTCATCAGGAATACCCCAAATTTAGGGCATTTATGTGCGCAATGTTCTTATCAGTGAATTAGCACTCCTGATCTATACAGTCTTCAGATATTGGTGCACCAGGCTGACAGCGATAGCCCCTTCACCAACCGCTGAAGCTACGCGTCGAACAGCACCTTCGCGCACATCACCTGCTGCAAAAATTCCTGCGACGCTGGTTTCCATGAGAAAGGGATCACGGCCTTCTTTCCAACCTTTGGGATGCTTACCATCACGGATCAGGCTGCTGCCCGTATAGATGAAACCGGCCTCATTGCACTCGACAATATCGGCAACGATATCCGCGTGTGAGCGAGCGCCAATGAATATGAATAGCGCCGCAGCAGGGACTTTCTTCTCTTCACCAGTCTCCGTGTTTTTGAGCGTTAGGGCATCTAATTTCTCATCTCCGAAGGCTTCAGTTACAACCGTGTGAGTTACAATTTCGATATTTTCCGTACCATCAATCTGATCAATCAAATATTGCGACATACTTTTAACCAACGATTCGCCGCGCACCAGCATAGTGACCTGGCTGGCAAAGCGCGAGAAGAACATGGCCGCCTGACCTGCAGAATTAGCCCCGCCAACTACAAAAACGTGCTGGTCGCAATAGAATGCCGCTTCCGTTAACGCCGCGCCATAATAAATACCTGCTCCAGTGAGTTTCTCGACTCCGGGGATATCCAACCGTCGTAAAGTAACACCAGTTGCAATGATTAGAGACTTACAATTTAGTTCGGTGCCATCATTGAGTGCCACGATCCGATAGGGACCTTCGACGCGCACTTCGACCACCTCGACCGCCGTCAAGATTTCGGCACCCAAACGTTTGGCCTGGTCAGTGGCGCGGCGGGCGAGATCACCACCGCTGATTCCCTTAGGGAATCCCAAGTAGTTTTCGATGCGCGAGCTGGTGCCTGCCTGACCGCCAGTAGCCTCGCGCTCGATCAACGCAGTGGAGAGGCCTTCTGAAGCTCCATAAACAGCTGCACCCAAACCAGCTGGACCAGCCCCAATGATGACCAGATCATAATATTTTTGTTTGGCTTGTGTTTGCATACCAATTTTTTCTGCCAATTCCCGGAAATCGGGTTGGAACATCGTATCTCCATCAGGGAAGAAAACAACCGGTAAACGATGGTCCCCATCACTAACAGACTCAACCAATGTTTGGGCTTGAGAATCTACTTCAATATCCAGCCATTGATATGGAATGCGGTTTCGGGAGAGGAAATCTTTGACTTTATGCGATTGCGGGGACCAAAGAGTGCCAGCAACTCTGATGCCATCGTATGGAATTGGCACAGTTGCTTGCCACTCATTGAGCAAATCATCAATAACGGGGTATAAATTCTGATCTGGCGGATCCCAGGGTTTCATTAAATAATGGTCGAGGCCAATCTCGTTGATACTGGAAATGGCGGCTTCGGTATCGGCATAGGCCGTCAACAACACTTTGCGTGCCTCGGGGTAGAAATCTACTGCCTGGGCTAGGTATTCCGTGCCGCTCATCTCCGGCATGCGCTGATCGGAAACCAAAAGCGCTACGGGGGCATTGCGCTGCTTGAGTTGTTTCAAGGTATCCAATGCTTCAGCACCGGAGTTGACTTTCATGATGCGGTACTCGCTCCCGAATTGCTTACGCAGGTCACGCGAGATGGCATTCAAAACCTGAATTTCATCATCTACAGTTACAATTATCGGTTTTGCCATTTGTTAACTCCTAGAGAAATAAACACAACATGAATAACAAGATCAACCCAAACCAAGGGTTAGAAAAAGAAAAATAAATGCAATCAAAGAGACACTCAAATCCGTGATCAGTGCCCTTTTACGATATATCGAATCTGGATAAGGCCAAGATAGAAGTAAAGCAGTGTTAGGCAATACCCACCCACGGATCAAAAAGAAAAGGCTTATCAACCCGCTTCGAGAAAGCATGCGCGAAAGTTTGGTTTGTTCAACATTCTTCAGGTATTCTGGATCAGTATAATTTATGACTCGCTCACAGATATACCAGACATATGTGACCACCAGATAGGCAATCCCGATGATTGCCCAGTTCGAATTTTGGGGTGCAATAATTTGGGATTGATCGGTTTGGATCCATGTGACTATGCCCCAAATGGCTGCAAAGTGAAAAAATTGATCCAAATAGAAAAGCAATACCATACGCTTTGGCCACAGGTCTGTCAGATATATTTTCAACCGATCCTGACCCATATGGACGAGCGTAAGCAGCAATAAGTACGGCCAGAGCAAATTCCTTGACGGGCCCACCAGGAGCAACATCAACACGAAATGAATGCTCACATGCAAAAAAAGAACTCGAAAATTCCATTTGCAGCGCGCCATCCAATTATTTTGAAGAGGAAAATCCCCTAAGAGATGTGCCAGCAGTAATGTCCAGATCATGGCATTCAGCTGGCATCCATCAGGCGCTGGTGGGTCTGACGCATGCAGATATCCATGACCACATCCAGGCCGGCGTCCTTGGCAATTTCAGCTGCATCGGGGTTGACAATGCCTTCTTGCATCCAGACAACTTTGGCCTCGATCTGAATAGCCTGTTGGACGATTTCAGGAACAAAGTCGCTGTGCCGAAATACCAGGACAACATCCACTTCATCTTCTAATGAGAGTAGGTCTGGGAAGGCTCTTTCTCCTAAAACCTGCTCGTACTTGGGATTGACCGGATAAATACGATAACCCTGCTTCTGCAGATAGGCTGGTACTGTATGCCCTGGAGCATTATCATTCTCACTGATCCCCACAACAGCAATCTTCTCCGTCGCCTGTAAGATCTCTTTGAGATGCTCATCGCTGGATTGATATGAAGGGGTTAATTCAGCAATCCCGCTTCCCACGTCTTCAAAATTGACTGGCAGCCTCACAGAAAAACAAGTCTTTCCTGATCTGGAGAATACTTTGATTTCGCCATTGTGTTTCTGAATGATGTTATAGCTGATATTAAGACCCAAACCGGTGCCTTTGCCCATAGGTTTGGTCGTAAAGAATGGACTGAAGAGTTGTTCTTGCACATCTTCAGGGATTCCTGGCCCTGAGTCTTCAATTTCGACTAAGACCCAGTCGCCTTTTTGTTTGGTAACAATTTTTATTTTGCCCACCCCATCCATGGCATCGACAGCATTATCAATGATATTCGTCCAAACCTGGTTAAGTTCGCTGCCATAACCTTGTATCTTGGGGATGTTCTTATCATAATGTCGCTCAAGAGAAATGCCCGACTTTAGCTTACTCCGCAGCATTACCAGGGTGTTATCCAAGCCTTCATGGAGATCGATAGTCTGCACCGGGGCTTGATCCAGATAAACATAGGATTTCAACGATTTGACAATCTCACCAATTCGAGAAGTTCCCTGATGGATTTCTTCCAATAAACTGTAAATGTTATACAAAGTACCCAGCCATTGCACAACCACAATTAAGGCTTCACCTGGAAAATCGTTCTCTAGGTCATCAAGATCATCAGCTTCATATCCCAGGCTGACCAAATGGGGTGCATATTCCCAACCATCTTCTACTTCCTTATCATCCAGCCAATCTTCAAGTTCAGCTTCGCGGTCGCTGCGACCCAGGCTGTCCAAGTCGGTGGGTTGTGAGGCCTGCTTTTGAGCAAATTCTTGCAACTCAGCAGCTCTTTCCCACTGTTCCGCAGTAAATCCTAGGGAATAGAATTTTCGGTAAGCCTGTTGGAATAATTCGATTGAAGTTTGCAGGTGCTCTGCACCTCGTCGTGCGGCCGATGCTGGATTATTCAATTCATGGGCAATTCCCGCGGTGAGGGTGCCCAACTGCGCCATTTTCTCACTCTGTCGCAATACAATCTCAGTGCTGCGCAATCGGTTGGTGATCGTCGATAGCATCACCCGCGCTGCAGAGGGGCTTGTATCCAACAAGTTTTCCAAGTTTTCATGGCTGATAGCGAGTACATCGCATTCGGTTTTGGCAATTCCGCTGGCAAAGCGCGGCGTTTGATCCAATAAGGACATTTCGCCAATGACTTCCCCTGCACGTCTGGATGCAAGAAGTACAGTTCGACCCCCTGACTCCTTTAGTATGTCCACCTCGCCAGCCATTATTACGTAAGCTTTGTCACCAATCTCTCCTTCAATGAAGAGGGTTTCATCCGGAAGAATTCGTTCCTCAACTGCCATCTCACAGAGACGGTCTAGATCTTCATCGGGCAAATCAGCAAACAAGGGAACTTTTTTCAAAAAATCAAACATTATGCCCCTACGGCGTGTGGGTGACTTCATCCACGTAGCACCAAATCCAATCTTCCCCCGGCTGGAAAGAAACGATCAAGGAGTGATTGGTCTCATGAAAATGCTTGGTGGCATGTGTATTCTTCGATGCATCACAACAACCAACATGACCACAGATCACGCATAGGCGCAAATTAACCCAGGTATCACCCATCGCCAGGCATTTGCCACATCCTTCCGACGAAGGAATGTGATCTTTGATTTCAGAAAGATGGCTACAACCCTGAGGGTCAAGTTCCCCATCGGCAACTAATTGCTTAATTTTGGCTGAAATTTGGACTTTCCCTGAGGTATCTGGCTTCATTTTTAACCCTTTCCTAATCAAATTAGTACTTAAGTAATGCAATGTTTTCTTACAATTCGGACAATATTTGGTATAATACTCCAGTTGCCCACCTTTGTCCAGGAAAACTCAGGATGGACCACAATATCTAACAGAATTTCTATACCGGTTTGGCAACTTAAATGTTTCAACGAGCCCTTGTAAATTATTTTTCTGTCAACTGTATGTCAATCCCACTTGGGGGTTATCTAAATGGATTATGGAGTATTCAATATGAGTACCTGCACAAATTGCCAGTTTTCTAATCCCCAGGGAGCAAAGTTTTGTTCTAATTGCGGTTCTCAGGTCAAACAAGGCTGTACGAATTGCGGAGCAGAATTAATCCCAAACGCAAAGTTTTGTTCCAATTGCGGCCAGCCAGCGCAAGTAGCTGCAGCGACCCAAACGGAGTCAGCTCAACCTGCTAAAGGTGCAGCACCTCCAGCTGCGGCACCCCAGGGCCCAGAGCCAGCTCAAACTTCTCCCGCACCGACATCATCAAATTTGGGGAAATATGTCCCCGCGGCATTATTGTCAAAGCTAGAAGCCGCCCGAGATGGCGAAGGCGCTCAGGACTCACTTGGCGAACGGCGTATTGTGACCATGGTGTTTTGTGATATTCAAGGTTCAACTGCCGCCGCAGGTAAACTAGACCCAGAAGAGTGGCACGAAATCGTAAATGGTGCATTCGAGCACATGATCGCTCCCGTTTACAAATACGAGGGCATCATTGCTCGTTTGATGGGGGATGGAATCTTGGCCTTCTTTGGCGCACCCATCGCCCATGAAGATGATCCGCAGCGGGCAGTGCTTGCCAGCCTGGAAATCCTTGAAGGGATCGAGATCTACCGAGAGAAAATTCTCAAAGAATGGAATATGGAAGTTAATGTACGAGTGGGCATCAACACTGGATTAGTGGTCGTTGGTGGGGTTGGCTCGGACCTGCGCATGGAATACACTGCCTTGGGAGATGCGATTAACCTGGCAGCCCGCATGGAGCAAACTGCTGAACCTGGCACTATCCAGATCTCGGCAGACACGCACCGTTTAGTGGCACCCATTTTCTCCTTCGAAGATTTAGGCGGCGTTCAAGTAAAAGGTAAAGAAGAACCGGTCCAAACCTACCGTGTATTAGGAATTAAAACGGCACCCGGGCAAATCCGCGGAATCGAGGGTTTAGACGCACCATTGATTGGACGAGATTCTGAAATGCACACTTTGCGAGGCATTGTCATCGAACTGCGTGAAGGACGCGGTCAGATTGTATCGGTGATGGGGGAAGCCGGTTTGGGTAAATCACGCTTGGTATCAGAATTGTACAAGTCACCCACCCCGGTTGCAGGAAAGAAGGCAGAGCTGGTTTGGATGGAAGGGCGCTCACTTTCGTACGAAACCACGACACCTTACGCTCCTTTCGTTGATTTATTCAAGCAGCACTTTGATTTAGAAACTCTCAACACGGATTCCGATCGATATCAGGCCATCAAGAGTCGCCTGACTCATGTCGCACCTGACTCTGCAGAGGAAATCGCACCTTATTTCGCCAGCATGTTGGAGATCGAAATTACTGGTGAAGACGCCGAACGCGTCCGCTACTTGGCTCCACCCCAATTGCGTCAAGGAGTTTATAACGCCGTTCTCACTTATGTGGAGACGTTAGCTTCGCAAAGTCCGTTGGTTTTGGTGCTCGACGATGTCCACTGGATTGACCCCACATCCCTGGATTTGATGGAGCAGTTGTTGCCTCTGACCGAGCGCGTGCCATTTCTGCTAATGGCTTTGTTCCGTCCCAGGAGACAAGAACCTTCCTGGCAATTCCATGAGAATGCTGCACGAGATTATGCTCACCGCTATCAATCGGTGATACTGCAACCGTTAAGCAAAGATAATTCGCGCGAATTGGTTGCCAACCTGCTCGAGGTGGATGATTTACCCAAAAAAGTGCGCACCATGATCATGGAAAAGGCCGAGGGGAATCCCTTTTATGTCGAAGAGGTGATCCGCTCGCTGCTTGATTCTGGCTTAGTTATTCGCAAAGATGGACATTGGCAAACTACAGAAGATATCGAGAATATTTCCGTACCCGATACACTTAGCGCGGTGATCACTACTCGTTTGGACCAGCTCGATGAGGATTCTCGTCAAGTGGCACAAACTGCCTCTGTGATTGGTCGTCAATTTCCTTTCAACGTCCTTGAAACGGTTCATTATTCTAAAGTCCCCCTCGACCGCACACTAACTGACCTACAACGTAGAGAATTAATTCGAGAAAAAAGCCGCATGCCTGAGCGCGTGTATATGTTCAAGCACACGCTCACCCAAGAGACAGTCTATGCATCGCTACTCTTGAAGAAACGCCGCGAATTGCATAAGACTGTTGCTGAATGTCTCGAAGCTAACGATCCCGAGAGGGTCAATGAAATTGGCAGGCATTTCATGGAAGCGCGCCAATTTGCCCGAGCGCTACCCTACCTAGTCCAGGCCGGTAATCGCGCAGCGAAGGCGTATTCTACTAAGGAGGCTATTGAGCTTTATACCCAGACCATCGACCTGCTGGAAAAAGTCGATTTGGATATCGAATTGGCTCGCAGTGCCTATGAAGGATTAGGTGGCGCATTGGAGTTTGCCTACGATTTCCCCAACGCAGCTGAAACATACCGCCAGATGATCGCTTTTGGAGAAAAGCATGCTGATATTCCCATGCAAGTATCTGGCAAAAACAAATTAGCCAAAGCAGTTGGTTTTGGGATGGCGCAATTACCAGAAGCACTTCAATTGCTTGAAGAAGCAGAAATGCTTGCCTCGCAAGTCAATGACCTACCCGGGTTGGCTGAAGGCGGCATGATCCAATGTGCATTCTGCACCGCTCGCGCAGACTTCGATGGCGCGGTGAATTTCTTGGGCCAGGCGGTCAAAATTGGGCGCCAACTGGAAGCCATCGAACCCCGTCTCTACGGGCTAACCCACATTGCTAACACATACACGTTCATGGGACTGTTCGAAGATGCCTGGGAAACCGTGGAAGATGCATTAGCATTAGCCACTGAAACTGGTAATCGCCAATACATCTCTGAACTACTCACATTTTCAATCCCTTTTTATCACATTCGAAATGGAGATATCGAATTAGCTCGAAATAAGGCTCAGGAAGGCACCGATATTGCCCGGCAAATCGGTTCAATCTCTTCGGGTGTCAGCGGCAACTTTGTTTTGGGATTCATAGCAAAACTTCAGGGTGAATATGAGAAAGCCATGCATCATTTCCAGCAAGCCCTGGATATCAATGGCGGCAGCATACCTTATCAAGAAGCGATGATCCTAGGCTTGATGGGTTCAACGGTCTTAGACTTAGGGCCTGGACTTAAGGAAAAAGTATTGCAATATCACGATAAAGCGGAGGCTTTGCTTGAAAACCCGATAGGGGGGATCATGGGTGCTGCCGTTTGGGCAGAACTTGGATTTTGTGCAATGGCCACCAATGATCTGGAAAAAGGAAAAATCATGTTTGAATTGGGCATGACAACACCCACAGCCATGATGCATTTATCACGCCCGCAATTACTCATAGGAAGCGCGTCTATCAATATGATGGAAGGGGATATCGATTCTGCGCAAGAACTACTCGAAGAGGCTCAAACGTATATCGATGAACGAAAAATGAAACATGTCGCCCCATTTATTCACCTGGCGATGGGAAAAGTAATGCATGCAAAAGGTGAAATCGAGGTTGCTATTGAGCAGTTTACACAAGCTGAGGAAACTGCTCAAGCATTAGGTTACCGACCAACCATATGGCAGGCACAGGCCAGTGCTGCCGATGCATTACAAATGTCAGGTCAGAATGACAATGCAAGCGAAAAGCGAACTCATGCTATAGAAATGGTCAATGAAATTGAGAGCTTTTTCGAAGACCAGGAACTACGTGATGTGTTCATTACTAACGCCATGAACGCGGTAATTACCGATCAGGCCGTCACAGCCAATTCCGCAGATTAAACAAATAGGAGATACTTGATGATAGAAAATCCCGAAACCCAAGCAATGATTGAAGAAACGTGGCACACATTCCTTACTACCGGTGGATATAAAACAGAGCAGCGCAAACGCCGTTTCTTTAGAAGACTTCCCGGTCACCAGCGCTGCAAAGCTTGCTATGCACCATTCCAAGGAGTGGGCAGTAACGTAGTTCGAGTTCTCTACAATAAGCGCCCCTCGGTTCTAAGTCCGTTTTTATGCAATACTTGTGAGGATTTTGCTCGGACATATCCAGGTGGTACAGAGATAGAGCTCTCTTTACTTTTTGCGGATGTGCGTGGATCGACGACTATAGCTGAATCCATGAGCCCGATGGATTTTCACAAACTTATCAACCGTTTTTATTCAACAGCTACGCAAGTGATGGCAAATTCAGATGCGTTGATCGACAAGATCATTGGTGATCAAGTTGCTGGCATGTATGTTCCAGGATTTGCTGGAGAGCATCACGCCTGTCGAGCGATAGAAGCTGCACAAGAGATTTTAGAGGTTACCGGTCATAACAACCCAGATGGCCCATGGATCTCTTTAGGCGTGGGCGTACACACAGGAACGGCTTTCGTGGGATCATTGGGCTCTGAGAGTGGCACATCAGACATTACCGTATTAGGCGATACAGCGAATACTGCTGCCCGTCTCTCCACCAACGCCGGAATTGGGGAGATATTAGTGAGCCAATCTGCATATCGACATGCAGGATACAATGGCCAAAAGATTGTGGAACAGCGCCAACTTGAATTGAAAGGCAAAAGCAAGAAAATACTGGTAAACGTTGTTACAAGCTAAGTAATTAGCATGAATATCAGAACTATTTTTGCTTTTGACCCCTACGACACCGAAGAAATTCGGTTAGAAAAGTTTGCCACATTTTTAGTAGCCGGTTCTTGCTCACTAGCAGGCATCGTTTGGTCGGCGATGTACTATCTATTTTTTGGTTTGGGCCTGACCACAGCATTACCCCTCGCATTTACCATTCTGGTTGGTAGCTCACTAATTGTCTCTCATATTAGCAAGAACCATAGGTACGCAATATACACACAAATCATTTGCATTATTTACATCACCGCCTTTATTCAATGGAATATCGGCGGGGTATTTGATTCTGGATTTGTGTTGGCATGGGCCTTTTTGGGTCCGATTTGCGCCCTGATGTTCTTTCCCGTAAAAAAATCCATCATCTGGTTTGTGTTATATCTCATAAACCTGGTGATCACGGTTGCCTTCAATGATTTCTTTACCAGCCATAGTCAGGCAGTGACCGAAAGTGTCCGCTTGATTTTCTTCATCACGAATCTTAGTGTAGCCTCGCTAGTCGTTTTTATTTTCGCTGGCTATTATGTGGCTGCAGCAAAACGCGAGCGAGAAAAAGCCAACAAATTACTCCTAAACGTCTTGCCAAAAGAAATTGCACCGATCCTCCAGGAAAATGGGGAGACTATTGCAGATTCGTATGAATCGGCCAGCGTTTTATTCGCTGATATGATTGGCTCAACACCCCTCTTCACCAGCATGGAACCGTCTAAGGCAGTCGACTGGCTTAATGAAGTATTCTCCGTGTTTGACCGTCTTGTGGAAAAATTTGGGCTCGAGAAGATCCGTACCATCGGGGATAACTATATGGTGGCGTCGGGAGTGCCAACCCCTCGCAAAGATCACGCACAGGTGATGGCTCAGCTTGCCCTTGAGATGGTCGATGGACTCAAATCTATTCCAGCAAGAAATGGAAATAAGATGGAATTTCGTCTGGGGATCAATTCTGGGCCAATGGTCGCTGGGGTTATTGGGAAAACAAAGTTTCACTACGATGTATGGGGGGATGTTGTAAATACAGCAGCGCGCATGGAATCCCATGGAGAGGCTGGGAAGATTCAGATTGGCCCGGGAACTTATGATCTCATCAAAGGAGAGTTTATTTGTACCCCACGGGGCGTAATCGATGTCAAAGGCAAAGGGTCCATGCAAACCTGGTTTTTGGAGGGAAGTCAATCAAGTTAGTCTGTACACTCCAGCTCTTGGTTCGGGCCTGACCACAGCATTTACCCCTGTCATTTACCATTTAACGGGAAAGCTCTCCCAAATGAGCGATGGACAGTGTATTTTTCGTTTATCGACTGATCACCCATAATTTTTCGCCGCTCATGATAGATGCCAACTGCTTTGGGAATTCTTGGGAATTTATGGGCTTGCTGATAAAACCATCGAATCCTTTTTCCTTCGCCTTTGGGATTTCCGTCTCGGGATCGAGCGATGTAACTGCCACAATAGGGATACTACATATTTTTGGCTCAGAGCGGATCAGGTCAAATATATCGTAGCCATTTATGCCTCTACGCAACATAATATCGAGCACAATTATATCGATTGGTAGAGATTCAACGATATGCTTTACAATGCCGTACCCAAGCACATCTTTATAAATGATTGCTCCATGACTGCGCAAGCTCGTGGAGTATATGGCAATATTCATAGCATTATCTTCTACCAAAAAAATGCGTTTTCCTTTTAACCCATCGATCATACCGACCTCCATTTTGCAGGATCTTCTAAGCCGTCCATTATCATTAAGTCAGACAACATGCCAGACCGTTTCACCATTCAGAATTTGATTAATCAAACTAGGGAATGTGGTAACCCTTAATGGTTTACCTATTCCGCCGTCAAAACCGCAATCTCGCAGTTTTTCAATTTCTTCATTCGTCACACTAGCGGTTACAGCAATGATCTTGGTGTGATTTAATTGCGGATTTTTTCGCAACATCTCTAACATTTCAAAACCGTCGTGCGGTTGGACATTGATATCCAATAAAGCGACATCTGGGGGTGGAGACAGCGCCGTAACCCGCTCCATGAAATCAGCACTGTCCTCGAAAATTGTCAGAAACTGCGCATCCATAGCTTTTTCCATTAACAACTGCATCACTAAGCGGCTTTTATCATTATCATCCACATATAAGAAATTGGTGTGTTTGGCAATGTTAATTTCCATAATGGCCTCCATATTCCTATGATTTTTCTGCAATTGGCAGCGTGAAATAAAAGGCTGCGCCCTGGTCGGGCTGGCTCTCGACCCACAACTCCCCGCCATGGGCTTGCGCCAGACTGAGCGATATGGATAACCCAAGCCCGGTACCTTGCTCCATCTTGATGCCGTCCGCAGTCTGCACGAATGGTTCGAAGATTACAGACTGGGATTCTAAATCGATCCCTGGTCCGGTATCTATGACAGCAAACATCACGTGGTCTCCCTGGTGCTTGGCGCTCACGGTTACAGAACCTTCTTCCGTGAATTTGATGGCATTCGAAAGCAAATTGAGCAGCACCTGGCGGATACGGCGCTTATCACCTGCAAGGATCGGCAGATTGTTGTCAATATCCCGGATCATCTGCACCGGCTTCTGGTTGATCATGGGTACTACCATTTCGATTGCGGCTTCTAATTCTCGATACAGGTCCACATCCTGTTCAACAAACAATGTCAGCCGGCCAGCCTGAATCTTGCTGATGTCGAGCACGTCGTTGATCACATGCAAAAGATGGGTTGAGCTATTAACAGAATGATCAAGCAACTCTTTTTGCTCTTCCGTGATTGATCCTACCATGCCCAGTGAAACCATCTCTACAAAATTGATGATTGCATTCAATGGTGTGCGTAACTCATGACTCATGCTCGAGAGGAACTGACTCTTCATTTTATCCAAGGTGCGTAATTCCTCCGTCATAAACAACTGTTCCTCGAACAATCGGGCATTCTGGATCGCCACGCCGATTTGTTTTGCCAGAGTAGCCAAAATTTGCCGGGTTGCATCGTTAAACACATTGGATTCGGTCGATTGGACCCCCAAAACTCCCAAGAGTTCGCCCTTCACAATCATGGGAATAACGGCTTCTGAGGATGTATCTGGCAGGTAAGGGTTATAGAAATGGGCACTTGATTGACTCACATCCTGGATCACTACGGGTTGTTGCTCACGTCCTGCTTGGGCTATCAGACTGGGGGTTGCATCGATATGAAAGGCTGTGCTCTCAGTTTTCATTTTCTGCCCTGCTGCGCCAGTCCCCGCTTCAAAAACTAACATGTGGGCTTCAGGTTCATACAAAAAAACCGACACAAAATAAAATCCAAAGCTCTCTTTGGTCAGGTCTACAACAGTTTGAAGGAGTTCATTTAGATCCAGAACGGAGGAAGCTGCCGTGCTAACGTCGGCAACGGTTTTTAATTCAGTAGCACGAGTTTGGGCGGCCTGGAATGATTGCGAATTTTGCATTGCTAATGCAACCTGATTAGCGATCGATTGGATCAGGTCTGCATCCGTTTGTGTCAAACCTCCGACCTTGTCATCTTGGACATCCAATACGCCTAACACTTCATCGCCGATTGAAATGGGAACGGCTAGTTCGGATTTGGTATCAGGAAGCGCGGGGTTGGACAGCCAACCGCTCGTCTCCGACACATTGGGGATAAAAATAATCTGGTTGGTTTCAGCAGCCTGACCTACTAATCCGCTACCTTTCTCTATTTTGTGCCCCTTCTCCAGCAATTTCTGCCCGGCCTCGCTTGTCCCGCCTACCATAATCAAGTACTTTCCACTACCATCATATGTGTAGATTTGGGCGTGGTAATATCCGAAGGCATTTCGCACCTGATCGACTACCTCACGAACCAGTTCTTGCGGATCCAATATGGTGGAGATGCGGCGACTAACATCCGTGGAAGTCTCCAGGGCACGCGTACGGTCTGCGACGCGCTGTTCCAGAGTAATTTGGAGCTTTCGCAGATCATGATTGGCTTCAATCTGAAGTCTCTCGTTTTCTTGGGCGCGAAAGAGGTTAGTATTAAACACGCGGATAAGAAATATGAGAACAAACGCGTTTCCCAAGATATGGGCGATAATACTTGCTGGAATTATCGGTGACAAAGAAGTAACGCCAGATTGAATCTCCAAATAGCCATTTATTTGAGCATAGTAAATCCCAATAACAGAAGCAATTGTAATTAACGTATATAACCAAACGCCGCGCGATCCCGATGTCACGCTGACAATTGATAATATTGAAATGAAGAATAAGGAATTGACGCTTTCTATTCCCGTATAGTACAAAATTATATATGCCACTAATAGCATGCCAAATGGCATAAGATATTCTCCAACCGCAAGGTAACCGCGTCTGGAAAATATAAAACTAATCAGACCTGTTAATCCAATTAGAACTTCAGCAACAATCGCATATATTCCTAGAGTCACCGTGTCGGCGAAAAATAAAATTTCAAAGATTAATATTAGAGCAAAGAGGACGGCTACACTGAGATAAGTCACTTCAAGAATGTTTTTTCTGGCTATTCGCTCGTCATCAGTTTGCTTGCTCAAAATGTTTCTCATGAGAGATCCCTTCAATGGCTTACTTGAAATAGTCATAAAAAAATGATGCGCTCTGACTGGGTTGGCACTCGACCCACTTTTTGATCTATTGGTCTTTTTAAAAATCAGTTATTCTTGCTAACCTCGATCGACGTTTTCATTTTATGAAATCAGATCGCCCCTGTCTACTCCCTAAGTAGATAGGTAGAGTTCAAAAAACCTGTCTGATCAGACAGGTTTTTGGGCACATTTACTTATCAGTTTTGATAGTTGCACTTTTTTACACCAAATTATTTTTTGCTGCCAAGACAAGAGCTTGCGAACGAGTTCGTACCCCCAATTTACGGCAAATATTATTCATGTGGAATTTGATAGTTGAAGGGCTGATGACCAATTTTTCGGCCATTTCAGGCATATTCAAACCTTCTGCCATCAACACCAGCACTTCGAGTTCACGATCTGTCAAATGATAATCGACCAGAGGTTGGGACGGAGACATCAGTTGATCAATGACATTACTCGAAAACACCATGTTACCATGAACCGTGGTGCGAATGGTTTCCACCAGATCATTGGATATAGTGCTTTTTGTAAGGTATCCAACCGCACCGTTCCGCAGCATGGCATAAACACTCTCATGATCTTGGAAACTGGAAAACACCAGTACCTTAACCGCAGGGTAGCGCTCATGCAGTAGTTTTGTAGCCTGGATTCCATCCATCACAGGCATGATAACGTCCATCAACACCACATCGGGGTTAAATTGTTCACAAAGATCAAGCGCTTCCCCTCCATTTGCTCCATGCCCAACTAACTGCATATCTGACACTGGCTCCAGAAGCACTTCAACGATCTTATGGATTTTGATGTGGTCATCGATGAGAACGACTCGGATATTTTCGGTTTCAGGCACGTTTCATTTCTCACATCTACTTCAAACTGCATAAAAAGAATAAAAACAGTGTAACTGAACAGAACATCCCTGTCAACGAACGGACACGAACGGTCACGAATTTTCGGGACATTCAATGGCTGCTACCATATCATGCCAGTGCTCCAATCTGTTTTTTTACCCTCAAAATGAGCGAACGTCGAGTAATTATTTGGTAAACTACAAACCGTAAAATGCTTTTTTGGAAAAACATTTGCAAATTCAACAGATACGTAACGCAACAATGCGATTAACTTATTCAGATATGGTGCTTCTCACAGACCCATATCTGGCTGAAAAACACACCCTGCCATCTTATACTGGGCGATCCCCTAACCCAATGGTGGCGCTGCCCTTTCCTTCACGGGAAGTCATCGCTGGGATAGATTCAGTCGTCATCTCTCACCTGCACTCCGATCATTTTGACCCAGCCGCGGCGCAGCAACTCCCCTCAGACCTGACAATTTTCTGTCAACCCTGGGATGATGCCGCACTTATAGAGAAAAGATTTCGGAATGTGAACCCCATAGAAGCAAACCTCACCTGGCAGGGTATAAAAATCACTAATCACTATCAATGAATGAAGATCATATTATCAAGTAAAATCTTGACGGACAAGCGATGGGTCTCTAGGATTC
>JADHTJ010000087.1 GCA_016785015.1 Anaerolineales bacterium
AGCACAGTAGTACTATAGAGGCAACAAAACGGGTCTCATTAATTCCCGCTTTAAAGGTCATCATTTGAAGGGAATTCATACTCAAAAACTGATATTATTTCGATCGCGATCTTATGGAATTATCCAAACGTAGACAGCCATATTTTCACCGCCGATATCAGGACCATAAGGCGCATTTGTCTGGAAGATGGGGGTGAGAGGCGCAGTCATAATTGGATACCATCCAGGGAAGGTCACCAAATAATTTGCATCCCTGGCATGCATATATTCCCCAAGGCGATCGTCATCCCAAAGGTAGGGGATCACCTCTGGGGAGATCAACCCCGCCAAATCCAGTAAGGGTCGGTCGGCAAAATAACCCAATGCACCGATATCATGCGCAGCAACCAAAGCGTCGGGCGGGGTGTTCGCTGCGACCCAATGCGCAATCGAAACCATCTCGCTTTCGATGATCGCCACATCCCGGGCGTAAGCCCTGGCACCAATCCACCAGAAAGCAACGAATATCACCACAGTAGAAATAAGCCATGCCCGGTTGAGCACACGCAAAAACATATTTTTTACATTGAGTTGCACAAACGCTGCCAACCCCGCAAACCCCCACAAAAAGAAAGTCGGCATAACAGGCATAATATAGCGTCCATGCTGGTATGTTACCGGAAGCCGCCAGGCATAGATCGAAATATAACCAATTACCCAGAGTGCAGGTAATAGTTTGCTCCAACGATAATTTTTGACGGCATTTACAATATACAAGATAAATCCCGGCAGCAAAGTCACACCAACACCGACGAGCGGCAGCACAGCTTGTGCGAACCAGCGTTTCCAGATGGGCGATGTCTGAAGAAAGGCATATTCAGCTTGTTTCGCAAAATAGGTGCTCGGCCACCACGTTTCTGCGACGGCATAGTTAAATATCAGATAAGGTGCAAACAAGGCAAGAAAACCTATCCCCACCCCAGAGGCAGAAGTTAATTTTTTGCGCCATGAATTTGGGGAAACGAGAATAAATAATCCAACCGGGGCTAACAAGGTAATCCCATCCGGGCGCAGCCAAACGCTCAGCCCAACCAGCGCGCCAAGTCCCAACCATTTGCCCCCACGAGGGAACTGATCTGTGGCTTTAAAGCGCTCATCCATCACGACAATAGAAGCCAACACAATCAGAGCAATCAGGGCGAATGCTAAAGTTTCCATCCCAGACCCGGACGCCCATACCAAGTGCCACTCAAAGATCAAGAGAATCCCCGCCCAGAGTGACCATTCTTTCCGCTCCGGGCAAAGATATGCGAAAACATAGGCGCCAGATACCCCCAACCCGAAGAGCACCAACCACCCTAAAGCATAAGTCCAAACATATGGACCCAGTTGCAACGCGTGCCCAATGGCCAGCAACATACCCCATAGAGGTCCCGTAGAACCCGCCGAGGGCTGCCCTGGCACAAACGACCATTCGCCCATTGACGCCAAATTCCGGGCATAGGTTTGATGGATCCAGGCATCGTCCAACGGGAAGCCTATGCGTAAGAAATAATTACTATATAGCAGATACCCGCCAAGGGAGAGGGCAGATAGCGCTGCGAGGATTAATAAATTTCGACGAGACATGGCTAGTGGTATGTGGGTAGTAACTAGTGATCAGTTATGGCGAAGATATGCGTTTGGTCGTCGCTCCAAAGTAGGTTTAAAGCGGAGTTTTGGTCAGGATTCTCGTACAGCTCGTTCAAACCTTGAGGATGGTTTCTCTCCAGAATCAAATAATCTGCCTGATATTTTTCGGCAACCAAGAGCGAGGTATCAACATCCCCATCCGGGATGACGATGGCCGGACGCTCACTGGCAAGATAAAATCCGGGCGGGTTATTGACCATGATGATCTCATCGGGAGAAATCGATAATCCAAATAAGACACCGTTCAGTTGGCGATGATACTCGTATCCTCCATCCCAAGCTTGACCGTTTTCTCCCCAACCAAGCACTCGCTGACCTACGATAAACACAGAAAGAATAACTGCAAAGGCAGTAAACGCGGTTGCAAAAACAGTTCGGGCTTGCCGGGTATGCCAGCCCCGAACGCGGTTGCCCCAGATAACGAAACCGTCAATGCCTATTGCGGCCAACGCCCAAAGCAGAGGCTGTAATGCCGCGCCCGAATGGAAAAAGCCACCTCTGGCTCCCGCAAATGGAAACACCAGAGTCATTACGGCATATGTAACCAGCCAGGTCAATAATCCTAATCTAACGCCGAAATCGCCCCGAAATCGCCATGCCCCAATGACGATGAAGGGAGTCAAAAATATTCCACCTTGGACTGCCAGAGCGGTCTGTACATTTTGGCCCAATGCCCACCAGCGCACCCTCAGGATTTCGACAATCCCCGACGACCACCATTGGTCAAAACCGAATTGATCAGCGGGAAAGGCGAATAACTGGTTATAGCTCGTAAACCAAGCGGCCTTGATCCCACCGGGTGACAATAGCGCGCCGAAAGCAAGTTGGTTGCGAATCAGCCAGGGGGTGACAATGGCAAAGAAGCCGATAAGCACTAGTGCGATGCGAGGAGCGTTGAGCGTAAAGTGCTTTGTATCGCCAAATTTATAAGAAGCAAAAGCTAGTGCAATGAGCAGCCATATCAGGGCATCGGCACGGGTGAGATACATCAACCCGGCAATGATGCCGAAAACAATACTACGTATCAAGTCTTTACGTATTATCGAGGGTATGACAAAGAACAAACCCCCAAAAAACATGTACAATCCAAAGGTGTCGGTAGTGGCGTAATACGGCAAATAAAAGATTGAAAAAGCCCCAAACAGGCCGGCAAGCATGGCAGTTGGACGTCTTTCAGTCAGAGTATATGCAATTGCCGCTGTCAGCGGAGGGATCAGACCAGCTAAGATGATGAATCCGATTTTTGCTCCAGAGAATCCCAAGCTTCCAGAGATACTCAATCCAAACAAAGCCAACAAGGAAGGCAATGGAAGCCAGTATCCATGTGAAGGGTGTGGCACTCCGTCAGGCGCATCCAGATAATTCCACAAGAAGGGCTCATTAAAGCCTTCTCCGCGAGCAAGCTGCAAGCCAGTGGCATAATAATAATCCGCATCCATGTAGCCCGGCGAAGACTGAACTGCGCTGACCAGCAGCGTGGCGCCCAACCCTAAAACGAATAAAACAATATATTGACGAAATTTCATGGCTTAGTCAGGGGGTACAATTCATAAATATCGCCGAATTCAAGAGGGTCGGGCAACTCGCCAAGTAATGTTTCGAGCAGCTGCCAGTCGGAATCCCGGTAACGAGCATTTTCTCGCTGGATAAATTTAGCTCCTTCTCGGTAAAAAAGCAGATGTGTGAAACCCTCTGCTTGCCAGGCGTCAAGAATTTGGTTGGCATCTGGGTGGCTTCGCGACTCTCGAATCCAACGATCAAGAATTTCATCAGGGATGCATTTCGGGGCGCAGTAATAGCTGCGCGGCTCCCACAACATCAACACGCGACTGTTATCAGGTAATTCTTCGATAGATTCCAATACCCAGGCAAACCAGCCCAGGTTGTTGAGCAAATACTCCTCTTTGGAAATGTTTGAAAACAGATAGTTGTGTGCATTTTGGCGCAGAACAGCATTCCCAACCTGGAGCAAATTCAAGCCTAGAACAAGCAACACAAACCAGGCCACCACACGCCCGAGGCGCACCCTTGGAATCGTGATACGACTCAGCCCGTTATAACCAGCACCAGCCAATAACACAAATGCTGGAAATAGAGAAAAATAGAGCCGTGTTTGAATGAGAAAACCAGAGAAGCGGCTGCCCAAAGCCCAAATTACCAAGCCACTAAGAGAGAATATCACAGCAACCCTTAGGGCGTTACGTTGATCATCGGAACGCTGTAGCCATCCAATCCAGGCGAACGTCCCTAGAGCCAGCAACAGTGGGCCAATGGAGGCATTGAATCCTGGGGTTCCTTCCACACCACGTATCGTTGCATATAGGGGCAAAAAAACAGCCTCTCTCCAGCCTCCCCAAACCGGTTGATCTTGAAAAAAGCTCAGGCGCAATTGATCCATAGCACCCGATGGAAATATGAGTGGGTAAAAAGGATTTCCAGTGAAGATCAAGTTTTTGACCCACCAGGGCGACGAAACCAGGGCAACAACTATCCCAAACAAGAATAAATCTCGCAGCAGTTCTCTCAGTTGCTCTTTGCGACCAAACCAGGCTGTCATCACAAGCCCACAGAGCAGCAATACCCCGGCAGTGTACTTTGCTCCAAGGGCAATCCCAACGAATATACCTGCCAGAATCAAATCTTTACGGTTGCGCCCGGTTACCCATCGATCCATGATCACCAGAAATGCAAGTCCGCAAAGGATCGTCATCCATCCGATATACCCCCAAGCCAGGGATGAAGTTGTCGTAAACCCCGCCATCAGGGCAGCCACACCGATCCAGGCGGAACGAGCATTAAGTTTTTGAGAGACAAATCCCCAAATACCTGCTATCGACAGTAGCCCGATCATCCAGCCCAAAGCCACTGCGGCCTCAGTGCCAGCCAATGCCATCGCCCAGGTGTAGAGCATCTCCGTGATTTGCGGCATCCCCCACAACATCAACCAGGGAATATACACGATGCGACCCGCATCGAGGTACGCCTGGGGCAAAGTCAGGTGATAAACCAACGCATCATATTTCAGCGGCGGCGCCAGTGTCGCAATTAGCGTGGCAAACATGATCAAACCAACCGAAAAAGCGATTGTTTGCTCTATGCGACTTGCCGTCTGCCAGATTGCAGAAAGTGCCCGCCAATCCTTCCACCAGGCGGAAATATACCTACGGAACAGGACCCCCGAACCAATGAAGATGGACCACATCAGGAGTGGATTTAGTCCCAATGTACTCCCAATGAACAATACAACTAAGCTCATTATGCCCAAGCCCAATGCAGCTTGCACTGCCAGGCGTGTAAGTGGATGATACCGCTCACCTGAAACGAGCCATGCCCCCAAACCGCCAGCAATCGATATCAACCCCCAGGCAATGAGCAGTTGTCCTCCCGCACGCGCAAGGGAGAGCGCCACGGCAGGTGATATTGGTTTATGTAGCACAAAATATAAGCTGACGATAATCGCCAACCAGAAAAGCGAGATGAGTGCAATAAAGGCTCGACGCGTATTCACAAAAGGCTACTCTTTGACAAATTCATAGAGCCGCAGATCGGCCCAATTTGAGATTTCCCACAGTTTGAAGTGGTTGTTCAACCACTGGATTTGGGGGTGGGTGCTGTGCCCCAAGTTTTGATACTCTTCGATGGCCCTCTCGAAAATCACCAGCCAAACGCGCTGGGCATTTCCAACCGTTGCATCAATATCTTGTTCGGCGATCAAACCCAGCACTTCTTGTGTAGCTGGTGCCAAGGTGTCAGCGCCGCTGCCAGGAGGGTCGGCGAGATAGTGTTGGGGCAAATCCTTGTCATAGTAAATCATGGGGAGCATGGTCAGTTTATTGGAGTGTAAGATCAAATCATCTTTGGATGAATTTTCCATCAGAAATTCATCCAGTTCAGCATAGGGAGCATAGGGGAAGCCAGAGTAGGTGACATGGTTTAATATGCCTAAAACCATGCCTCCGATCAACAAGGAATATGCCAAGATTTCCATTGGCTTTGGCATCCCCGTTCGGCTGAAAGCCCAGCCAAGCCACATAAAAAAAATGGCCCCAGAGGGCAATAATGCCCGCTCTATATAAACTGGCTGCCATTGAGAGAATAAGAACAGGAATATGGGTGGCACAAAAGCCAGGTATAAAAGCCACAAACCTCGCCACACATCAGCATTCTCCTGACGCCATGCCCGGAGGGCGCGAAAGGTTTGCCAGAGACCCAAGGCAACCACAAAGAATGTAACAAATAGAGCCACTGTAAGCCAATTATCTGGAACGGGCAGATTGGTCACAAAGCTTAGCAATGTGGAAATCAGACGGGCAGGCGACGGACGCTCGATCCAAAATTTTCCCCGGATCTTGGCAAACTGGGCGGGGATTCTTACAATCCAAGGGATATACAGCAGCAGCGCGCCCAGGCCACTGAGGGATACAGCAAGCAATGAACGCCAATCTTTGAATAAGAGCGGCGTAAAAGCCAAGGGGATCAGATAAAAAACTGCCAGATTATGTGAATACTGCGCCAAGGCAGAGCAAACTGCGAAAAGCAGCCACCAACCCCACCGTCGTTTCTGCATCCCCTTCAATAAAGCGTAAGTCGCCCCAACCAAAAGGAATGTCATCAAGGCATACATACGCACTTCTTGCGCGTAATGAATTTGAAAGGGAGAAATTGCGATAATGCCAGCAACGATCAGGCCAAAGCGTTTCCCAAAGAGATCTTTTCCCAAAAGATAAATGAGAGCAACGCTCCCAAGCCCGCACAATACCGATAAGGAGCGGGCAGCCAGGGGCGACTCCCCAAATAGCGACATCCATCCCCATAAGAATGTGTAATAGAAAAGGGGGTGTTCCTCCGCAGCTTGATCGTTGGCACTCCCGATCGTACCCTGAACCATCGCCGCTGGCCCCTTCGAGGCAAACAGCACAGAAAAGGCCTCATCGTACCAAAGCGGGCGCGTTGATATTGCAATCAGTCGCAGCATTAGCGCAACGATAATGATCAGAAAGAGGGCCAGTTTCTGCCTGTTCTCAGGAAAATTGGATCGCAATTGAACTCCCCGGCTACTCGACAAGATCTTCGATGGGCATTAACGGGGGTCGGATGGACCACCAGCGAACCCACCATAATCCAAAAAGGCAAAACAGGGGCAACGGCAGATACATGGCGGGTTGTTCGAGGTTGCCCTGCACGGTATTGAAGAAGAGCAACCATAACCCGCCGAAGAACAGCAGGAACAAAACCCAAACGATGCCTTTTCCTGCCTTTGGCCAACGATATTCAAGCAGCTTAAAAATCATGAATACCGCCGGCAACATCATCACATAATTGGTTGTGGCAGTTCGTGAAACCATGAAGTTTGTCAAAACCATGGTTATTAAGGCGGTCCAGGTAAACCAATTACGGTCTTTACCCCAAGCCAATGCCCATTCCACAATCAAATAGCCCCAGAAAAAAATATTCAGGATGATGCCCAGTTGCCTGCTGACCCCGGGAATAGAGCCAGCCAATATTGAAATCAATGAGCCAATGCGTTCTGTATAGCTGGGATATTCCATAATTTGCCAGATCATTTGGATCGGCCAATTGGGAATAAAAAATAGGGATACGACAAAGATACCCGCCAGGCTGCCGAAGAATCCACTGAAGATGGTAAATCGTTGACGGGAATAGGCCCAAATAAGCACAAAGGGAATTATCAGATATGCCATTTGAGGCTTGGTCGTCGCCAGTGCTAATAATAACCCCGCAAAGCCATCCTGCTCCTTGTAGATGAGCAGTAGCGCCCCAATTAACAGCAAGGCCTCAATCCCTGCGAATTGCCCAACGATGATAGTGCGCGCACCGTGATACCAGAGCACGCTGAATAAGATCATCACGGCTACCCGTACAGGAGATATCGTCCATCGCACTAGTTTTAGGCTGAGAATCGCTAAACCTGCTAAACTCAACTCAAGCAGGGTCATCCACAGTGCGCGAGCGAGGAGATAATCCAGCAATCCAAAGGGACCGAAGAAAATCATCGATGTCAATGGATATACAAAGTGGTTTATGTCCTCACCCTTGGAAACATCCGCTGGATGACCGTAGATCATTTCTTGTGTGGCCAAGCTTACCTGCTCATCGTAAGGGCTGATCCCCTCCAAAAGCCATTTGTGGGCGCCCATCCACCGTGCAAGGAAATCATTACCCCCGGGATTCTGAACAGAGAAACGATAATTCGCCCAGGTCAATCCAACCAAGCCAAGAAGGGCAACCAAAACAAGCGTTACGAAGAGAAAAGTGGAACGATATCGGTACACGGAATCTCCAAAAATTTGTCGCGAATTTATTCGAGTTTTGCAAATAACACGAATGGTCTCTAGGAATCGCCGTGGTAAGGGGCCACATTTGGGGGTAGGGGGCGTGCGGAGCACGCTCCCTACCCCCAAATGTGAGGTCTCTCACGACAATTGCCATAGAACCAACACGAATGGTCTCGAATCATCAACAAGCATTCGAACAATTCGTATCATTCTGAAGTAGTCAGGAGCATCTCGAACATCTCACGCCAAGACGCAAAGACGCCTAGAAAATTTCTAAGAAAAAACTTTGTGACTCTGCGTCTTGGCGTGAGAATCAATGGTGTTCAACATCATATTGACTACTATACAATTCGTATCATTCGCGGACATTTGTAAAAAAAACGCTACAAAATCAAAGTATATCATCCGAGGCGGCTAATACGTTGAGCCAGTCAGCCTATAAAGAACCTCATTAGCAGCATCTGTGTCGCCCTGAGTCTGGTATAACTCCACTAAGGGCATCAGCCGCTCAACCAGGTCGGGCGGTAATGGGGGTCGGTACAATTGGGGCAGAATATCTTCAGGCAGGCTGCGGCGCTGGAATACAAACCAGGCATAGGGGTTCCAACCCTTGGTGCCCCAACCAAAAATTGTGTACTCAGTGAGAGCTTCATATACCTGCCGATAGCGGATCAAGGCAAGCTCAGTTTCTCCACGCATTTGGTTAATTTCTGCCAGCGCCAGGAGTGGGATTACTTTTTCTTCATTGGACCAGATACCTTGAATCCATAGCGCAGCGTGAAGATATTTTTCAGCGAGATCCAAGTCCCCTTGGGCCAGTGCAAGCTCAGAGAAGGCCAGATACAAGCTAACATTTTGATCGTTCTGCAGCCACTCTTGAAAAAGTAGTTCTTCAGCCTCAGAATAATTACCATTCGCCAGCGCAATTCGTCCTCGAGAGATCCCCGTTTGGGATGGTAGAACTTCTTGCGCGGTCGGATTCCAGGAATTCAACACATCGGCGCGCAACGTTGTCTCATCCCAAAAATCTGTCTTGCCAAGCTTAGGATCAAGCTGCAAGAGTTTGCCGTAAGCATGACGAGCATCTTCTTGGAAAGATAAGGATTCAGCATAAAGGCCCAGGTTCAACCAAAGAATCGGCACCTGGGGTTCCAGTTCGATGGCCCGGGACATGTTTAATATCGCAAGATCAAAATGTCCAGCCTGCCAATACAATGAACTGAGATTGGCGTAATGGAGGGCATAGCCTGGTTCGAGGGCAATTCCTTTCTCTGTATGATCAATGGCTTTTTGCAAAACCGCTTCGTCTCCATCAGCAGCCGTATCGGCCAAAACTCCTGCTGCATAGCCCGCTTGCAGCCAATAATGCGCTAACCATGGGTCAAGCTCTGCGGCCTGAACAAATGCAGCTGAGGCACGCTCCCAATCTCCATCCGAAGCGGCATCGACAGCCAGGTCATTGTGCCAATAGGCGCGCAAGGAAAAGCTACTAAAGCACAAGATGATCAATGCAGGAAAGAACAGCCAAAGGGCAGAAAATGATCTTCTGGGAATTCCTCCCTGCCGGTTTAGTTGGTTATCGTTTTGGGAAATTAATAAAGCAAATAAAACAGTCATCACGATGCCCACTGAAGCGTAGGGTAGAAAATTATCAACCAGTGAATGGATGCTAAAGCCTACGAGCACAGCAACCAACGCCACCCAGCGCACTCGACCTTCGGATGAAAGTCGAAGGCGCGAAATCCAAATTTTCCGCACCGAAACAATCGCAAAAATAACTAAGCCAGCCAAACCAACAAACCCGCTTTCAGCCGCGATGGTGAAAGGGATACTGTGGGCATGTAGATAAGGTCGATCGGGTGGAACGGCATTGTATTGGATATACGCTGAAGGAAATGTTCCAGGTCCAATCCCCGCCCAAGGTGATGCGCGCAAAGCATCCAAAGCTGCCCCCCAAAATGCGGAGCGAGAGCTAAGGATAGGCCCGTGGGTAGCATCCCCTTGAAATTGAAGAACCCTCCAGAATACCAGAACCATTGGTGCAGCGACCACCAACGCGATGGCGCCCAAAAGCGCAGGATGGGCGCGCAAATAATCCCATATTTTCCTACACCATTCCTGTGCCCGTTCAGACAATAAACCAATCCAACCCACAACTAGAATGAAGATGGCCGCAAGATCTCCCAGGATTCCACCCCGCGAAGATGTGAATGTTACCACCACCATAATTCCCAACAACAATCCCCCTAAGAAGATTGAAGTCAACAACTTGCGAGATGACACAATTCTTCCAATGGCAATAGGGATGAGTATATTTACAAACGCGGCCAGCAAATTTGCATCGCCAAAAATGGCGTACAAGCGAAATTCAAAACTTGGCGCATAGGGCAACGATGCCGTCATATCTTTCCAAGCAGTATATACTCCCACCAATTGGAATATGGCTAACCCCACAACAATCGCCCCAACGATCAATAGAGTTTTTTCAATCAGCTCAATTGGCCATCCTTGACGCACCAAATCAGAGACATAATAAAAAACTAAAATAAAAACCCCATACATCATCAAAGACGGTATGCTGCGGCGCACATCCTGCGAGAAGATTACGGTTGCAATTTGGGCTGCCATAAAGGCGACTATCCCCCACTCAATTCCCGTCAACGCAATCTTCCGTCGTTTGATTATCAGCCGGATCAGCCAAGTCCCTAATACGGTCGCTCCAAGAAATGTTGACGCAACGTGGATGCGAAAATTTATCAGCCCGGTAACTGTGCCTGCCACCAAGATGACATAGGCCCACAACAAAATCAATCCCATTTCGCGGAAAAGGTATTGCCAATTGGTGGAAGTGCGCAAATTTTTGGTCATAGGTTGCTTAGTATGCACCCTCTCGTCGAAGTATCACCCAGATTGTTTTGAACAAGATATACAGGTCCAGGCGCATAGAATAGTTTTGCACGTAATACAGGTCATCTTCGGTGTGCAAGTGCATTGGCTTGTCGCTGCGACCATGAATTTGCCACCAGCCGGTAATTCCCTGCGGCACTGCGAAGCGTTTGCGCTGCCAATGCTGATAGTTAGCCACAAGGTGAGGCATTTCAGGCCTCGGCCCGACCAAAGACATATTTCCTTTGAGAACATTGAACAACTGAGGCAGTTCGTCAAGGCTGGAACGCCGCAAGAATTTACCGATGCGCGTGACGCGCGGATCATCAGGGATTTTATGAATTAGCCTGCCTTGCTCATCTTCCTTTTCAACTGTGTGCTGGATCTCTTCTGCTCCCACAATCATTGTACGGAATTTGTACATCTTAAACAAACGACCATTTTCTCCCAGGCGAGTCTGCCGGAAGATCACCGGACCTGGATCGGTGATCCAGATCGCCAGTGTAATCAAAAACATCAGGATCAACACAGGGGGGAGTAAAAGAATCCCTATGATCAAATCGAAAGCCCGCTTGTTCAAACGTTGATAATCATTCAATGCAGGTGCACGCAAATCGAGCAAGGGAATCCCTGCAAAATCCTCCACCCGGGCTTGGTGCAAGGTCAAAGAAAAATAGTCTGGCACCACCCAGACCTTGATGGGCAAATCATGCAATTTTGCAATCAACAAATTGGCCCGTTCATTGGCGTGGCGCGGCAGAGTCAAGACCACATCATCGATGCTCTCAGCCTTGATCACATCCCGGGCTTTTTCTAAAGGAGCAAAGATGTTTATATTGTCCGCTCGTTTCCGCTCATCATCGTCTAAAAAACCGATAAACTGCAAACCAAAATATGGGTATTTGACTAATTGTTCCCTAACCCGATTACCGACGGTGCCCGCTCCGATTATCAACACACGCCGAGTTTGGACACCAACTCGTCCGCGCCATTGATAGAGCAGTCGAACGAGCACCCGCCAAATCAGCAAATATAGATATGCTTGAAACCCAAAGATCAAGTACAGCAGCCGTGACACGTCGCGATAGGACAAAAACAGCACACCGGCCAGAGAGACAAAAGCAATCGCAACAGCCAATGTTAGATTTGTCAATTCATCAATCACCAACAAATTTCGCCTGCCATCATAAACAGACAGCAAAGCCATCACCCCTGACCATACCAGAATTGCCAGCAAGTAAACCATGGCTGGCATTTGTATTGGCGCTTCCATGAACTGCACGAACTCAAGCGGATTGAACTGCGGTCGAATCTTAACGGCCAGTACCATCGCCAGCAAAACCAGCGCGGCATCGATCAAGATATATAAAATGGCAATGTTAACTGTGAAACGTCGCAACATGATCGAGTTCTCTAACTTTTTAGTCTTAAGACATCCAACGCTTTGGTAAAAAGCTTGAAATTTGTGCGAATGAGTACGATATGCCGAAAATCACGAATAGTGCTGTAGTTTAGAGAGTACTGCCGCGAAGTGTCTCTCAAAGTGGAATACTTCATCGAAACAACGCAGCGCTCCCCGGCTGTAGTTGGCCCAATCAGCCAGGATGGTATGGATCGCGTCGGCCATTTCATCCATCTCCGCGATGCAGACCCCACAATGGTATTCTTCCATCAGGTCGCACATCCCCGGGAACGCCGAGACTACGACTGGCACTCCGCAGCGCAAGTACTCAGCCATTTTGCCAGATGACAGCCCAACGTAGAGAATATTATCTCTGTGCATAAAGTGCTGCTCATCGATGCAATATAGAACAAGACCTATGTCGGCAGATGCGATCAACTCGGGGAGATCTTGTGAAGAAACGGGGCCTTCCGAAATCTGTAACCTGGGGTGATCGGCCAGATCAAAGCCGATCTCGCTCCCGCGCTCCCGGCTGTGCAAAACTAACTTCAAGGTGGCCGGCCAACTCCGAGAAACATCCAGGAGTTGCGGAGTGCAGGTCCACTTGCTTAATGTGCCTACGTGCAGCACAACCTTTTGATCATCGGGGATATCCAAACGCTCGCGTAGGTAGCGGCTGTGCTGCGGGTTAACTTCGCCAAGGGGCGAGTTGGGTAGCAGCAAAATCGATTCGTGCGGAACCCCATTTTCTTTTGCTAAAAGATCAGCCCTAACGCGGTCCTGAATTATGGTAAAGGCACAGCGTTGATTATAGTAGCGCTCCAACCGCTTTAGGGTTTTCAGGTAACCTGACTTAATTTCCCCAGAAAACAATATCTCCAGGCTAATATAACAATACCGCAGTCGAAATATTGTTGCACAGATCCCACTGATGATCAAACCAACCGGATCGATACCAACCAACCAGGAATAACGGCGGGTTCCAGATCGCCAAAATACACCCAGGAACAAGATTAACGCTTCCAGAATTCTACGAACACTCTCCGGCAGAGGCAGCCGCCTCAAAGAAGGCAGCGCGACCAGGTGTACACTCTCTTCGTCAAAACAAGGCGGAGCGAAGGCAGGATCAGCTATGAAGATCAAATCGGTAGCGTACCCAGCCTGGGACAATAACTTCACCGATCCCATCAATGAGGGCACGGAATCGAATTCACCGCGATGATGGATAAATGCGATTGATTTTGCGTGTTTTGTTTTTCGGTAGTTCATTGTATTGGCGCCAAACACATATCTTTCAACTAATTCTCTTGGATTTGAGTCGGCTATTTGCATCTTCTTCAAATCTCATTATGTGAAGAAGTTGCAGAATAAACACAAAAACAAAGATTAGATTATATATTGTATACCTGACCCAAAGTCTGCGAAAATCTTGAGTAAGGCGAAACAACCATTCGAAGCCACTACTTCGAATCCAATGCGGTGCTTGTTTGATCCTGCCACTAAAAAAATCAAAAGTAGCACCAGAAGGCATAAAAATACTCCCAGTAATTTTGTTCAGGTGCTCTTGAATCCATACATCTTGTTTCGGAGATCCCAATCCAACCCAGATAAAATCTGGTTTCAGTGCATTTACCATGTCACAGAAATTTTCGTCCTCAGCCTCTGTGAGTGGTCGAAAAGGTGGTGTGTACTTCCCTACAACATTTATTCCTTCATATTTACCATGAAGATAGGATTCGATTTGGTCGGTAGCTCCTGGATAGCCCCCATAGAGAAAAAATGTGTAGTCTTTTTCTTTGGCTTTGCCGCTAATTTCGTGCATAAGATCCGGTGCATAAAACCGATCCGTTTCTTTATTGTGGAATGCGCGCGCCCACCTCACAAAAGGCATCCCATCACTGCCAGAAAGATCAACGCTATTGTAGAGTCCTCGTAACTTTTTATCGAAAAGTGCAGAAACACAAATATGAACATTAATGACCGCAACTTGATGGGATCGAGAAGTTTTATCAAGTAACCACTCGTCAAAAATGGGAAACATATCCGCATAAGAAAGGCACTGAATATTGATCCCGAGCATATTCATTACAGCCATAATTAAACTCACACTCTCCTGCAAATGACCGTCATATTCCAATCATCCACGGCAATAGCTCGATCTAGCTCCATAAATGGAGAAATCTTAAGCAACTCAAATCCATTTTTCTCAAGGAAATATTCAATCTCCTGATAAAAGAAAAATCGCATCGTATGAACTTCATCGATCTCATCGATAAGTGTATGCCCTTGCAAGTGGAGAACATTATAAAAAACTTTTACAACATGGTTGACGACATCTAACTCCGGACGCGCATGCCGAATGATGCGCCCAGCATCGGTTTCGATGATCTTTGTGCGTTCAACTGGGCGTTCGGATAACACCGCCGGACCAAACCAGCCATCGAAGATGAACAGCCCGCCGGGGCTCAAATGCTGGCGAACACCCTGAATGGCTTGCTCCAAATCATAGTTGCTGGTTTGATATCCCA
The DNA here is from genome assembly GCA_016785015.1 of Anaerolineales bacterium. GTDB lineage: Bacteria > Chloroflexota > Anaerolineae > Anaerolineales > UBA11858 > NIOZ-UU35. Next base: position 14,784 of record JADHTJ010000087.1, read on the forward strand.
TCACCGCGAACATGGATACCGCCGCGTCGAAAGTTTGTTCAAGATGTAACTGACGCATATCCTGCAGATGATAATCTATGGTCAAGCTAAGCTCTTTGGCTTTACTGCGAGCGATGGACAACATGCTCTCGGAGAGATCCACCCCTGACAACTGATAGCCTCGCTGGGCTAATAAAACTGTGTGTCCCCCAGTTCCACAACCCAGATCCAGAATACCTTTGATCGACTGGTCAGTAAACTTGTCGAAAATCAGCTCGACGAAATCACATTCGGCAGCGTAATCTTTTTCGGCATAGAAAGAATCGTAGTAGTTGGAATAGCGATTAAAGACCACAGATTTTTCTCCTGCAATAAATCATAATATTACTAACTCACCAGGCATACACCATGAACGGCCGGGGGGTGCAACCTTCCCATGCAAAAATACCCCGATGAAGGATATTGTAATCTGGGCGCAATTCACGAAGGATACTGCAGATCTTATGCGCATTTTCTACTTCGTGATACACGGCGATCGACAAACAAGGCTTTTGTTCAGCAATAATCCTGCTAGCTCCTAGTATGGCATTAACTTCGGCGCTCTCAACATCCATCTTGATGAAGTGAACTCGATCATCTCCAATCAAATCATCTAGTGCCATAACTTGGATATTTGAACCTGTTTTGCTTATGCGGCTTTCATATAGGTGATCTGGATCCTCGTGATATCTTGCCTGCCCTGACTTTTCTGCTAATGCAAGATGACTTACTTCGACCTTTCCTTCGGCGATCTCTTTGGAGAAAGTAAGTCTGAGAGCCTTTGTCAACTCAACAACTGGCTCAATCACTAATACCCTTGCGCTTCGCTGTAAAGCATATCGCGTAAAAAATCCCTCACAGGCTCCAGCATCAATTACATAATCTCCAGAAGCGATTCTAGTTCCCCCAAATTCATAGGCATGAAAATTACGGGATGCCGGGGCAAACACTTCTTGATGCATCCAATCTAGCCCATCAAAACTTATCGCTGTCGGCCAATAATAAAAACTATTAGCGATTTTTAGCTGCTTGAATTTGACTGAATCATTGTGAACATGAATAGTTGGAAACTGTATTCGAAAACCTGGATACTCCGCAAAGCCAAGATATATTAAATAATCGGAAAGAGAAAAACGATAATCACTCTTAACAGCTTTTGCCAAAGTTCGTAAACGTTTATAAAGAATTTTCAGTGACCTCATATTCGCGGTCGGCATGATAATGATTCACTTTCACAGGAACATTGCGTCAGGGCAGAATTTCTTTTAGCTCGTCAAGATCTACCGATTGGATACCTGTCAGGGCTATCTCCCAAAGTTGGTCTGCCAATTTCGGATGGCGGATCAACGCCCATTGCACACGCAGCCGCGTTTTGACATAAACCCATTGAAAATCCAGCATCTCAAGCCAGTGTTTTCCCCGAATTGTATTGAGAATTACTCGCAGCGCGATCTTCCCCCCGCGCAACAAGCCAAAGAAGAGTAATCGCGCAAATATCAGCGGCAAGAAATGGGATTGCTCTCGCCAATCTACAATGGCATGCACATATGCCTCTCCTGCCAACCTGGCGCGCCACCAGGGTTTAGTCAACCGTAATTCTGGAATATGATGTTCAACAATAGCACCCGGCTCATATATTACCTTGTAACCAGCCTGATGTATCTTTCGGCACAATCCATAATCACCATCACCCACATAAACCTTTTCAACGACACCTGGTCTGCCATTTGCTTCTACTCCAATAGTGTCTGCTGGAAAGCCGCCCACCTGGTGCAAAAAACTCCGACGCACACTAAAGTTGGGACCCGGAACCCCTTTCACTTCTTGTCGCCGTGGTTGTTTTGTCCACAAACTCAGGCCATTGAACAGGCCGGGGGTATTACAAACCCAGTCTGGGGGTTCGGTTTCAAAAATCGGAAGAATTGGGCCACCCAACACACCTATGCGCCCGTCTGTTTCAAAGGCATCTAGAATTGCTGTCAACCAACCCGGTGTCACGGTTACATCATCGTCAATATAGATCAAAATTTCGCCAGAGGCAGCATCTGCTCCTGTATGCCGGGCCAGCGTAAAAGAAAGTCGCGGCTCAAAAACGTATTTCAGATCTAAACCAGCCGAGCGTGCAGCTTCTGCAACTTGACGCGTATCGTCCAGCGAATTGTTATCAACGACGATCACTTCAAATTTGCCTTCGGGGACTTTCAATGCTGACAGACTGGCCAGCGCCTGCGCAAGGCTTTCGCTACGGTTATAGGTTGGGATAATCACAGATGCGGAAATTAGTTTACCAGACATAGATGATTCCTATCATAAATCATGGCAACAATGCGTGCAATCGATTAGGTAGTTCTTATTTATTAAACGGCATTTTTCGAGCGAGAGTATAAGTCAACAATTTGCGTGTGAAATCCAGGTGAAATCCTAAGCATACAAAGCCAATACACCAATAAACCCATAACAATTATTCCCAATAGGAAACCTAGCCGAAGTACGCTACTTGGAATATTGATGCCAAAATATACTCTGGTTCCAGCCCACACGAAAATTGCCATGATCATACTTGCAAAAAGTGGTTTGCGAATGATGTCAAAAAGATAGCCATTGCGAAGGTTTAGATATCGCACTGCATAATAAGTATGCGGCACAGCACCAACAAACACTAACAAAGATCGAACAATCACAAACTCAAATAATCCAATCCTGCTAGCCCAAACATATAAAGGAAGCATGATTACAGCAGCAAGAACATAAATTTTTAACATGATTTGTGGCGCACCGATCGCCTTGAATGCATCGCTGTTGAGAGCCCAAAGGTGCCCAAATCCGGCATACAAAGCCAAAATCGGCAATATCGTCCCCAGATAAGCATATCTTCCGGGATAAATTAGATCAATCAAAAGCGGCCCAATAATGCTGAAACCAATACTAGCAGGAATAGCATAGCTGGCAATAAATTCAGTTGCTTTTAAATAGGTTGCTTTTAAGGCAGCCGAATCATTTTGCATGCGGCTAAAAGTTGACAGTGTCACACCCGTAATAGCTGCCAAAGGGAGACTAATAACCATCAATGCGAAATTGAAAGCCAGTGAGTAAATACCAGCAGCATCACTCCCAAGATTTTTAGCAACGATAACATTATCGAACCAGCTAAAGAACCACCCTAACAACATTTCCAATGTGACGAATCCACTAAATTTAAAAGCAACTCCCCACCAATGAAACTCGAAAATAAATTTCGGTCTCCAATCAAGGAAAAATAAAGTAAGCAATACTCGTACAGCCGCACCGCTCAAAATTCCTACAATATACGCCCAGTATCCCTTCCCTTGGATAGCAAATAATGCCGCGGCAACAATCATGATTAATGAACTGACCAATTGGATTAGAGCATAACGCTGATATTGAAATTGCCGCTGCAATAATGCCAAAGGAATATTAGAGAAACCAGCCAAAATGATCTGCAAGCCGGCAACGCGCAAGGGTAATGTAAGACGGTCTTCGCCGAAATAAGCACTTAGGAGCGGGGCCAATATGTATAAGATTCCATAAAGCATCAGGCTAATCGTATTGCTCATCCAAAATGCAGCTTCGCGAACTTTATCGCTATCCTGCTCTCTTTGAACGGTTGTTTCCATCAAGCCCGCCTGCTGCAAAACCATCACTAAAGCCATTACACTAGAGAACATTGTGATGATTCCAAAATCATCGGGAACCAACCAGAATGGCAAGAAGAGCATCATGATGGCGCTCCCCAACAACTGGGACGCCCGGGCAATTAATGCCCACTTTGCAGAAACTATTGCCTTATCTTTGATATATTGAATTTCATCCACGCCAAATAATCCTAATCGCGCATCATCGGGGTCGCACAGCGCGTCCTTGATGTAGAAACCCCGAATACACTAATTATCATTATGTGTGGAATTTGACACGCCACTAGGTATAGGCTCATTGTTCCAATATCCCGCGAACTACATCCACAACCTGCTCGATCTGCCCCTCGGTCAATGTCAGCCCCGAAGGCAGATACAGACCCCGCTTGGCTATACGCTCAGCTACGGGATGACTTTCATCAATGAAGAGATCTCTATCGTGAAAAATAGGCTGTTCATGCATCCCCAAAAAGAATGGGCGCGTTCCAATGCCTGCGTCTTTCAATCGGCGCGCGAACTCAACAGCATCGAAAGGCACTTCATCATCTAGGACGATGCCATACATCCAGTAAACATTTTTTGCCCAATCTTTTTCGGTTGGAAGCTGAAGCGGCAGCCCGCGCAAAGCATCTTTATAGGATTGAGCCATGCGTCGTTTCTTGGAAACCAATTCATCAATGCGTTCGATCTGAGCCAATCCGATGGCAGCCTGTAGATTAGTCAGGCGATAATTATGCCCTAACTCGGTATGGTAGAAACGCTGTTCCGGTTTGAAGGCTAGATTGCGTTGAGCACGCAATCCTTCAGCCAATTCTGAATCATTGGTCAATACCATCCCCCCTTCACCTGTAGTGATGATCTTGTTGGCGTAAAAGCTAAAGCAACTCAGATCGCCCAAGCCGCCGCATTTTCGTCCATTATATTCCGCACCGTGTGCTTCAGCGGCATCCTCTAAAATGACAAGATCATGCTCCCTGGCCAGATTCCACAACGAGCTCATTTCCACGGGATGGCCATAAATATGCACCGGCATGATTGCGCGCGTTTTGGGCGTAATTCTCTCTGCCACCTGATTCACATCCATAGTCCAGGTATCTGGGTCAGAATCCACCAAAACTGGGATTCCGCCGTTCTCGATCACCGCCAAAGCGCAGGATATGATTGTAAAAGTCGGCATAATAACTTCATCACCGG
>JADHTJ010000088.1 GCA_016785015.1 Anaerolineales bacterium
GAGCTGGTAGAACTTTAATGCGAAATGGAAAGCGTCCTAAAGGCTGGTCATTACAGCGGGATCCTTATCCCCTTGAGACCAGCGTTCCCGGAATTTTCGTGGCAGGAGATGTTCGCGATGAGGCTGTAAGACGAGTAGCCTCGGCTGTTGGTGAGGGAGCTAATGCAGTCAGTCAGGTTCATCAGTATCTGAAATCAGTATAAGTTAAGTTGACTTACTCGGTTAATCCGATCTGCGAATTCAGGGCTGCATCTAATAAATCGAATACTAAATTTGCCATGGCAAAACCGATCACAGAAGTCATCACGCAGGCCTGAAGTGAAGGCATATTACGTCGGGCGATCGTAGACATGAGGGCATTTCTCACCACATGATTAGAGAGAATTGTTCCGCGTATAAGACGGTAAGATTGTTGAACATTGGGATGTCCAAGAGAATATCCTACCAAAGGAAGAGTTGAGTAACAACGGCTAGTTCTCAAAGCATAAGTTGCTATGCGTAATAAATTTGCGTTTGAGATCGTGCTCCATTTAAGCGATCAACATTTAGTTGAAAATTGATCGATGAAGTTTTTCCTTCACTCACAAGTCTGGCTGGAGAATATTTGTGGATTTAGCATTTACTACTTGGGAATACGCAATAGGACATCTAGATGAGCTGCGCCAGGCAACCACTGACCATTTAATACTGGTTACCATTTCTTTGGTCATAAGTGTAGTGATTTGCATTCCGCTAGGTGTGTGGACGTCCCGATCCTGGCGTAAATCCAAGGCGATAATCAACGCTGTTAATGGATTGCGCGTTATCCCCAGTCTGGCAATACTTTTTCTCCTAGTCCCGTATATGGGCGTGGGATTGGACACAGCAATCATCGCTCTCACCATACTTGCCATGCCCCCCATTTTGGTAAATACTGATGCCGCTTTCCGAACGATCAATCCTGCTATCAAAGAAGCTGCCGCCGGCATGGGTATGACCAAAAAACAAATCCTGCGCAAAATAGAGTTTCCATTAGCGCTGCCTATTATTTTGACCGGGATCCGAACAGCGAGTACAGAGGTGATAGCCAGTGCGACATTAGCAGCATTTATCGGTAGTGGAGGGCTTGGGCTGTATATTCAAAGAGGTTATGCTATGTATCAACTATCAATTCTATTTGTGGGCGCTATTCCAATAGCACTTTTAGTACTGGCATCTGAAGCTCTATTAAGTTCGCTTCAACGTGCTGTTCAATCATATAAATCAGTGTAAGTTTATTATTTTCAATCATATATCTTTAGGAGATTCGATCATGAAAAAAACACAAATCAAAAACGGACTTTGGATTAGCATTGTTCTTATCGCAGCAATATTGGTAGCGGGTTGCACTAATACACAATCCGCTACTTTATCTGTTGCCTCGAAAGGATTTGCGGAACAATTCATTTTGGGTGAAATGTACGCACTTTTGCTCGAGGATGCCGGTTTTACCGTTGACCGGAAGGGAGCATTGGGTGGAACACCTGTCCTGCACGCATCGCTCATCAATGATGAACTGGATATTTACCCCGAATACACCGGAACTGGTCTACTCACAGTACTCCAAATGGATGTAATGACCAATGCGGATGCTGTCTTTGAAGCCGTGTCGGATGCTTATCTCGAGCGATTTAATCTGGTCTGGTTAGACCCGGCCCCTATGAATAATACACAAGCGTTGGCAATGACAGAAGAACGCGCTGCTGAATTAGCTATTGTCACTTTCTCTGATCTGGCTACACAGGCTCCTGACCTTGTTTTGGCAGGCCCTCCTGAATTTGCAGAGCGCGAAGATGGTCTTCCAGGTTTGCAGGCTGTTTATAGCGGATACGAGTTTAGCAATTATCTTGCTGTTGATTTTGGTTTGCGCTATCCCACTCTCCTTAGCAAAGATGCAGATGTTGTTGTTGCCTTTGGGACCGATGGTGAGATCTATGCCAACGGATTACGTGTATTGGTAGATGATAAAGGATTGTACCCTCCCTATCAGGTGGCACCGGTTGTGCGTCAATCAGTTCTGGATGAAAACCCAATAATAGCTGAGACTCTTAATAAAGTAGCCCCGTTGCTTGACGATGCTACCATGCAAGAATTGAACAACCTGGTCACCGGCGAAGGTGCCGAGCCAGAAGATGTCGCTCGAGATTTCCTGATAGAGAACGGATTGATTGACGGGTAGTTTTCCATATTCACATAATGCCCGTTGTTTGTGCAACAACGGGCAACTATTTCTTAACCTTATGAGTACAATTCGTTTTGAGAAAGTCGTAAAAGAGTTTGCCGGGATGGTGCGTCCAGCACTTAACGGAATCGACTTAACTGTTGATTCTGGGCAGTTTATCGTTTTACTAGGACCTTCTGGTTGTGGAAAAACAACGCTGTTAAAGATGGTAAACCGGTTACATGAACCGACATCTGGTGACATCCTTATTGACGATCAATCGATCTACAACGGAATGGATGTAATACACCTGCGCCGAAAAATTGGATACGTTATTCAACAAACAGGCCTTTTCCCCCACATGACCGTTGAAGAAAATATTTCAATTGTACCCAATCTAATGAAATGGCCTGAAGAAAAAACAAAAAGTCGAGTTGATGAACTGCTGGACATGGTCGCCTTGCCCCCTAACGAGTTCAGGGAACGATATCCAGCACAAATGTCTGGTGGGCAGCAACAGCGCGTTGGTGTAGCTCGGGCGCTGGCAGGGGATCCTGATCTAATCTTAATGGATGAACCCTTTGGTGCAATTGACGCCATCACCCGAACTGATCTTCAAGATTCGCTGCTAAAGCTGCAACGTCAATTGCGTAAAACTATCCTCTTTGTAACGCACGATGTGGATGAAGCATTACGTTTGGCTGATAAAATAGCGATTTTGCGCGAGGGACAACTAGTTCAATATGGTACACCCCTGCAAATATTGACTCAACCCAATGATGATTTTGTATCTGAATTGGTTGGTGCAGATGATATTGTCCGACAGCTGGGACAGATCCGTGTCGAAACGATCATGGAACCACTATTAGATGGTGGCCCAATAAAACAAACCATTTATCAGGATGAAAGTTTACGAGTGGCATTGTCCGATTTGGTGAAGTCAAAGCAGGATTTTTTGACCGTTGTAGATAGCGGAAAACAGCCTTTAGGGACAATAACTTACGATAATATTCGTAATTCGGTTGGTTAAAATGAGTTATATATTCAACAACCCTGATATTATTTTGAAATTGTTGTGGGAGCATATTGTGCTCGCAATTGGAGCATTGCTCATCGCCACCGTAATTGCCATTCCTCTTGGTTACTATATTCACGGAAAACAGAAATTAACAACCGTTGTTCTTGGTATTTTAGGGACGCTTTACACAATACCCAGCCTCGTGTTGATGATATTACTGCTCCCATTATTCGGCTTAAATGCAACTACAGTCGTTGTTGCGCTAGTTATATATTGCCAGATCATTTTAGTACGGAATGTAATCGCTGGATTAGATGCAATTGAACCAGGCATAATGGAAGCTGCTCAAGGCATGGGAATGACAAGAGCGCAGCAATTTACTCAGATACAGCTACCATTAATATTGCCAGTGCTGATTGCCGGAATGCGACTGTCCGTAGTAGTGGCAACAGCAATTGCCACTGTTGGCGCGATGTTTGGTGCAGGAGGGTTAGGAACGCTGTTGTTCAACGGTATATCCCAAGGGCGGTTCGATAAGATCATCTCAGGTTCATTAACAGTATCCTTATTAGCTATTGTTTTTAATTTGTCGCTGCAATATCTGGAAAAGCGATTGGGAAAACCACTGAGTTGACACAAAAAAGCATATCTCGTTCGCGCAGTAAAGCGGAGTAGAATCCTGCATTTAATAATGAAATTTGACGCTCCCCCTCATTGCAGTTTAATATCCTCACACACGTACCCGTAGCTCAATGGATAGAGATACTGATTGGCAGTCAGACACCTAATAAATTTACCTGAATTGATGTCAGACACCCAATATAAACCCCTGATCTTATGTCAGACGCCCGATTTTTTCAGCCCCATTCTCCCCCCATTTAGAGGGCAAACCTAAGCGTTTTTTGGTTAAATTGCCATCGATTCAAATCAATCTTTTTGCTGGTTGCACCAGGAGAAATTAATTCGAAATTTTGGTCGTGTGTCAAAGATAGGCTTTTTCCATAAATTCAAGCAAAAAAACCTCTAAAATTGACTATTTTCCCCTCAGCGGTATAATAATTTTTCCACACGCACCCGTAGCTCAATGGATAGAGCGTCTGACTTCGAATCCGATGGGGTGAGTGAACATAGCGTTTATGGGGGTAATTTCTGTCCATCCTCTCGATGGTGTCAACTCAGGAATGTCCATTGAGTCCATAATTTCCATCTTTTCCACGCTGATTGCACCAAAGCTGCACCGAGAACTATCAGCCGAACCAACTGGTTGGCGGCTCGTTTTCTTTCATTTTCTTGCAGATCCTCAATATAAATAGTAGATAGAAAAATGTGACCAAAAAAAGCGGAAACTCATGTTTTCCATTGATTCCAATGTAATTGCACCTAATTTCCTTAGGGAAACTCAACAAGAAATGCGACTCTAATCTAAAGAAAATAGCTACATGATATTGGTCTTGGCAAAATCATGCTCGAGTGTATCAGAATATCCAGACATGCGCGTTCATGTTTCAGTTAAGTAATAGCGCTTCGGTAATTGCTCCCTGTGTGATCTCATTTATTCCTTCTGGGATCATCACAATCGCATCACTGGTAGAGATCATTTGTAGCCGGCTCTTCGGTTTGATGGGTTTGAAAGTTATGGTTTCACCAATTTTTGTTAGTTTGCCGTGAATTACCTGCGTCCAATCGATCTGTCCGCGTATCGTATCAGACATAACCACTGGCACAAAAGGCATACCAGGATCAATCCACCCGGCCAGGCGTTTTAATCCAGGCAGCCCCAGCTGTAAAAAAGCGATGTGATTGGATGGGGGTCCTCCGGGGAGAATAAATACCGGCTTCATCCCAACCATGCCAAAACCCACAGCTTTACCAGGGCCCATGCGGATGTGATGATATTCCATCTTCCACCCCAACTCCACCAGCACCCGCTTTACAAGATCCTTGTCACCGGTCCAGGCTCCTCCACTCGTAATAACCGCATCGTACATTTCAAGGGCGTTGCTCAGCCCTTTCCAGAGGGCTTCCTCTTCATCAGGCAAAATATCTGTTTCGATAGAAAATCCGAATTTATTGCACCAGGACCCTAAAGTAACCAGATTGCTGGCGTATAATTTTCCCTCTGGCAGGGTGTTTCCAGGAGCCACAACCTCATCACCTGTCGCGATAATGCCCACACGAGGGGATCTAATGACGGGAATCTCCTCATAGCCTGCCGATGCTAAATAACCGATTCGGCCCGGCGTAAGAAGAGCTCCTTTACCAAGCAGAAATTCGTCCTTCTTAACGTCTTCACCCTTTTCTAAGACATTCCGTCCCGGTTCAGCGTTGTTATAAACCAAGAGCTGGCCACTATCTTGCCGGGTAAATTCTTTGGCAATTACAGCTTGAGCGCCAGCAGGGATTGGGGCGCCGCTGAGGATCCTCACAGCCTGCCCGGGTTGCAAAATTCCATTCCAATCGCCTCCTGCCGCGATACTCCCCACAACAGTTAAGGATATACCACGTTCCGGGGAAGCATTTTGAATATCCTCTGATTGGATCGCATATCCATCTTTGAGAGAAACATCAAGCGAGGGAGACCAGACTTTAGATAAAAGTTCTCTGGCCGTGACACGGCCTTCAGCCTCCCACAGTGTGACATGTTCTTCATCAAGAGGTTTGATTTTCTCAATGGTCGTCTTATAGGCCTGATCAAATGAAATCATCTCCACTCCAGAAATAATTACACTAAATAATCAATAAAATCGATATACACACTAATATAATGACTGCCCAATCGATTGGGCTGCTCTTCACAGGCAAGGGGCTAGTTTTGTCAGGGGAGAAAGCCCTGGATTCAGCTGCCAATGCAATCTCCTCAGCGCGTTTAATAGCACAGGTAATTGTTGTGAGGCTGAAAAGCATAAGGCCTTTCCACCAGTTCTTCCTCAATCCCCCTCGCATTCTTAATGCAAGCCAGCTCTGAGTACAGGATTTTTGCAAAGATGGTAGCAAATTAACTGCCACTCCCATAGAAAAACCTAATCCTTTAAGTCCAAAACGTTCCAGGATATACGCCAAAGCAGATATTTCAACTGCGCTGGTTAGCCCTTCAACAGCTATCAGCACCACAACAAACCGCAGTGAGATATGAAGCGAACTGATACTGCCAATTGCAGAGTATGGAATTCCAAGAAAGATACTGTCCACATCCCCCAGAAAGAAGACCGGGGGGACCGCGATCAGCAACAGGAGGATAAACCTGCGAAAATTAATCACCGAGCACCAAGCTCCAGGATACAAGATCAACAAGACCAGGATACAGAGCCCGGCTATCCATAACATATTCTCAGGTGTGGAATACAACACCATGGCCAGGGACCAAGAGAAAACCACCAGGTGGCCCAGAGTGCCGAGAGGAATTCGTTCTCCTGATTTTAATTCTGATTCTATCCGATAGCTTAAACTCATAACTTTTTCCTAAAGGATCATCCTTCCGCTGAAATACCTACTCTTTTTTGAAGTGCGCCACCCAAAGTCCAACTCAATATTCCCACAACTGCTCCGCTGGCCAAGTGTATAAGGGCCAAAATCCCCATGATCCAAAATGCCACATTAGTTCCCAAACCCAGAAGCTTGCCACCATTATTAATCACCTTCTCCCAAACAATAAGAACAGACCTGCCATATAATATTGGGTTGGTTACAAAAGGCTGCGCTAAAACCCACAGAGTACTCAGGCCTCCTGCCAGGATCAAACTCCCCAACCGTGGTTTACCTGTCAATGATAGAAGTATTTCAGCTATGATAGCCTCTCCGAAAATTCCGAGCATTGGACCGAGAACAACGCCGCCTAGAGAGAAGAGTTTCAACAACATCGCGATTGCACCGATAAAGATCGTTGAGCCCTTCATGGGAACGAATATCCTGCCTATCAAAGCAATCGTTAATCCAATTATGGATAACAACAAACCGCTGAGAGGAATATCAAGGGTCTTGAGTAATGTGCCCAGAGTTATTTCCGAAATACCCCACAGCGTTCCAAACACCGCCAGGGTTACTAAATTTCTTGTAGAGAATTTCATATCACTATCAACCTTATTTTGAATCTTTGTCTATGTGCCCTTGGAGTATGACCTCACCCTTCTCCATTAGCAAAACCCTCTCAGAATAATAATGAACAAGCTTGAAGTCATGCGTAATTAGCAAAATAGTTGTGCCCTTTTCTTGAAGGGCCTGGATGTAGTTCATAATTTTTTCTAAATGGCCCCAGTCCTGACCCAAAGTAGGTTCATCCAAGATCACGATTCTGGGCTGAATAGCAACACTGGCTGCCAGCGCTGTTCTTAACTGCTGCCCCAGGGACAAATTAAATGGATGGCGAGATCCCAATGCCTCCAACCCTGCTTCTTCGAGTACAGTTTGGTGCTGCTTCTGATCAAATAATCCGAAATTATTGGCCGCAAAGGCCACTTCATAATCAACAGTATCGGTAAAAAGTTGCTCCTGGGGATTTTGAAAAAGGATAGCTAAATCAAGTCCAGGCTTGAGTTTTTTTCCTCCCTCAATAATGCGCCTACCTGATTGCAGTTTTATTAAACCGCCAATCACCATAGCCAGCGTTGACTTTCCGGCGCCATTTCCTCCAACTAATGAAACGAATTCTCCAGGATAGAGGGCCAGGTTGATCCCTTTGATCACATTTTTTCCGTTATATCCAGCAAACACGTTTTCCAGCTGGAGCAAGGGCGGTGTATTCTGAGCCAAAGCTCCATTTTCACTAATCAATTCTTTCCAGGAAGATAATTTCTGATCACCTGGACGACGCAGCCCATACCTCTGCCTGCACACCGGATCATCAAGAATATAATCCGCAGGCCCTTCGTGAACAAATTGGCCCTCATCCATAACATAGAATTTATCAACTCCATAGTGAACAGCATGAAGCCTATGCTCGATCATGATGATCGTGATATCTTTTTGAGAATTAATCCTTGATAAAACTTCTATCAATTTTCTAAGACTGGGGACATCCAGCGATGCGGTGGGCTCATCCAACACCAGCACTTTAGGCTCCATGGTCAATACAGCTGCAACAGCAACCAACTGTTTTTGTCCACCAGAGAGTGTGTCGGGGCGCTTATCACGAAGATCCTGTATCCCAACTTCTACAAGAACTCGAGCGACACGGTCCTGAACATCACTTTCGGATAAACCCAAATTACGGGGGCCAAATGCAAGCTCCTCTTCCACGCTCAGGTGGAATAACTGGGTCCCGGGATTCTGAAAGACCATACCCACTTCTTGAGAGATTTCAGGCAGAGTAGATAGAAGGGTGTTAATTCCATTCACCTGGATTGACCCACTCACATCTGCCCGAATATAATGGGGAATTAACCCGCTGATAATCCTGGCCAGGGTGCTTTTCCCGCTGCCTGAGGGCCCCGTAATCATCACCCAGTCTCCCTCATTCACTTTGAAAGAGATATCCTTTAATACTGGACTTTTATTATAAGAAACCGCCAGGTTCGTGATCTTGATCATCATTTGCCTAAATTTCTGCTATTCTCGTAAAACACTTCCATAAAAAGGAAACCGCTTGCCATAAATTCTCTGGCAAGCGGAATTAAACACAAATTATCCTCAGTGTCCTTTCCAATTCAATCTACTTACCAGCAGATATCGGGAGGTCAGAGAATTTCTTCTCTTGACCTTGTCCTTCGCGTAAAGCCAAAGGAATGGGCTTTTCAACCATAACTTGATCAGTTTAAGGAAGTCTTAGGTTGAAGAACTCGGATCAATATTCATCATTATCAATTCTTTGCTCTCTTATTTTATTTCCTTCATATCTTAGAATTATTTACTTCTTTCCGAATGTTTTCTAGATCCAGATGGTGCCCAGGTTGATACTGGTATTCAAATCAACCTCCTGCGTTTTGCTTTCATGATCAGGATGTTTAATTTCCAGAAGATAGGATCCGCTATTTGGTTTGAGATGGTCAGCTTTGAAATCTCCATATGCATCACTGATTTCCACCCCAACTTCTTCTCCCCCTTTATAAAGGGTGATTGTCGCTCCAGCCAAACAATCTGTGATGCCATTCTTTTTTACGGCTAAACTTCCACCAATAAAACAGTGAGTGTAGCGCTGTAAGTTCTTGTAATAAACATGAGGATCTGGATTGTAATCCGTATTCAAGACCTTTAGGTTTTCATCTGCGACAATTTTTTCCATTTCCTTTTCCTCAACAGACTTGAAAACCAATGCTCCCGTAGCACAGGCTTGCACACATCGAGGAGCTTCCCAGCCATCATCCAGTAGATGGGCACAGAAGGTACATTTTTGAGGAATTTGCTCCTCTTCATTCCACCAGATCACACCATAGGGGCATGAATCCACAATAGCTTTCTGACCTTTTGCCTTGACTGGATCAATGATCACGATTCCATCATCACGTCTGTATATCGCATCGTTTTCTGCCGCAACCATACAGTCCGCATTCTCACAGTGCATACAGGGAGTTGGTAAGTATGCAACGCTGATCAAGGGAAACTGCCCCCTCTCCTTACGCATGATATTCATCCAACGCTGACCATGCCGTGGCTGAGCCAATGAAGTCGGCAGCCATTGGTTATCGACAAATTCATCCTTGCAAGCCAGGAAACAGTTATTGCAGTCAATGCACAAATCTAAATCAATAATCATATATGCTTTTTTCACCATCCACCTTCCTCGCCGTTCCACTTTTCAACCTGCACAAGACAGGAGTTAGATGCTGTTGAATGAGATTTCTTGATAATCGAACGGCTTGGGGTCAGCGTATTAACACAGCCACCTTTATCCGGAGAATTTCCCGGTTCACCGATCGGCTCATACACCGCACTCGCTTGATACGAGTGTACTGATCCTGGCGGCATACGTTCTGTTGTTTGCGCCGCACAGATCACAGCCCCGCGGTCATTATAAACTTTTACCAGGTCGTGCATCTTGATGCCTCTGCTTTCGGCATCCTGATTATTAATTCGCACAATCCAATAATAGTAATCATCTATTAACACGCGGTGATCCTTGACATCATTCAAAAAACTGTCCTTCCCATCTCCCATTGTATGGAAACTGTGCCGAACATGGGGAGTGATCAAATGAAGAGGATATTTTCCATAAAGATCGCTAGTATGATGACCTTCCCATGATTTGATATATTGGCCCATCGGCGGGCGTTCGGGATCATCAGGGTCATATCGATTCAAACTGGAACTGACAAACTCGATCTTGCCTGATTGGGTTTGGAGGCCTTCACCATATTCCCCTGCATAATCACCCGGAAGAGGAGACATATCCGGAACATCTTTTTTGCGCCCTTCAGCAAACCAGCGGTAAGCTACAGGAGGCCGTTGATTCTCAGGAGGAGCAGGCACAACATAGTAGCCTTTCTTCATGATTTTTTTCCAGGAGATCACTTTCGGTAAATCAGTGCCGTCAAACATGCGCTTACACCAGCCCAATTCATCTGTGCCCTCCGCAAAGGGATTGGAGACACCCAGGAGTTCAGATAATTCCAGGAAGATCTGGTAATCAGATTTCGATTCTCCCAGGGGTTCAATGCATTTATGCTGAAGTGTAATGACCCGATGATTCAGCTGTCCATAGGCATGGAAAAGGTATCCACTGGTATTCGCCCATTCTCCAATATCCCAACGCTCAAAATTCGTGCAGGCGGGGAGAATGACATCAGCAAACTTGGTTTCTCCTTCATTCCAGATAGCCTGGTTGACAACAAATTCCAACTCGTCACTGCGATAGGCCCGGGCATAACGATTGGAATCGCTCATTGTGCCAAAATGCGAACCGCCATATTTGTAATACATGCGAATTTTCGAATGGCCTGGCGCGGGGTATCTATAACCCAGGAATTGTCCCTCGATAGTCTTGGAATCCGTAGGATAGCCTTCACATTCTCCATCCAGGATAGCTTCCGGGATCTTAAGTCTGGGCACACGCTGATAGGATGTATTCATGGAGGGCAGATTTGGCATTCGCTGGAACATGTTCAGCCCAGCTGCCGTGCCAGCCAGATCGCCTGACATACCGCCTTCCGCATACCCCGGGAAGAAGAAACGGTGATCAACCGGGGTGCCCCACTGCATATTCCCCATATTCTGGCCGGGTTTTCCCAATCCCTGCATAGCTGCCAGATAAACCATGGCCCGAGCCCATTCAATACCTGTTGCAGATCGGCAGGCACCGCCGAAATTGGCTCCCAAGCCTCCACAACCCAGGTAGGTTTTTTTCGTTCCCCATTCTCGTGCCAGGGCTCGAATATCTTTGGCAGCAATTGTGGTTTCGGATTCCTGCCATTCAGGTGTTTTAGGAATTCCATCAGTCTCTCCTAAAACATAAGCTTTCCACTCATCAAATCCAGTAGTTCTAGTATCAATATATTCCTTGTCATATAGACCTTCAGTGATCCAGACATACGCAATAGCGTAAGCCATCGCATGGCTGGTAGCCGGCCTGGGAGCGAACCATTTTCCTTCCAGCATCCCAGCAGTATGGTTATAGAAGGGATCAATATGAACCATCTTGACGCCCAAATCCTTAAGCCATAAACGCCGGATCGATCCTTCCAAACCACCATAAACACCAGATGTCGCCTCGGGATCACTGGACCAGAAGATCATCATCTCGCATTCTTTGAGAGCATCTTCAACCGTACTGTAGGAATCGCCACCACCCAACCTTGAGCTATGGCCCCAGTGGTGCATAGCACCCCAATACCAGCCTTCCCAGCTGTCCGGGTTGTGATCGACCATTGAATAACCAATCGTATTCATAAACCGGCGGTGCGTGCTTAACCAGTAACCAATCCAACCCCACAAGTGGTGAGAACCTGAACCTGAAAGTATCGCCCCTTTCCCGTGTTCTTTACGGACACGTTTGATCTCGCCCGAAACAATATCCAGGGCTTCTTCCCAAGTGATGCGTTCATAGCCCGAAACGCCCCTGTTTTGTGGATTGCGTTCGCCTTTGGGATCAAAATCAACTCTCTTCATGGGATACAGAAGGCGATCAGGGGAATAAACCATGGATTTGAAAGTCATGGTATATGAAGGAACTGTTGCTTTGCGGGGAGGAGTGAATTTCCTGCCACGAGCTTCTATCGTCCAGGGCTCTGGATCATCATCACCGAATTCGATCGGAGTGATGCGGATGATTTTGTCATCTTTTACGTATACATAAACTGGGCCGCCATTGGTATTATTTACAAATCGTTTTACCCCACCATCCAAGTCTACCCCATACTTGGCGCCTGCGGATAACAGGTTAATCAAGGTAACAGGCAGCCAAGAAATCAGATCCTCCGGGCCATCCAGTACAAATTGGAAGTTCTTGGCAGCATTGATTTGAGCCAAGCTGTCAACGGGCGGGGTAATTAACTCCAACGCAACTTCTGCGCTGGCAAAGATCATGGATATATCAGCTTCGTGATGGACCCCTCGTTGCGATTTAACTATCCCATCCTGAAAGATAAAATACCGTCCAACAGAATCATCCATTAACTTGATTTGAGCGATACAGTTTTTTTCCTTAAGTCGATCGCGGAAGCTTGAATCCCGGAAGGCCTGGATTCCAAAGAGCTTGCTCAAACCAAAAAGTAAAAACTCAAGTACCAATTTCTTAAAACTCATATTTGCATCCTTAAAGTCTACTTATCGATGACCCTGCCAGTCGGATCAATTTCTCTCAAAATCCGTCTTTCTTCATCAGTTGGAATCGCTGTTACTGGCACATCCTCCGGAATTAATATCTCAAAGTCGCTGTTATCTTGAATTTCATCCAGAGTAACGCGTGGGTGGATACTAATAAGCATAAGCCGTTTTGTAGCTTCATCGAAACCATATACACCCAATTGTGTGATCACTCGATAGGGACCACAGCCAGTAGGCAAGCCAGCTTTTTCCCGGGCGCCTGTTCCATCCAGATAACCTGGCGTGGTGATGAAATCCAGCTCTTTCACAAATGTTCGTTTGCTCTGATTCCGCAGATTATAAATGGTCCTCCAGCAAAACGACCCCACGTCATTTGCGCCGCCAGAACCAGGCAGGCGCACTTTGGGAGTTTTCCAATCACCGATCACAGTTGTATTAAGGTTGCCGTACATGTCTATTGCAGCAGCGCCCAAAAAACCATAATCAATATAACCGGCCTGGCCGGCTGCCATCACATCATGCATCGAGCTGGCCGCAATAGCTTTGTAGAAAGTGCGGGAATCTCCAACTGATATAGGTAATTCAGGAACCTGGGGGCCCATTCCCCCAGCCTCGAAAATGATAAGCAAGTTAGGAGCATGGGTTCGTTGAGCTAACATGGTGGCCACTAACGGACAGCCAGTTCCGACAAATACTGATTGATTATCTTCCAGGATATGTGAAGCCACGCAGCTCTGTAATTCAGTTAGTGTATATTCCACTTGAGTTGATGTATTCATGTTTTATAAGATCCCGTAATATTCTTATTCCGCCTGGTTCGATTGAACATCACCCATTGGCATTCTGAGCTGCTCGACCTTCTTGAGCTGGTTCAACATATTCAGGCCGCCAATCTTTTCCAGGTATTCATCAAAATCCTTCACGCCAAATACATACTTATCGTAGTATTCTTTGGCTCCCTCTTCTGTTTTTGATAAAGCCAGCCATTCGTAAATATGCTGTTCATCAAAAAAGTAACGGTAAGGCATCTCAGTGGGATGAGCTCCATAAGGAACTTCACAAACTGCGTCTACAACATAAAAAGGAATCACTGTACCCCGGGGATTACGGCGGGTTTCTTCCTCGTCAACGATCTCTTCAGTGGTGATGATCACCCGACGAGATGCCCGGGCCAATTCAAAATCTTCCACAATAATGCCGTCAATACTTGCATTCCCGTATTTATCACAGCACGGCACGTGGAAAAGCGCCACATCTGGATAAGCAGCGGGAAGTAAAGTAACGGTTTTCCCGGACCAGGGATCCGTCATCTGCTTGGCAGAGCTCTTTGTAAATGTGTCAGTACCCATCATATTTCGCACGGGAATAAATGGTATTCCCATCATAGCTGCCAGAAAACGCCATTGATAGCTGGCGTTAGAAATTTCCGCTACGACCTCTACAGCACCACTCTCAACAGCGCGGCGTCCGGCATTGGAAAGACCTCGTAATTCATGGCCAAAAGCATAAGCACATTCAACCTTGCTTACACATCCTGCACCGATCAATATATCAATATCATGAACGGCTGTTTTTCCTGCGATTGCGAGGTTACGACGCCCCTGCCGAATGATTTCATATACAAGCGCCATTGGAACCCGGATGTGACCAAAACCACCAAAAGCAAGATAATCTCCATCTTTGACAAACTTCTCGACAGCTTTTGTCACAGACATTTGCTTATCCACCAAACCACGGGGTTTATTTTCCCTTATCCAGGCCCTGTTCTCGTCCGGGTCTCGCCACCCTAAAAGCTCCCCCTCACCTTCCGCAATAATATCAACCTTATTTGTCATGCCCTGCTCCTCGCTATTTCAATCGAATAAATTTAACTCTGAACTGGAATTCTGTCAGCACTTAATAATCGACAGCGTCCAACCCCTTCAATCCCAACATTTCTCGGGCCTCATCGGGCGTGGCAATCTCACGTTCAAATTCAGCGGCGATTCGTTTTACCTTTTCAACCAGATCGACATTTTTGGCCAATACTTTTCTCTTTACAAAGAGATTATCTTCCAAGCCAACTCGAACATGCCCGCCCATCATGATTGCCATGGCAGCCATATTAAACTCCATTGGATAACCAACCCCGATCACAGACCAGCGGAAATTTTCATTTCCAAACAAGTTAGTAGCAGTCTGGACCATAGCGATCAACGATTCTGGAGTTGCAACCAGCCCACCCAATACACCAAGCACAAACTGGAGCCAATAAGGGGGTTTGATAATCCCACTTTTCTCCAGGAACTTTAAATTGTGGAGATGACTGAGATCATAGGCTTCAAATTCTGGTTTGACATTATTCTTTTCCATCGTTTCTGCAAATATTTCCATATCGCCGAACGTATTCCGGAAAATGAAATCCTTCGTTCCCTCAACATAATCTTTTTCCCAATCAAACTTCCAGTCTTCAGGTTTAAACCACTTGGCAACAGGATGCATTGAGAAGTTCATCGAGCCAAGGTTAAAAGACGCCAGCTCGGGTTTACAGATTGCAGCTCCCCGCAACCGATCTTGAGGTGTCATCCCCATCCCGCCGCCTGTGGTAATGCACACAATAGCATCACAATTGGCCTTGATCCGGGAGGCGATCTTCTTGACGATCTCAGGATCGGATGAAGGATGTCCATTTTCTGGAATGCGAGCGTGGATATGGACCGAGGTTGAACCAGCTTCAGCACAAGCAATTGCGTCATCGGCAATACCATCAATGGTATATTGCAAATGTGGTGTCTGTGAAGGTACTGTTATTGCGCCTGTTAATGCTGTTGTAAGAATAAGCTTTTCCATTCTTTTCTCCTAATAAAGCTGAGCTGGTTGATCTTGATCAATGTAGTAGATTGGATATTGAGTGCTAGTCTTCCAGTTACATATTGTCCTTGTTTCTTTTCTTTCCACCCTTTCACTCTTTAAAGCCATGGAATGAATTTATTGTCCTGCATTTATAAGATTATCAATATTTTCGCAGCCATCCACGTGATTAAGAATTTCTTGCTTTCCATCGCTTCGATCCAAACTGCGTCATGTCCATATAAAAAAAGGGGAAGATTCGCAATTATTATCTTCGGATCTTCCTCTTCATTCCTCTAGTCGTGCTGCCCGGCAAAAATTCCAATGAGGTAGTTTGCTAAACGCTGGCGGGATTGAGCAATTTCCTCTTCAGACCAAACCTGAAAACCACTTCCACTTTTAAAACCCAATTCCCCAGCGTCCACTTTCTCTTTCAGAGTAGTTGAAGGGATTGGATCAGCGTTAATATGCGGCAGAATGTAGTCATGGATGGCTATGGTAAGATCCAGGCCAACCATATCTGCTGTTTCAACCGGGCCAAGTATTGGCAGGCGCAGGCCAAAACCATTCCGAATGACTTCGTCAACTGTGGCAGGATCGCAAATTCCTTCGTCAATGATGGCGAAAGCTTCACGCCAGAGGGCATGCTGTAAACGATTTCCTACAAATCCTGGAACATCTTTGTAGACATGAACTGGCTTTTTGCCAACCCTGGCCAGGAGGTCAAAAGTCGCTTCGGCACACCAATCGGCGCTCTCTTCAGTTCTGACAACTTCAACCAGAGGGATCAAATAAGGAGGATTCCAAAAGTGAGTGCCAACGATCCGCTCCCGGTTTTCCGATTTGCTTGCGATTTCGGTGATGCTCATCACAGATGTGTTGCTGCAGAGAATTGTTTTGGATGGGCATAAGCGGTCCAGATCAGAAAAGATCTGCTGTTTCAATTCAAGGTTTTCGTATACCGCTTCGATCACAAAGTCTGGATCTTCACAAGCTGGAGCCAGGTCAGCAGAGATCTGGATCCGGTCCAGGATCACGTCAAAGCTTTCATCGAAGACGACTCCCTGGTTAGCCATATTTGTGAGGTTATCCCGCACACGATCTTTAGCGATGTTGAGGACATCCTCATTACTATCAACCAACCTAACAAGGTGCCCGTGCAAGGCAAAGATCTGGGCGATGCCGTGCCCCATTAATCCTGCACCAACTATGGTAATTTTTTCAGGAGTAGACATATAGATATCTACCCTGCGGTGTATCCGCCATCAACATACATGATGGAGCCAGTCATGAAATCTGAGGCTTTGGAAGACAAGAAGAGCACTGAACCAATGAAATCTTCGGCTTCACCAAGTCGTCCGATCGGGATACGTTTTAAGAATACTTTATAGAATTCTTTGTCATCGAACATCCACTGGGTCAAAGCTGTACGGAATACAGTAGGGGCAATAGCATTTACATTGATGTTATATTTGCCCCATTCGCAGCCCAAAGATTTGGTCAAAATGTGGACTGCGCCTTTCGAAGTAGCATAGCCAGTATAGTTGGCCATACCCAATAAACCACGGGTGGAGGAAACCAGGACTACCTTTCCGCCTCGGCCCTGTTCGATCATCACTTTGCCAACCTCACGGCAAACCAGCCAGGTACCTGTGACATTCGCGTTCATGACGGTCATGAAATCTTCTACGGGGTATTCCACAATGGGTTTCACGATGCTAACCCCTGCTGCTGTGATCAGAATGTCAATTCCCTCGAATTTCTCAACCGTTCCATCAACAATTCGTTTTACATCAGCTTCTATTGCTGGATCTCCAGTCACATAAGCCGCTGCAAAACCACCCTCATTGATCTCATCGGATATGGCAGCAAGTTTCTTTTCATTCCGTCCGGTCAGCATCACTTTGGCTCCAGCCTTAGCAAGGCCTTTTGCAGCCGCGCATCCAAAACCACCGGATGCGCCGGTAATCAAAGCAACCTTTCCGGTCACGTCAAATAATGATTGGGTATCTGGAATATTTTCCATTGGCTTTTCCTTTATGCCGGTGGATAAGGCATGACAACGAGCATCGTTGCGGTGCGGTTGGTTTCATTTCGAACTTCACGTTTCTCGTCTGGTCCAATAAAAACTGAATCCATTGGACCCAGGACAACTTTTTCATCTTCTGTCTCAACAGTCATTTCGCCATCGAGGATAATATAGATCTTGTCGAGAGGAGAAGCGGCCCATTCAGCTTTACCGCCAGGCAAGAAATATGAGCAACCAACCCAATAAGGGGAGTCAGCGCCCATGCTTTTGTGCTGGAGCCACATAGCGCTGCAGTCGAAGTGTTGAGGTGGGCTATAACCTTGAGCTTCTTCTATTCTTGTTACTTTCATCGAAATACCTCCTGTAATTAAAGTCGGAATTCACCAGTGGGGTCTACAATTGCCACCATACGCACAATGCATCCATCGCCTTTAACCCAGCGCCATGGGAAAGCTGCGATCGTCACCCTTTTGCCAGTTACTTTATCAATATCGCCGCCAACGTTCTCAAAACCGACGATTCCATTTCCTAACAGGGCACGGTGGGCTGGCTCCCAATAGGGGAAATCTTCAATAACTTCTCGGCCTGTTTCTTTTTTGTAGTCTGCGTTTACAGCTGGAATCAGCGGACCAGGACCATGAGGGCCTATAGCTGTTCCAAGAGGATGGTCCAGAGCTTGCTGGTCAACGCCAACAGCCTTGACACCTTTCTCTGCCAGCCACTCACCGGCTTCCTTATATAAACCTGGGGAGTAGCAGAAATATTTTCGGCTGTCTCCATAGTATTTGTGCCAGCCGGAGTTGATGATCACAATATCGCCCTTCTGGATCTTGGGGGTTGCTTTCTCGAGATCATCCGGGGTGATAACTTCCCATCTTTCTTTCGGAATGGAAACTACAACAGCCGTTCCGAAGAATTTTGCCAGAGGAACCTCATCCATAAACTCGGCGCCCTCAATCACGTGCGCTGGAGCATCGGTATGGGTGGTGCAGTGCATAAAAGTTGTTATTTGCTGGGATAGAACGCCAGATTTAGCATGATAATGAAAACGATCGATCTTTACATCCGGGAAGTAGGGCCAGAGAGGAACTTTGTCACCCCAGGGATGGCTAAGATCATAAAATTCAAGCTTGTCAGTTGAAGAGGTCATTATTTTCCTTCCTTTTTCTATTTTTCAGTTTCAGTTTCCTGGTCTTTCAGATATTTGACGATTGCATCACCCACCTTTGCAACATGTTCATACATTAATGAGGCTGCCAGTTCCGCATCACCTTTTTTGCAGGCAGCCAGGATTTTCTTGTGTTCAACCTGGGCTTGCGGCATACCACCCAATTCCTCAATAAAGGCCCTTAAATAGTGCTGGGCTTTGTAGCGCAGCATATGGTTCAGCTCACATAAATGTTTTCGCCCAGAAGCTTCATAAAGCGTGAAATGGAACTCATGATTTAATGCCACTTCTTTGCTGACATCATCCAAATTCTCGTCCATTTCCTTGATCAAAAAAGCCATTTTGTCCAGATTTTCTTCAGTTAAATTTGGCACCGCAGCCAGGGTGGCTTTTTCCTCCAAAAAAGGTAACTACTCAGGCTGGTAATAACTTCTGAGAATCATAAACAACGCTAATAGAAATCAGATACAAAAATAACAAACAACCGATATATTAGAACACATTATGCCGTCACTCGATTTGGATCGCAAGCAAGCTGCGGAACT
>JADHTJ010000089.1 GCA_016785015.1 Anaerolineales bacterium
TGCGTAACATGAATGACAAATACAGATCAGGGGGTATTTTTTATAATGATCTAAATGGCTCATTGATTGAGCCTTTTGATTCTTGTATACTGCTCACAAATTTCATAAGCTAGAAATGGTAAAAGCCCGGTTTTTGAGTCGGGGGTAATTTGGGCTCTGGTTTGGTTTGTGTATCTGTTTGATAGCAGAAAGGAAGCCGCTTATGACCGTTTCTACCGCAAAACGTGCCGAGATAGAAAAAGGCCTGTCTCGCCGCGAATTCCTCAAGTTTTGTACCATGATGGCGGGGACATTGGCTTTACCAAAGTCATTCTCGAAAAATATCGTTATGGCTTTGGATGCTCCCGCCCGCACGCCCGTAATCTGGCTTGAATTCCAGGATTGCGCTGGCTGTACCGAGGCCTTTTTGCGCGCCTCGCGTCCAACAGCCGCCGAGGTTGTGCTAGACGTTTTATCCATCGATTACCACGAAACCATCATGGCGGCTTCCGGCCATCTGGCTGAAGAAGCCAAAGCAATGACCATTGAAAAAGGTGGATACCTGCTTGTGGTGGAGGGTTCTATTCCCATGGAAGAAGATGGTATTTACTGCTGCATTGGCGGACGCACGGCAATAGATATATTGGAAGAAGCAGCTTCCAACGCTTTGGCCGTTATCGCTGTGGGCAGTTGTGCTACCTTCGGCGGAATCCCCAAGGCTGCGCCTAATCCGACAGGAGCAGTTTCAGTTATGGATCTGGTCACAGACAAGCCCATAGTTAACCTGTCTGGCTGCCCCTATAACCCTGTCAATCTGACTGCAACCGTAGTGCACTTCCTTACCTTTGGCGAATTACCCGCCATGGATGAGCTGCATCGACCGCTCTTCGCACACGGTGCCCGCATTCATGATAACTGCGAGCGCCGCGGCCACTTCGATGCTGGTAAATTCGTCAAGAAATGGGGTGACGAAGGCCATCGCCTGGGCTGGTGCCTGTATGAAATGGGTTGTAAAGGACCGGTGACATTCCACAACTGCCCGGCAGTACGCTATAACGATGGCGCCAGTTGGCCCGTTGGCTCTGGTCATGGCTGCATTGGCTGCTCCGAACCCGACTTCTGGGAATGGGGCGCTTATAAGACGGCCAAACTGCAAGAGATCACGCCACCGATCAGCTTCGCTCCTGTGCAACTGCCCGAGGCACAAATATCACCCGCGGGCGCTGCCGCAGTTGGCGGTCTGGCTGGTCTGGCAATTGGTGCCGCAGGCGCAGCAGCCATCAACCAACTCTCCAAATCGGATGGTGATGATGAGGAGACAGAATCCCCCACGGAGACCGAATCTCCTGAAGGCGCTGGGGAATAGGAGGTAACCATGCCACCTATTAACCGCAGACAATTTCTCAAAATTGCAGGATTAGGCCTGGGGGGCGCATTGCTCACCCCAAAGGTAGCATGTGCCGCCGCCAACGGCGGGGACCCCAATAAGCACATCGGCATGCTCTACGACTCAACGCTGTGTGTGGGCTGCAACGCCTGCACGGTCGCTTGTCGTGACTGGAACGGTACTCCCGTTGAACTTGACGAGACGGGCAAGTACGATATGCCTTACGAACTTACCGCCGATACCTGGACGCTGATGCAGATCTATCAAGGTAGTGAAAAGCACGCCTTTGTCAAACGCCAGTGTATGCACTGCGTTGATCCTGGCTGCGTCAGCGGCTGTCCGGTTCATGCGTTAGAAAAGACTGCCAATGGACCGGTTACCTATGATGCCGATCGTTGTATTGGCTGCCGCTACTGCATGTACGCCTGCCCATATCATGTGCCGCGCTTCGAATGGGATGAAACATTGCCGTTGATCGCCAAATGTACATTATGTGACGACCGTCTGGCAAATGGAGATGGCCCAGCCTGCGCTGAGATTTGCCCTACAGGCGCACTGATCTGGGGCGAGCGCGGCAATCTTCTCGAAGAAGCCGAAGGCCGCATCGCCGCTGAGCCGGATCGCTATGTTGACTACGTCTATGGTAAAGATGAGGCTGGCGGTACTTCAGTGTTCTATCTTTCCGACGTAGACTATGAAAACCTGGGCTTAGAGAATTTTGGCCCCGACCCAATCCCCAAGATCAGTGAAGAGACCGGCAACCTGGTCATTCCCACGATTCTGATCGGGGGACCTTTAGTCCTCGCTGCTGTGCGCTCGATTTCTAAGCGAGAAGGTTGGGAGGAATCATGGCCGTTCTAAGCAAAACGAAAAAACAACCCCTATCAGCCTGGTTTTATGTCCTGGCTGTGCTGACAACTGTCGGTGTGGGCCTTTCCATTTACCGATTGGTTGTAGGCCTTGGGCCGACGACGAATATGAGCGACCACTACCCTTGGGGTATCTGGATCACAGTAGACCTGTTTCTAATTCCAGTGGCTGGTGCCGCCTTTACGATTTCTCTGATCAACTATTTCTATGGTAGGGAAGACTACCACTCGATCATCCGCCCGGCTGTGTTGGCTGGTCTTCTGGGATATGGTGTGGTTGGTATCCTGCTGTTCCTGGATATCGGGCGCTGGCATCAGTTTTACAACATCATCGTGCCTCCGCTAAACTACCATTCTTTCTTGGAAGAGATCAGCCTGTGTGTTACGCTCTACACACTGATATTGGTCATCGAGATCGCACCCGTCTTCCTTGAAAAATGGGGCATCAACGCTCCCATCAAATGGATCAACCGAAGTATCTACATTATCGCCGGGGCAGGAATTGTGCTTTCAACGTTGCATCAATCATCCCTGGGCTCCATGTTCTTGATCATGCCATACAAGCTTCATGCCTTATGGTGGACGCCTGCCCTTCCGGTATTGTTCTTTCTTCAAGCCACTTACACAGGTTTGGGGACGATGGCGATTGTGCTCACGTTGATATCGAGATCTAGAAAAATACCACTTGACCGCAAGTTGATCCAACGCATTGGTCAGGCGATGGGCATGAATTTGGTGCTTTATCTGGCCGTCAAGGGGGGCGATTGGATGGGCTCTGGTGAAGTCCCCCTGTTGCTGCGCCCAGATGGATTTGGACTGCTTGCCTGGCTGGAGATGATCATTGGGGTCATCATCCCTCTATGGATTTTGTTCTCAAGATTGGTCGTACACTCGAGGGGGCCGTTCTGGGCTGGAGTATTCGCCCTGATCGGAACCTTCATCAACCGCCTGATCATCACCTGGATCGGCCTGGCGGAACCTTCACCAATTTCCTATATGCCCTCAATGATCGAAATTCTGATCACCATCGGTTTGATTGCCGGCGGCTTCCTGGTCTATAGTATTGTCGCCCGGCAATTCAATCTATTCCCAGATCATCAAGAAGCTCACTGAGAGAGTAAGGAGAAACAATTATGGCAAGAATTGCAATTGATCCAATTACCCGTATCGAAGGACACTTACGCATTGAGGTTCAGGTTGAAGACGGAGTTGTCACCGATGCCTGGAGCTCGAGCACGATGTTCCGCGGGATCGAAACGATCCTAAAGGGACGCGATCCCCGGGAGGCTTGGACGATCACACAACGCATATGAGGTGTCTGAACTACAGTGCATGCACTCTGCTCCGTGCGAGCAGTCGAAGACGCCTTAGAGATCGAAATTCCCAATAATGCCCGTATCCTGCGCAACTTGATTGAAGCTATTCAGTATGTGCAAGATCACGTCATACATTTCTATCACCTCCACGCCCTGGACTGGGTGGATGTTGTCAGCGCTTTGGATGCAGATCCGGCGGCGACGTCCAAGCTGGCCCAATCAACTTCTGATTGGGGCAAATCCAGCGCCAGTTACTTCAAGGGTGTCAAGGAGAAACTGGGGTCCTATGTGAGCAGCGGTCAGTTAGGTCCGTTTGCCAATGCCTATTGGGGCCATTCAGCTTATAAATTGCCGCCGGAAGCCAACCTGATGGCAGTGGCGCATTACCTGGAAGCTTTGGATTGGCAGCGCGTTGTCATTCGCGCCCATGCGTTGCTTGGCAGCAAGAACCCTCACCTGCAAACCTACCTCGTGGGTGGAATGGCTGCCCCTATTGACCCCAATAGTCAATGGGCCATCAATGCCGACACCATTGCTCAACTGAAAGGCATGTTCGCCACAGCCAAAGAATTCGTTGAGAAGGTTTACCTGCCAGATGTGCTGGCCGTGGCTCCTTTCTACCTGGAGTGGGCTGGTATTGGCGGCGGCTTGGGTAATTTCCTTTCCTATGGAGATTATCCTGATGCCAGCGGTGAATTCTTCCTACCCCAAGGCTATATCTTGGGCAAGGATTTAAGCACAGTACATACCGTAGATCACCAGGATATCGTTGAGCACGTTGATCACTCCTGGTATGAATCGGATAATGGCAACGGCAAGGGCTTGCACCCTTGGAAAGGCGAAACCAAACCCAAGTATACGGGCCCGAAACCGCCTTATGAGTTCCTCAATACTGACGAGAAATATACCTGGATGAAAGCCCCCCGCCTGTCCGATCAGGCCATGGAAGTTGGCCCCTTAGCCCGCATGCTCGTGGCTTATGCCAGCGGTCATGAGGACGTTCAGGCCACAGTTAATACTGTACTCGGTGCGCTGGGCGTTGGACCCGAGGTGCTTTTCTCGACCTTGGGGCGCACTGCCGCCCGCTGTGTTGAGACGGTGATCATGGCCCAAAAACTCGATGAGTGGACCAATGAGCTGGCTGCCAGTATGGGCAGCGGCGACCTGGACATCCACGAGTGGAGCGGCTGGGAGCCAGAGAACTGGCCGGCTGAAGCCTTTGGTTGGGGTTACACCGAAGCGCCACGCGGCGCTCTGGGTCACTGGATCCACATCAAGGATCAAAAGATACATAACTATCAGTGTGTTGTTCCCAGCACCTGGAACTCATCCCCGCGTGATGCCAGTGGTGCCCCCGGGGCTTATGAATCAGCCTTAATCGGTACGCCCATCGCTGATCCTGAGATGCCCCTGGAAGTACTGCGCACGATCCACTCGTTTGATCCCTGCATGGCTTGTGGTGTGCACCTGCTGGATGCCAAAGGGCGCCAGATCAACCAGGTGATCATGAAACCCACCTCGAGCTATATCGGCCCATTGCAGACCCTGCGAAGTCGTGGAGGCTAAGCGACATTTTGGAAGAGCAGCGTAATATCAAAACTCTCATCCTTGGCGTTGGTAATCTCCTGCTCTCTGACGAGGGCGTAGGCGTTCGCGTGATTGAGCGTTTACAGGCCGAATATGATTTGCCAGAGCAGGTTCAGGTTCTTGATGGAGGCACGCTGGGCCTGGACTTGCTCTACTATCTTGAAGGCATCGAAAACCTGTTGATCATCGATGCCATCGAGATGGACGCTGAGCCGGGCGAATTGCTGCGCATGGAAGGTGAAGAAGTGCCTTCCTTCCTCTCGATGAAAATGTCCCCGCATCAAATTGGTATCCCAGATATGCTCTTTGCGGCCAAGCTCCGCGATTTATATCCCCCCAACGTAGTACTGTGGGGCGTGCAGCCCGCTGATTTGGATGTAAGTATGGATTTGTCCCCATTGATTCAAGCGAAGGTCGATGTCTTAGTGGGGAAGACCCTGGCCGAGTTGGATACTTGGGGTCATCAGGCTCATCCTAAGAGCTAGCAAGTAAAACCTAATCATGAGCCGCCGGCGGGTAAGATATATTGCTGGCGGTTTGTGTTTTAAGGCACTTTCGGGTAGTCATTTGTCGTCAGATTTAGTGATAAACAGTATGTCACATAAAAAGTACATGTGATAAAATAAAGATACACAAGCAAAGAAACTTTACGTAAAGGATTTAGCAAAAATGCGCATAGCCATTTCATCGAATGATAATATTGGTCTAGAAAGCAAGGTTAGCCACCATTTTGGACGCTGCCCTTATTTTGTGTTGGTTGATGTAAACAATGGGAATTCCCAGGAATTTCAAGTAATCGAGAATCCTTTTTTCCAGCAGCACACTCCGGGTCAGGTACCCCAATTTATCAACCAGCAGCATGCAGACGTGATGATTTGCGGGGGTATGGGTAGGCGAGCGATTGCCTTTTTTGAAGCGTTTGGTATTGCGACAGCCACCGGTGCGGACGGAACAGTGGCTACGACCCTGGAGCGTTATCTTAAGGGTGAGCTTCCAGAAGCACAACCGTGTTCCCACAGCGAGCACGGAGAACATGGTCACGGCGACCATCATCATGGACATCATGGTCATCATAACCATTAGGTGATTTTGAGCATCCATTGCTGTGTGCAATTTGGAGCATTGTGCATGGCAAGATGCAGAATAGTATTTAAACTATTCTCCTTTTCTGAGCAACTGGCCTGGTTCTTCGACTGGGCCAGTTGTGATTTTAGAGAAGGTCTTTGCAAGTAAAATCTCAGCATCCGCCGAACACTCAACCGGCGGATGCTGAAGGCCTACTCGCAGTGACATAGCAGTTTGTTTCTGGTTGAACTTTATATATGTTGATAAACTATTGATTGTCATGCTGAGCGCAGCGAAGCTTGAGCATTCTCTTTCAACAAAGCGGGGAGAGCCTTCGCTGGCCGCAGGCCTGCCGTTGGTACGCTCAGGATGACACATGCTTTGGGAAACTTGCAAATAGGTTTTATTTATTATTGATTGTCTGTGTTTGAAGTGAAGTCGTTGCAACCCACAAAATTAATGTAATCACAATCGCTGAGCTCAAGCACCATGCACAAGTCGCGCCAATGACGAAGGGCTCCAAAAATGTCAGGTAGATGGAGAACAACGTTCCAAAGAGAGCAAAACCCCATAGAGCTTGCGTGGCCGATACGCGCCAGCGCTCTGGGCCATAGTATTGCAACCCCCAAGCGATAAGGATTGCGGCATAGCCCATCAAACCCATCAGGCCGATGGGCAGCACGCCAAACAGCCGCGCGAATGGGCTCTGCTGCACGGTATTGCAATCCCCCACCGGGCCGCACACAGCTTTACTTTGAGTAACCTCGACATATGAAAGATAGCCAGCTACAACCAGACCCACAAGGGAGAGCAGCGGGATTGCCCAACGCTGCCAATCTTTGGGGGTTATTACTCGGCGCTTGAGACGCAGCCAAACCCCAACTAAACTGAGCAGCATGCCAATCAGTACAACAACCGCTGCAGAATTCCCGACTGGATCGCGCTTGAATTTCTCGATCATCGACTGATCTTCGGGGGAGAATGCTTCGACTTCAGGCAAGGCAATTTCTAGGGATGTGTCTTCGGTTGGCTCGGCTAGAGTTGCTGTCTCAGATATGGCAGTTGGTTCAGCGGTGGGGACAGCATCAGTTGGTGCGTCCGATTGTGCGTCTCCCTCTTCAGATTCTTCGGTTACGGAAGATTGGTCAGAATCGTCTGCGGATGTCTCTGCCTCAGCGTTTTGAGCCTCGTCGGCTTGAGCAGTTGCCTGAGCAACTGAGGCCGTATAGACTTCGACGAATCCGGGAATTGGCGGCCAGTCGATGCCGTCATCTTGAAGACCATCCTCGATGATCCCAGGGAAAAAGGCTGGAATTTCGCCAGAACCGAGCAGGTGTGTGTCCCCAACGACTAAAGCGGGGACGCCCAGGCGATCATCGGGGAGTTGGAAATACTCTACCATGGCCTGGTAGAGTTCTTGCCCCTCGATAGATTGCGTGTTGATGCCGACAATCAGCAGTTGCTCGCCGTATTTCTCGATCAGCGGCGGCAGATCTTCCTGAATCACTTGATGGCAGTGAGGGCAAGTGGGGGAATAAAAAAGTATTGCCTTGACAACTGGAAGTTCTTCCTCGGTTTGGGCCAAAGTTGGATTAGTAAACGCAAAACTCAAAACGAGAATCAGGATGAGTTGATAGGTGAGTTTTGTTCGCTGATGCATATTGAATCCTTGTGATTTTGGGGGCTTAGTCAGCTCGGTTGAAAGCGAAGAGAATAATGTGGTTTTCAAGAAAGATTCTATCATGTTTATGTGGTAATTATCACAAATAAAGGCGATTCAGGTAGACGTTGTTTATGGGGTAGAATCTTTCAGGTTTGGAAAAATAACGATGTCATGCTGAACGAAGTGAAGTATCTAAACTCTTCGCTCCGCTCAGAGTGACAATTAAGTAAGAACAGCCTTTATGATGTCATGCTGAACGAAGTGAAGTATCTAAACTCTTCGCTCCGCTCAGAGTGACAATTAAGTAAGAACAGCCCTGTCGATGTCATACTGAACGAAGAGAAGCATCTAGACTCTTCGCTCCACTCAGAGTGACAATTAGTAAGAACAGCCTTTATGATGTCATGCTGAACGGAGTGAAGCATCTAGACTCTTCGCTCCACTCAGAGTGACAGTGAAGTAAGAACAGCCCTGTCGATGTCATACTGAACGAAGAGAAGCATCTAGACTCTTCGCTCTGCTCAGAGTGACAACAAGAAGAATAGCTTATTCGATGTCATGCTGAACGAAATGAAGTATCTAGACTCTTCGCTCCACTCAGAGTGACAACAAGAAGAATAGCTTATTCGATGTCATGCTGAACGAAGTGAGGTATCTAGACTCTTCGCTCTGCTCAGAGTGACAATTAAGTAAGAACAGCCTTTTCGATGTCATGCTGAACAAAGTGAGGTATCTAGACTCTTCGCTCTTCTCAGAGTGACAATAAGCAAGAACAGTCTTATCGATGTCATGCTGAACGAAGTGAAGTATCTAGACTCTTCGCTCCGCTCAGAGTGACAATTTCCTATGTCATACTGAGCTCAGCGAAGTATCTGAAGAATTAGAAACTGTATGAAAAATTATTACGTCTACATCATGACTAATCATTCAGGTACGCTATACACAGGTGTGACAAATGATCTTCTGCGCAGAATATTTGAGCACAAGAAAGGTCTCGTTCCTGGTTTTACGAAGAAGTATAAAATCAAGCAGTTACTGTATTTTGAAGAAACAAATGATGTCGCGATTGCCATCGAACGTGAGAAACAAATCAAAGGTTGGTTGAGGCAAAAGAAGATTGATTTGATAGAATCCATCAATCCCGAATGGGAAGATTTGGCTGAAGATTGGTATGATGACTAAAGCTCTGTCATACTGAGCCGCCGAAGGCGCGCCGTTGGCGAGCGAAGTATCTAGACTCTTCGCTCTGCTCAGAGTGACAATTAAGTAAGAACAGCTTTTTCGATGTCATGCTGAACAAAGTGAAATATCTAGACTCTTCGCTCCGCTCAGAGTGACAACAAGAAGAATAGCTTATTCGATGTCATGCTGAACGAAGTGAAATATCTAGACTCTTCGCTCCGCTCAGAGTGACAACAAGAAGAATAGCTTATTCGATGTCATGCTGAACGAAGTGAAGTATCTAGACTCTTCGCTCCGCTCAGAGTGACAACAAGAAGAATAGCTTATTCGGTGTCATGCTGAACGGAGTGAAGCATCTAGCCTCTTCGCTTCTGCCTGCTGCATTCGTTCAGAGTGACAATTTATTTTGTCATCCTGAGCGCAGCGAAGGATCTGTACTCTTCGGTATCTGAGCACAGCGTGATATTATGAAAAAGGATAATACAATGCTCTTTACACCAGGAAAAATTGGCAACTTAGAACTACCTAATCGTTTGATCCGCTCGGCGACTGCGGAGCGCATGGCTGATGAAGAAGGCCGACCAACCCCGAAGATGTCCACTATGTACGAGGTCCTATCGCGCGGCGGTGTGGGTCTGATCATCACTGGGCACATGTATGTGCATCCCTCGGGTAAGGCCCACCCCGAGATGACCGGAGTCTACAAAGACGACCTGATCCCCGATTTAGCCAGGCTGGCTGATATCGTGCATGCCAATGGCGGCAAAGTCGTCGCACAGATCAATCACGGCGGCCGGCAGAGTTATAAAGGTGTTACTCCCACACCGATTGCACCGTCGGCTATTGACGAATCCTTATCCCTGGATACCAACCCGGCGCGTGCGATGACCATTGCTGAAATAGAGTTACTCGCAGATGCCTTTGCCCAGGCAGCTCGACGCGTCAAAGAAGCTGGTTTTGACGGTGTTCAGATTCACTCTGCGCATGGCTACCTGATCAGTCAGTTTAACTCGCCCTATCTCAACCGACGTACCGACGAATGGGGTGGGAGTCTTGAGAACAGGGCGCGTTTCTTGCGAGAGGTCATGCAATCAGTACGGTATCAAGTTGGGAACGAGTATCCCGTACTAATTAAGTTTGGCATGATGGATGGAGTTGAAGGCGGCTTAACTTTGGATGAAGGCGCTCTAATTGTAAGCATGATGTCCGAGATGGGCTTAGATGGCATTGAACTCAGCGGTGGTATGGGCGGCAGATTGCTGACCAATGTCAAGAAAGGTATCAAGCGTGAAGATGATGAAGGTTATTTTCTGCCCTTTGCCCAGGCGTCTAGAAAAGTCACTCAATTGCCCCTTGCCCTGGTGGGCGGCTTCCGTTCCAAATCAGTGATGGAGCAAACATTGCAAGAAGGCACAGTAGATTTCATCTCTATCTGTCGACCATTGATTAATGACCCCGAGCTGCCAAATAAGTTCCGCGAAGGTATATTGGAAAAGTCGGGTTGTATCTCGTCAAATAATTGTTGGGCAGAACGCGACGGCGATGGAATTTCGTGCAAGTGCCCGATTGAAAAAACTTAACGCAGAGACGCCAAGGCGCAAAGACGCAGAGAGAAATAATTAAATATACTTTGCGTCTTTGCCACTTTGCGATATTGCGTTAAATTGGAGTTACTTTTGAAGGAAAATACAAAATCTAAAGGCATGCTCACATTCACGATCGTCTGGATCGGGCAGTTGATCTCAACCCTCGGCTCCGGTTTAACTAGCTTCGCCCTGGGAATTTGGATCTACCAGGAGACCGGTTCAGCAACGCTGTTCGTGATTAATATCTTGGTGTGGACGCTGCCAAATATCCTCATCTCCCCGGTGGTTGGGGTTATCAGCGATCGTTGGGACCGGCGCATTGTGATGATCATGGGTGATTCTGGGGCAGGATTGAGTTCCCTGTTTGTGATACTGGTGCTGTTCTTAGGTGACCTACAGGTTTGGCATATCTACGTGGCGACGGCGGTCAATTCGGCCTTCGGCGCGTTTCAGTGGCCGGCCTTTTCGGCAGCGACATCCACCTTGGTGCCCAAGAAACAGCTTGGGCGCGCCGCGGGCATGTCACAGATTGGGGACGCGGTCAGCCACTTTGCCACACCGGCCATCGCTGGGGCTTTATATGTTTCCTTGGGGATGAAGTTCATCTTGTCGGTGGATATGGTCACGTACCTGTTCGCCCTGGGCACTTTATTGGCGGTCCGTTTCCCGCGACCAAAAACCAGCGAAGAAGGCCAAAGTCAGCAAGGCTCGTTTTGGACAGAAGCACTCTTTGGTTGGAAATACATCAAAGCGCGCCCGGGGTTGCTGGGTTTGCTCTCTGTATTTGCCACGCTGAATTTTTTGTGGAGCCTGACTTTTCCGCTGCTGATTCCCATGCTTTTAAACATGACTACCCCCGACAGGGTCGGTCTTATTGAGTCGATTGGGGGTTTGGGGATGTTGATCAGCACGCTGGTGATGAGCGCCTGGGGCGGCCCCAAGCGGCGCATTTTGGGAATATTTATTGCAGAGAGTCTCTCAGGAGTAGCGGCGATATTTTTAGGCTTGCGACCTTCGGTTGTGATGATCGCCGCGGCACTATTCGGAATGCATTTGGTATTTCCCACCTCAAATGCTAACAGCCAGGCTATCTGGCAGAGCAAGGTCGCGCAGGATGTACAGGGACGGGTTTTCGCTATCCGGCGCATGATCGCCTTCTCTATTGAGCCTATCGCCGTAATCCTGGCAGGCCCACTGGCTGAAAGAATATTCGAGCCGCTGATGATGGAGGGCGGCGGGTTGGCTGGTATATTTGGCGGCCTGCTGGGCGTTGGGCCAGGTCGTGGTATTGGGCTGATGTTTGTGCTGGTAGGTATGGTTTATGTATTGGCTTCATCGGTGATCGTGATCCATCCCCGTATTCGGCGGGTAGAAGTTGAGTTGGAGGATGTGGTTGTAAGTTAATAATCCCGCTCCTTCCTTCGGCGGAGCGGAGATTCTTCGCTTCGCTCAGAATGACAATAGGTAATTTTATGGAAAAACAATATCGTTATTTTGAAGACCCTTTGAAGTTTGAGTTTGAAGCCAAAATCGTGGAAGTGCGACCTTTGGACGATGGCCGTTATGGGGTGATTCTGGATGAGACATTTTTCTACCCGACGGGCGGAGGGCAGGAGTTTGATCGCGGCGTCCTTGGGCATGAGCCCGTGGTCGATGTGTGGCGCGACGAGGCTACCTCGCAGGTGGTTCACGTGGTAGAGAGAGAAATGTCTCCTGGGCTTGTTCTGGCCAAGATCGATGGCGAGCGGCGGCTGCGCCATATGCAGCATCACTCAGCGCAGCATCTGGTCAGCGCGACCTTCACCAAGCTGCTGGAGTTGGAGACTCTCTCGGCACATATCAGCGGGTATACGGCATCGTCCATTGATTTACCCGAGACTGAATTGAGTCACGAAATGCTAACCCAGGTGGAAGAGTATGCCAATTGCATAGTTTATGAAAACCGCGGCATCAAGACTTACTTTGTTGATCAGGATCAGGCCCGAGCTGTGCCCCTGAGACGTCCCCCCAAAGTGGCCGGCGATGTTCGGGTTGTGGAGATCGATGGCTTTGACTGGTCAGCATGCGGCGGTACCCATTGCCTCAGCACGGGGATGATTGGGCTGGTCAAGATCATCAAAACGGAACGTCAGAATAAAAAATCCAGGGTTTATTTCATGGCCGGCGCACAGGCTTTAGAATATTTTCAGGAATTACATGGGCAGGTCAGCGGGTTGGCTGAGGAGATGAGCATCCATTGGGGCGATTTGGCGGAGACGGTGCGGGCGCAGGCGGATGTGTTAAAGGGTGCCCAGCGGGAGTTGCGGGCGTTCCAGAAAGAACGTTTGGAGAGTGAAGCTGAAGCGTTGGCTGCTTCATCCCAAGCCGTGGGGGATTATCGGTTGGTGGTTGGCTCGTTTGAGGACCGGCCTGTGGAAGAATTGCAAGGTTTGGCAAAAACTTTAATGGAGAAGGATGGAATGATCGCCGCCTTAGCGACTTTCGATGGAGAGAAGCTAGCATTGGTAGTAGCTCGTTCAGCGGATGTCGATGTACACGCGGGTGAGTTTATAAAGAGGCTCTTGGAGCCGGTGGGTGGAAGAGGAGGAGGAAGTCAGCAGATGGCGCGAGGGGGAGGCGTTATCTCAGAAGTAGAATTTCGTTCTCTGATGCTAGATATTGATGGACTGATTCGGTAATGTAAGGGTCAACTCGCATGCTCTTGGCTTCGCTGTGGAGCAGCTTCGTTGGCACTCGCCCTGACATGCCTGGCACGTGTCAGCGCTCGGGGTTCGTATGTGCGATTCCTAGACAAGTGCAGGGCACGTCCGGAATCGTAATGAGAGAAAATTGAGCAATCGACGATTTTACTACCACTTGTTTGTCATAATGCTGGGAATATCGGCTGCATTGCTAATTCTCTTGATTACGCCTTTTGGTGCGGGAGTCAGTCCTGACTCTACCGTGTATATTGGGGCTGCAAAGAACATCATTGCAGGGAAGGGCTATTGGGTGTTTGGCAGACCCGTAGTCTTTTATCCTCCATTTTATCCCCTATTCTTGGCAGGAGTCAGTTTATTCGAACATGATCTCGTTCAAGCTGCTCGCCTGATCAGCGCCACAATGTTTGGAATTAGTTCAACACTGATTTTTTATGCGGTCTATTTATCTACGAGGGGGGACCTGGCATCTGGAATTTTTGCGGTATTGGTTTTTATATCTTCATCTCCGCTGATTATCCTTCACGCTTGGGCCTGGACAGAACCACTCTTCATCATGCTGCTACTCATTACCATTATCCTAATTGGTATGTATGTTAGGAAGCCATCACTTTTATCCCTTTTAGCATCGTCCATTCCAATGGGGTTGGCGATGATAACGAGATATGTTGGTGTTGCTTTTCTGCCGGCTGTTCTCGCAATCTTGTTTTTCCACGATTCTCGCCGAACATTTAGACAAAAATCATTTGATATGTTCCTTTGGCTTTCTGGGGCGTGTTTTCCGTTGGGGTTGTTTCTTCTGAGAAACGAGTTGAAGACAGGGTCTTTAACAGGCCGTGGCATTGTTTTTCACCCAGCTTCTTTGATCTTCGTAGACCAACTCTTCAAGCAATTGCTTGATTTTGTTATGCCCATTTTCCGTCTTAGAGAGATCATTCTGCCAATTTTATTGGTGATGGCGATTTATTTTTGTATCCGATTTATCGCGCGCGCTAAACCTGGGGATGTGTATATAGGAAGGGCAATCCCACTAGCGTGTTATTTGCTTTCCCTAAGTTATATCGTGTTTCTTTTTATCTCGATCTCTTTTTTCGATAAATCGACACCAATTGATGCGCGTTTGATATCACCCATATTCGTTATATTGATGGTTGGGTTGGTTTCTACAATTTCAATTGTCGCTAATTCAATGGGCGTTCCCCTTATCAAGTGGAGCTTTATAATTGTGTTATCGGTTTCTATATTGACGAAAGCCCCCGAAACGATGAAAGTAATTTCAGATGTGAAGCAAAACGGCCTAGGCTATTCGGCACCAATCTGGAAAGATTCTGAAAGCATAGCTTATGCCCGATCAATCGATAACGCGTTAACGATCTACTCAAATGGTGTGGATGTATTGGATTTCTTGGAAGGCCAAGTTTCGAAAAGAATTCCCCGAAAAATGATTGCAGTCTCTGAGATGGAAAATCAGCAGTACCTTACAGAAATGATTTTCGTGTGCGATGAAATAAAGCAAGAAAAGGCGATAATAATATATTTTAACAATATCGATTGGAGATGGTATATGCCATCCATAGGTGAGATTTTGTCTATCTGCCCTGTGGTTGCGCATCATTTTGATGACGGCGTGGTTATTCGAGGGGAATAAACTCAAGATTCGAAATACTCTGCGCGGGTTATTGAAGTTGCCTACCAAGTGGAGCCATGCAAAAACTTATCTTTTGCAGCTACGCTGTTGAGCGTCTGGGGGGGAGGAACTATTTCACGAGAAAAATTTGAAGTCCGGGGAGTGATAGTAATAAAGAGTGATTGATTTTTGGGGAGAGGTCATTTATACTGATTTTGTCCATAACCAAGTATTTTCATTGATTAATCTTTAGGAGGATACGATAATGAAGAAGATATTTCTGTTGGTTCTGACAATGATGCTGGTTGCGGGGAGCTTTCAAGTTGCTGTGGGGATGTCGCTAAGACCAGCAGATTCAGTGCATTTTTTGGATGAATTCACAGAGGAGTTGGCCCCTGAATGGACATGGGTCAATGAGGATTCTGAACGCTGGTCAATCACGTCTGATGGCTGGTTGGAAATTCAGGCAAGCGATCCCGGTTTCTTCAACCCCGAGGGCGAAGATACCTCAATGGTGAACTTGTTGGTGCAGCCGGCGCCCGAAGGTGATCTGGTGATTACAACCCACTTGAACGCAAATCCAGACGAAAACTTTCAATTGGCAGGAATATTTCTGATACATGATAATAACAATTATGTTTCAGCATTGAGCGCGTTTTGTTTACCTTGTCTGCCGGATGCGGAGGGGTTCGGATATTTTGTGGAGGCATTCAAGGGTGGTGAATACGTCGCCAGCGGCATGATTGAGCCCAGAGAGGCGGATCTGGCCAATTACTATCTGCGTCTGGTTTATTCAGCAGATGCGGCCACTGTGACAGGTTTTTATGCAACTGAGTTAGACGATTGGCACAAAATCGGCGTGATTGAAGATTTCCCTGAGATTACACAGATCGGTTTGGGGGCGGCGAACGTGCCTCACCCCGATGGAATCGAAGAAGATCTGGTGGCGAGTTTTGATTATTTGGAAATTTCTTCGGAGACAGGATTGCCCGTCTCGTACAGTGTCAGCGATCCCCCAGAGCCGACTCCACTCCCAGAAGGAGTGCTCTTTAGAGATGACTTCGATGGCTATTTCCAGCCCGGCTGGAGTTGGATCAATGAAAATCCCGAAAAGTGGGATATCGTTAAATTTGAAGATGAAACCTGGTTCCAAATTATAGCTGATAAACCAGGTGGGTTGGCAGTTCAAAGCAACACATTAATGCGCCCCTTGCCTGATGGTGACTTCGTGATCACAGCCCATGTGGTCGCTAACCCCCGGCAAAATTTTCATCAGGCCAACATTTTTATCTTTGAAGACGAGACCAACTTTATCCGCTTAAATCTGGGTTTCTGTGACTTATGTGGTTTACCGACCGGACATGGTTATTTCATGGAAACGATCATTGACAACAATCCATTCGGCGATGTTTATGCCGTCCCACGGGGTGCTGAGGATACCGATGTGTATCTTCGACTGGTCAACGAAAACGATATGATCATAGGTTATTACGCTACAGAACTAGGAGAATGGAATCGGATAGGCCGGTTCGGCAACTTCTTTGATTTCAAGAGCGTTGGCCTGGGCGCAACAAATTCCGTACCTGAGGAATGGGATGTTGAAGATATCGAGGCACTGTTTGACTACTTCGAAATCACGATTCCTTAGTGAGGGTGGGAATATCGCTCCGATATGCCACTCGTAGCAGTGCTGAGGAGTTGGCATATCGGAACGATCCCAGACGTGGAAACACGTGTCTGGGATCGAGGCAATGTCTGAATTCTTTGAGATTTCAACGCCCTAAGGTTAGACCAAGTATTATTTGTGATCTGTGAATCTACTCACTCAACGGATTAGCTTTGATCTATGAACCCTGACCAAATAGTTTATCTGGTCAGGGTTCGGCCTTATATTGTTTTTCGCCTACAACTTCGCGAAAACGTCGAATTTCATCGTCTAATGGACTTCGTACAGCAAGACCGCCACGATTTAGCACGTGCGTGTAGATCATGGTTGTGCGAACATCTTTGTGACCGAGGAGTTCTTGGACGGTGCGAATATCATAGCCGGCTTCGAGCAGGTGTGTGG
The DNA here is from genome assembly GCA_016785015.1 of Anaerolineales bacterium. Lineage (GTDB taxonomy): Bacteria > Chloroflexota > Anaerolineae > Anaerolineales > UBA11858 > NIOZ-UU35. The sequence continues at coordinate 17,029 of JADHTJ010000089.1, forward strand.
CGAAGGAGTGGCGGAAGGTGTGGGGTGTAATACGCTTGGGGATTCCCGCCTTTTGGACGGCTTTTCGGACAGCTTTTTGCACGCTAGATTCATGGATGTGGTGGCGGCGCCGGTGGCCGCTGCGAGGGTCGGTGGATATTTTCGTAGCGGGGAAGACGTATTGCCAGATCCACTCACGCGAGGCATTAGGATATTTGCGGTCGAGGGCATAGGGCATATAAACAGCACCCAGGCCTTTGGAATGGTCTTGTTGGTGGATCTTTCGGACAGCTGCCAACTGGCGATGTAAGGGCTCTACCAGACTGGCGGGGAGCACGGTGAAACGGTCTTTGGCTCCTTTACCATCCCGAACGATGATTTGCTGGTATCCAAAATCGATATCTTTGACGCGCAAGCGGATGCCTTCCATGAGGCGCAGGCCAGAGCCGTAGAAAAGTTTTGCGATAAGCCGGTGGGAGACAGGGATGAGATCGATAACCCGTTGAGCCTCTTTGGGTGTGAGTACGGTGGGGACATGCTGGGATTTGCGCGCTAAAACTGTATCGAGGTTGCCCTCGAGATTAAGTTGGAGGACGTGTTTGTAGAGAAAGAGCAGGGCGCTCAGGGCCTGGTTCTGGGTGGAGGCAGCGACATTATCTCGAACAGCGAGATGGGTGAGGAAAGCATTGATCTCAGACATGCCTATTTCTTTTGGATGGCGGTACTCTCCAGCGGGGGTACGGCAGAAAAAAATGAACCGGCGGATCCAGTTGGTGTAGGATTCCTCGGTGCGGATTGAATAATGTTTGCGACGGATAGCGTGGCGTACACGTTCGATTAGCTTTGTACCGGATTGGTCGAGAAAGGGGTGTTCACTCATGATTTTCCTCGTGATTGCGCGAATGGGCGATGATCATTATAATATCATAATATTATATGAAATGTTAAGGATAATGCAATGAAAATAAGATTAGTATTGAAGCCAGGGCAAGATGGTACAAAGGAACTGGTGCACAGATTTGGGGAGCGTTTGGTATGTGTCAGGTATCGATATGATGCTGAAAAAAAGAAGCGATTCAAGACGGTGGAGTTGATCGTGGATGAGGTCGATTGGCAGCCAATTCCAAAACCAGACGAAATCGTGGGGATACGGGTGGAATACGAAGAGTATGCTTTGCGGAAACGGGTGAAAGAGGCTGGTGGGTGGTGGAATGGTGAGATGCGAATATGGGAACTGCGGTATGTGCAGGTGGAAGCGTTGGGCCTGGAGGCCCGAATGGTACGAGAGGAAGAGGAGAATTATGGGAATGGGGAGTGGGGAAGTGAGGGTCTATAGGGCAATCGCAAGTTTATCATGTGCACTGGCCGTCAGGCGATGAATCGCCTGACTACAAAACTGTGCCGGATAAATCCGGCTCAACAGCCGATTTAGCGTGTGCTGATTTGCAGTCATGAAACTCCTTTCCGGGCATATAGGGCATACATCACCTAGTTAGATGCCTAAAGATAAACACTATGCGAAAAAACTTCCAATTAGCGCAAGAAAATTCACTTGACAATACGTACCACAAATGATACATTTAGTGCATGACTAATCAGCTTCGTCTTTCGGATGGCCGTTGGGTATGCCAGTTGTTCGTAAGATGGAAAAGGATCTTTGGGAAGTTCGTTCCAAATTAGATCACCGAATTGCTCGCATACTTTTTTCAGTTGACGGTAATGTAATGGTGCTTCTACACGGATTTATCAAGAAGTCGCAGAAAACACCGCAAAAAGATTTAGAATTAGCAAAGAGTAGATTAGCTCAAATACGAGGATAAAATGATGGATGAAAAACATCTTGGCAGTAATTTTGATGACTTCCTAAATGAAGAAGGGATTTTAGCAGAGACGGAAGCAGTCGCTATCAAGAGGGTTATTGCGTATCAAGTCGCGCAATTAATGGAAGATCAAAACTTGACAAAAACTGAAATGGCAGAGCGAATGAAGACAAGCAGGGCGGCTTTAAACAGATTACTTGATCCGGCAAACAAGTCAGTCACACTTCAAACATTGGAGAGTGCTGCTCTAGCTCTCGAAAAGCGTTTGCGCGTTGAGTTTGTGTAGTGATGCAAAATTAGTGGAATTCAAAATGGCATCTTACCCCGCGTGTAAGCGACTGGGGGTAAGCGGTGCGAAAAAGTGGTTTCAGGCATCGGCTGGAGTCTTCATCAGTTGGGTCAAGTGCTAACACCCCCAGCGCTTAACGCACACGTTCTGGCTACATACGATTGCCCCTATATACTCTATACCTGTAGATAGCAGGATTAAATATAC
>JADHTJ010000090.1 GCA_016785015.1 Anaerolineales bacterium
TGCGCTACAAGAAAGAAAAAGGGAATCTGAGAGCCGCCTCAGAAGCGACGATGCGTTCTGCAAAATTGCCTTTTCCCGCGGGAAAACTGCCTGTTAGAGGCAGATTTCGAGTAACTTCTATGATGATTGCCTCTGTTTTGCATGTAAATATGCGTAGAATTTGGCGGTATGAGACGGAGATTTCTTTGTCTGATTTTGTTTTTCGTCTTTTTCGGCAAAAAATTCTTTTTTTCGCTCAGATCCATCCGCTTATCTCAATTTGAGCGACACTTATTGCAGGGAAGTCAAAGATGCAAATATAAAAATGTAAAGGAATATAAAAATGCCTGAAAACACCAATCCAATCGAAAACCAAATTGAATCCACTGAAATCAGCGAATCACGTGGCGTAGAACAGGAATCCCTGAATGACGCCACCTTTGAACCCCAATCCTTTGTTGAACAAAGCGGCGATTATAAGCAGTCTGAGGCCGTTCAGGAAAGTTTCGAAACTCTAGTTGGCACCGCGATTGCCGCTGAAAATGCAGCCGATATGCCTGCCACAGCAATAGACGAGGTCAGTGATGGGAAATCCAAAAAGACTGCCAAAGACCCACTCACAGGTAAGGGTGGAGAGAACCAGAGCGGATCATCCGGCGGCGAATCTTCAGATAACCCGATGATGGATCAGACAGCTGAAGGCAAGAGACCAGCCAACGTCATTTCCGATTCAAAGAAAGTCGGGCGTGGACCTGGCGGCGAAGTCCCCCCTAGCGAAATAGATGGCAATGATCCTGTCTATGAAATGGACACTGAAAATCCCGATCCAGAGGGAGCTGTCAACGAGATTCCTGCCCAACCCGTAGGCGAGAGCAGTGATATAGGTCCTCAGCGCTTAGGCGATGATCAACTCCCGAAGGAATTGAAGGGTCCCTTAGGGATGGGTGTGCGTGGCAGTGGAAACAAAAAACCTGGCACGGTTCCAAAATCCGGTGGTGGGCCACCTGTCGGGCAGCATGGTAGCGGATCAAGAGGGAAAGGCCCGGCAACAAAAAATGTGACAACTGGTTACACCAAAGATGGTGAATATTTTCATTCTGATCATGGGGGTTCCTCACAAGATTGTGGTGTAACTGTTTCTAAAACCCAGGATTTAATCAATCTACATGGAAAGAATCATACTGCTGTCGTCGAATGCACCGACGGGAGTACATATTTCTTAAGTTCCAAAGGAAACACCTTCGATGGCGACCAGCCAATGCCCTACACCGGGAATTGGGGTGGAGGCGAGAAACCCAACCCCGATGAGCCTCAAGGCGGGCTGGACCGCGAAAGCGGCAAGGTCTTCCCTGTACTCCCAAGAGGTGGTGGGAGTAGGGATACTGGTGGGAGAACCCCGGGCGATAAAGACGGCGACGATGACTCGGGCAAATTCCTGGGAGATCCCGATCTTGGCGGCGGCTACTGGACGAACAAAGATCCGGGCGATCTGGATTACTACACCCCCGATATGCTGGAAAATGCTCTGGCAAAGAAGCAGGCCAGGTAAGCTACAAATTGATTCATTAGGTGATACATATAAAAGGACAGCAATTCCCGGAAGTTAGGGGTCGAAAAGGTTGACAAGGGTTTTCGTAAACATTAGGATGAGAAGGTATCGGAAAAAAGGTCGAGAGAACAGGAGAAGAAGCCATGAAGACCCGAAAACACCTCTCAGCCAGCGGATTATTCAGGATCGTACGGGGAAGGTTCATGCACATAGTTGATCATCGGACAGAACAAGCGAAGGTAAGTCTAGCTGACACGATGATGTCAGGGTTGGCGCTGTTTTCACTGAAAGACTCTTCATTGTTGGCCTTTGATGAGCGTCGGGAAGAACCGAAAAACTTACACACAGTATATAAGATAGAGCAGATACCGTGTGATACGCAGATGCGGACGGTATTGGATGATGTTGAACCAGAAAAACTCAGGCCAGTATACAAAGATGTATTTCGGCAATTGCAGCGTGGGAAGGAATTAGAGCCATATCAGATAATGGGGAAGTACTATTTGTTGTCACTAGACGGGACTGGGTATTTTTCATCAAAACAAATACACTGCTTGAACTGCTTGGTCAAGAAGCTGAGAAACGGGGAGATACTCTACCATCACCAGATGTTAGGGGCTGCCATTGTCCACCCCAATCTCAGAACGGTCATCCCCCTGATGCCTGAAGCGATCATCAAGCAGGATGGTGTCAAGAAAAATGATTGTGAACGCAACGCTGCCAAGCGATTTTTCGAGAAATTGCGACAAGATCACCCTCATTTGCCACTGATCGTGACAGAAGACGCCCTGAGCAGCAATGCTCCCCATATCCAGGAACTGAAAAAACACAATCTGCGTTTCATACTCGGGGCCAAGGAGAGTGACCATGCTTTTCTGTTTGAGCAAGCGGTTCAGGCGCACAAGGAAGAACGCAGTGGCGAATATGAGTTTACAAAAGATGGCGTCCAGCACCGGTTTCGTTTTGTCAACCAACTACCTTTGAATGCTTCCCACCCTGATTTGCTGGTCAATTTCCTCGAGTATTGGGAAGTAACCAACAAAGGAGAACAGTATTTCTCCTGGATTACAGATTTCACCATCGAACGCCACAACGTCTATACTCTCATGCGAGCAGGACGGGCGCGTTGGAAAATCGAGAACGAAACCTTCAACACCCTCAAGAACCAGGGCTATCAGTTTGAGCATAACTTCGGACATGGAAAAAACCATCTCTCGGTCGTCTTTGCACTCTTGATGATGTTAGCTTTCTTGATAGACCAGGTTCAGCAGATGGCCTGCCCACTCTTTCAAGCAACGCTGGCGAAAGTCGGCAGCAAAAAACGCTTGTGGGAAAAGATGCGGGGGCTGTTTTGCCACTTGGATTTCGAGTGCATGGAAGATATCTGGCGGGCTTTGCTGTATGGGTACAAGATTTCTGGCTTCGTCATCCTGGATGGTGCCTGATGCGTACTCTTCCCACCTCATATCTTTTTCGACTCTGCTGCCATCAAAGTCAGGTGAGTTGGTTAGCCGCGCTTCTCTCCCAATGTTTGGCTTGCTTTTTTGAACTTGCGTTCACTTTATTACGCCCGTCTTTGCAATTCGCCCTTTTCTCCTGCTCTACCTTAGCTCAACTACCCCCTTTCCGGGAATTGCTGCTGAATTATTGACCTTCCCCCGGTTGGACGGGGTTGTTCGGACTCCTGAGCAGAGGGTTGCCGTGCCCTTTGTGTTGGATTCGCCCTTGGAGCCTGACGAAGGCAAGCGAATTGCACCTGGGGTCAGCCATGCGCTAGCAGAACAACGCCAGACAGGCATCGCGGTAGAAAAAGTTTATCAGATCATTACCCCAGAGCGCCCGGTATTGCCCGTAGACCTGCGTCGATGGTCAAAAGCTAGCCATGAAACAATTTCCCCGCAAGAGCTAATTGATATTCCCCAAGAAAACATGGATTTGTTGATAACCCAATACCAGTTATGGGATCACATGGTCGCCAATCAATTGCCCGAAGAATTGATTGCGCAAGTGTGGGAACGGATGAAACCAGGGGGCATGTGGTATCTCAGCGAACTGCTGCCGCAGGATATGCCTGCGCATTGGGTTTATCGTTATTTTCCATCGTCATGGGAATGGGTCAAAGCCTACACCTGGCATCTGTACATGTTATTCAACCGACTTCAAAATCAAGGCTTCCTCACCGGAGTCAAGCGACACATGTTCTACCAACCTATCTCGCTGCGTATAGCCGTAGATATAGCCAGCAGCCGTCCGGGGCCGTTGGCGCACCTCTCGGACGCCCAATATAATGTAGGGATGGCGGCATTGGAGAGAGAAATCGAAGAGAAAGGCGGCGATTTCAACCTCGGTTCTGAGTTTAATATTGTAGAAGCCTGGTCGCAGAAACCGGTAGAGGAAGGGGAGTAGGGAAGGACAAGATGGGGAATTGTATATTGAGAGGGGAGAATATAGTGTAAAATGAGAATGGTCACCAGATTCTATTTTGCAGAAGACTAGTGTCAATATGGGGAGGCACTTCACAATTTATCAGTAGTTCCCATGGGGTGTAACCCACTGAGCTGGAGTTGCCCTCCGGCACTTGAATTCCATAGATGTTTGTTTCTTGTGTCAATAGTAACGAACTCAGAATGCCATATTTAGACATACTCTTCCTGGAGAGGCCACCATGAAACGCTTTTGCCTAATCATTGTCGTACTTATTCTACTAATCTTGGGGTGCAGCCTACCATTCGACACCGGCCAAGGCGAATCGGAGAGCGCTGACTCGCAGAACGATCAGCCACCGGCATCCTCATCTGAGAAACGTTGCGGCGATGGCGTTTGTGATGGGCCGGAAACCGCGAAAAATTGCGCCGCCGATTGCGCTATCCAGGTCAGAGACGATGAAGAACCAGCAGAGTCTCCTACTAATGACGTCGTAATAGAAGATATAATCTTGGGCCAGATATTTGTCGAGGTGCAAGTCCAACGCCAGGATGGGGTGGGCACCTGCGGGTTGCCACCCTGGGGGGTTGACCATATTGAAGGAGGCGACTTCACTTGTCCACCGCCAAAGTATTGGTACGGTTATGATCTCGATGCCACGGCATTACAGATCGTGCAGATCACGCCTGGCGGAGGAACCTCCTGGCACATAACTGGATCTAAACCCGGCGGAGGCACCTACCAGAAAGCTGCCCACTGGTCAGATGGCGAGCGGCATTGTTCGCCAGTTTCTATTGATGGCGAAGTTTTCGATTTTGACGTCGATGGGATTTACCAAAATGGTCAAATCGACCTGACATTTTCAGCTCTACCTACAGAGGTTTCTAATTGGTCTTGCGATGGAGGCAACTCATATCAACGCGAGACCACGTTACTGCTAATTGATTGGTCCATCGCCATGACAGGCGATTACACAAACCTATCGGCAACTCTGATTGATGAGGATGCTCTCGCCGCGGGCATCTATTTACACGAGTATGTAGCTGATGTGAACCCAAGCCCTGAGAATCGTGACCATGTCAACGCTACGATAGAGTTTCGATGCATCGAGTCAACGGGGGAGGGGGTATATTCTTCTGTGGCCTGTCCTTGGGAATAATCGAGGAAATGGAGTGGAGGCAACAAAACGCCAATTACATTCCCAAAGAACTTTCATCACACATAAGTAATAAATTTCCGGCCATAAGTATACTAAACCTAAGACAAAATTCTGATGTGAAAAGAAGCAAGAATCCAACCTTTTCCCATTTGCCATGTTTTTGAAGATGTCATTTTGGAAACCTCATTTGAAATACTTAAATATCAGTGAATCTACGACGGTAGAAAATGGATAATCTCAACTATATGGGAGATCAAATGAATTCAGAATATAAATCAACTGACAAGAAAAGTATTCTAATTGGAACCTTAAAAATTTTCATCCCAATATCATTGTCTATCACCATAATAACGTTAGTAATTCTTCAATTTATGATTGGGGTCTACACCCCGTACTCAAGGAGTAAAATAATCCTAAAAGAGTACTGGAGGTGTGCCCATGAAAGCGAGAACGTCCACCGACCGACTTCAAGAGAAGACTCCGAAGAAGTTGGTGACCAATCATTTACGGCAGCGGTACAAGTTCAGCCCGGTGATCGCCGAAGCACTCAGCGACGATCTTCAACTGCTCTCGAACCAGATGAATGGTGGTTCTCAATTGACGGATGGCCAGGTTCTCTATCCGGCGGTCAAGGCTGAAGAACCGGCCGGGAAGGCGCTCAAGGACTGTGAGTACGAGATGGTGCGCCTGACGATTTACGCCCAGGGCGACATTGCTTACCGGCAACAGCACGGGCTGAAAATACTCAAAAAGCACATCCTGCATCGCATCACCGAGGAATCCGACGCCCAAGGAGCGCCTTTGACCTATGAGGATATGTCCCGCTTGCTCTTTGCTGATCGAAAGACCATCGCTCAGTACATCCAGGAGTTGCGGGCTGAGGGCAAGACGATTGTCACGCGTGCTACGTACACAGATGCCAGTGCGACCATTTCGCATCACCGACCTATCGTCAGGCTGTTCTTGCTCAACTACACCGAGAGTGAGATTGGGCAGCGTCTCAATCACACGTTGAGCCGGGTAGAAGGATACATCAAGGACTTTCTACGCATCTGCGTCGCCCATCGTCAGGGCTACACGGTGGAGGGCATCCGTCATCTAACAGGCCTGGCCAAAGGGGTTGTGCAAAAGCACTTAGCGCACTACACTGAGTTGAGCGCTGCACCTAATTGGCAAGAGCACCTGGAGCGCAAACTACGCTTCTACGAAGCCAGTATGGATGCCAAACTGGCAAAAAAGGGGGTGCTGGGATGAAAACCAGTGGTCGTTTGCGCAAGAAAGCGGTGTATGGGCCGCTTAGCCAACAAACCTTGGAAGCAGTACTCAAACGGGAACTGCTGACCAACTTCGGCTTTGAGAATATGGGCGTGGTGGCCGATGTACTGATCCAGCGTTTTCTGGCTATCATCGAAGAATACGCACCGTCTCAGAAGAAACTGCGTCCTTATCAGACCCTGGTGCTGGCCGTGAACAAGCACGAGAGGTTTGGCTACGGAAAACGCATGGAGCAGTGTAAGTTAGTGCCGGTGATCCTCAACCTGGTCACGCCTGAAGAGTTGCAGGAACTGGCCGATGGCTCCAAGATGCAAGAGCTTAGGCCCAGGATAGCTGCCCGGATTTTGAAAGAAGCCTACGAGCAGGGCGGCGTACTCTCGTTCTCCACAGTGGGCTTGCTCATAGGGCTGCACTCCGTTACCGCCGTCAGCAACGCAGTAGTGCTGTTCTATGAGCAAAATCCGGATGAGGTCTTGCCTCACAGTGGCACCATCTTTGACATGGGACGTACCTTGACCCACAAGAAGGCTTCCGTTTTGCTCAAGCACCAGGGTTTGCTGGAAAAGGAAATCGCCAGGCGCATCAATCACCACCCCAGCAACGTAGCTCGCTACAACAACGATGACGAACGGGTAGGACGATTGTTGGAAGAAGGCAAGTCGGTTGAAATGATCAGCTTCATCACCGGCCTCTCCATGAGCGTGGCCCAAGAGTACATTGACATTCGCCAGGAGATGCAACAACAAACTGGCAAGGAGACCTGATCCGATCTCTATCCACTGACCGTCTCCAGAGGGTTTTGACAGAACCGAGATACTCGGCTATACTGCTAAAACCCCCCTATGGAGACGGGAGAAGGTTGTGCTTCCTCACTGCTTTCTCTCGTTTCTATTTTTAATGTCCTTGAGTACGGGGCCTACGCCCCAACAGGTGATTGGGCATTCAGAATAGAGTTGATAAGATCTCTTTATGGTTCACATGGTTCTGAATTTATCTTCTTCCTTAGCGATAAATCTCCTAAATATCATTTTAGTGGCTATCGTAGGAGAATCAATGGAGAACAATTCAATATAACAACAACTGCTCACATGGTTGGTCAATATCTTGGTTATCATCGAGTACCACCAATTGATTTTAATCCTGCAATTAGAATAATTAAAAGCAAAATATGTTCGGAAGATCCAACAGACTTTTTATATGGAAAATAATTATAGAGATAAATTTAATTTCATAGAACATGAGCTAAAGTAATTTTTCACGCCAGCTAACCCCGCGTGGTGTCTGACCGGGCTTTCGCCCGAGGGTAAGCGGCGCGAATTATGGCGATTCGTTACGAGCAAAGTTTGTATCAGGTTTTCGCCGCCCGGCAGCACACGCACCCGTTGGGCGGCTAGAAAATTTGCCGTGATATGATGTATCTAAGGTTTTGGTGTATCTAAGTTATTGCTAGGAGGATAATCATGGATGACAAGTTGGATAAGTTAATGTTTACAGCGGCGAATAAACCTCATTCAGAGAGAATTGAGTTTGTTATAAATAATTTAGATGATTTTATGACAGATGAAGCTGATGCAGCGTTGAGTAATCTAATACCAAAACTGAAAATCGTTCCTTCTGCCGAGTTTTCAGTTTTACAGGAGATTCTTCGAGCAGCAAGGCAAAAAGAAATAATGCAAGTGATAATGGAGCATTTTTCTGATTTGGAGGAAATTAGTATTGAATGGGTAAATGTATTTACTGAAGATGCTCTTGGAACAAAACGTGAATATTTTCGTAAAAACCCAAAGCTTATATCAAATCTGAGCATTACGGCCCTTAATAATATGATAATAGAAATGCAGAGAGAAGGAAATGCTGCCGAAGTTGATCATCTGCACCAGCATCTCATCATGCTGATAGAGTGTCGGAAATATGGAGTGGAAAAAGCCTTTAAAAAACTAATCTTGCGTTCTTTCTCTGGATAAGGCTGCCACATAATTGGAAATCGGGAGTAGTTTTTTAGAGAATATTTCTAACAACAAGAATTTCCCTGGTTTAGAATAATTCAAGCCAAAAAACTGTTTTCTTGCTAATATGCTGCGGCATTGGTTCCAAATGGGTTGTTCAAATCGGTAATTACTCCCACCAAAGGCTTTATAACATAATCGACAGTTAGGATTGTAAACTCGGTTATCGCATCTTTATTCGTCGAGATTTGAATAAATGACCACGTATCATAAAAAATGTGGTCAATTTTACAACAGTTTTGTTATAAAAAATGCAGAAAATTTTTTGTTATGCTGTAAGGCAAAGGTTAGAATTTCGAGCATAGGTTATGTAAAAATGAACAGCCGCCCAACCCACGTTGCAGCGGACTTGGCTTCGCCAAGGTGATACGCGGCCGAATTTGCTCAGTTTGGTTCGGGTTTGCGAATGGCTGTAGCCCAGAGCCGCCAAGCCGCTGAACTGACAGTTAGCACGCTTTCGTAATAAAACATAGATTTCACAAGGAGGATGCCATGTTCATAAAATCATTCAACACTTGGGTGAATACGTGTCTCAAGCTTTCTATTAGCATTGTGCTACTTACATCACTTTTTCTTATTAATACATTGCCCGTTCACGCCTCAACAGATGTGGGTGGCCCAATTACTACTGATACAGTATGGACAGTATCTAATAGTCCATATATTGTTGTAGCAAGCGTTGAAGTCTGGGAAGGAGTGAAACTTACCGTGGAGCCGGGTGTCATCGTAAAATTCAATAGCGGAACAAAACTGCAAGTTAACGGAGAACTAATTGTTCAGGGTACGGATAGCACCCCAATTGTTTTTACTTCTAACCAAGATAGTCCTGCACCTGGCGATTGGGGTAACATCGAATTCACTAGTACAGCTATAACTACAACAATAGATTCTGGAAATAATTATGTTGGCGGAAGCATCATGAGCCACTGTGTTGTGGAATATGGAGGCAACCAAGCGGAAAGTGTCATAGTTGCTCGCTCTCTAATGATTAATCATTGCACTGTGCAAAACAATACCGCCCGTGGCATTTTCAATGTTGGTACAGAGGCATCTCCTAGCGTTATTACCAACAATGTTATCAGTAACAACTCAGTAAAAGTCGCTAATAGTGCTTCTAACTTGTACGGTGGCGGAATTTATGCCGAATATAGTGCAGTAATTGCCAACACTGTAAACAACATATCAATTGAAGTAGCTGATGTTAGTGAAGTATTTGACGGCATTCTCGGTGGAGGTATCTATGCTAGATTCAGTTCCGTGAAGGACAATAACGTGAGTGGCAGCTCTGTTGCTGTTAGTAGAAATTACCCACATGAAGCTAATGTCCATGGTGGTGGAATATACGCTGAATATAGCTCGATATCAGGGAACACAGTGGTTAGTAACATCATCAAAGCCAAAGGCTGTCGTGCTTATGCACTTGGTGGCGGCATATATGCCTGGGACAGCATCGTAACCGAGAACATTATCAATGACAATTCCACAAGCGCAGAGGCCGATTGCTCCCAGTCCACCGCCAACTCGTATGGTGGAGGATTGTATTTGTTTGATAGCATGGCAACTGGAAATAGAATCAATGGCAATTCGGCTCATTCTTCTCCTGGCTATTCAAGGGGCGGAGGAGTATACGTTGTTCATAATAGTACATTGACAGAAAACACTGTTGTTGGCAATTCGTCTTCTGAGGGTGGCGGTGTATATGCTTATGCCGGTAGTGACACTTATGTTGACGACAACATATCTGTCACAGTGATTAGCAATGTAATTAGTGAAAACACTGCAACGTATAATGGTGGTGGAATCTACGCGTATGCCTTTGGCCAGTACAATGCCAGTGTCGATGTGAGTAGCAATATTGTCCATGGCAACATTACCGAGGGAAACGGGGGAGGGTTACATATTTATGCCCACACTAATGCTTATAGCTGCTACGCGAACGCTAATGTGAGTGGAAACATTTTTAGTAATTGCTAAACGACAGCGGATCATGGTGTAGTTTTAAGGCGGAAAGTACCGTCAGCGCATCGTAGAGTTTTTTAGCGAAATAGCCGCCAGCTTCGCGTAGAGATTGTCGTTTACTGATGCGACAGTTTATAATCAAACTGCTTTAGTAAACGCCCTTTGAGATAGACTTTCAGGACTTGTAGTTTGGTGTACAGCGTTGCTTTGACATACTGAAACTTGAGGCGCTTGCCGATCTTGAAACGTTGACCCAAGATACTGATATTGCCATTGGCGCTCACCAAACGGATAAAGGAAACCTTACCAACGGAGATTGGCAGTTGTTGAGAATGCAGTTCGCAGTCTGCTGGCAACTTGCGTAGACGCTTACTTCGCCGATACTGGGCAGTTGTGCGTTGACCAAGTCGCACGTGCACATGCTGCTCATTGACCGTGGTCATCAACCGCCGCACTTGGCGCCGGACATCGCATGGGCGTCGGTATGATCGCTTGAGCAGCAAAGGTTGGAACCAGCCGTTGAACTGTTCGACGGAGCCGTTGTGCCATGGTTGACTCTTGGGAATGAAGAGCACTTCCACTTCAAGCCGCAAGCTCAGACGGATGACACGGCAGAGAGAACGTGCAGCTGTACTCCAACCGCAGAACTCTCGACCATTGTCGAACTGAACGATATCCGGCAAGCCCAGGTGCTGCCAAGCATGAACCAAGAAAGCCAGTACGGTCTTGCTCTGCCGATTAGCGACGAATTCGATGTAAACAGCCTGGTCGAAGACATCTTTGCAAACCAGGAAGTAGTATCGAGTTTTGTCGCCCTTCAAATAGCGCGGGCCAACGAAATCAACTTGATGGACCTGGTTGCTATCCGCAGCTTGTGGCCCTGGATATGCCGTTCGGGCCAGGCGTGGTGCTAAACGGAGCGGTGGGCAGGTCAACCCGGCACGCGCTACTATGCGATCAATAGTGCGCAAGGAAGGCAAAGGTGAGTAATCCAACTTCTCCAACTCAGACCGAATTTGCGCTGCACCGATCAAGCTGTAACGCGTCGAGGCAGTGGCTCGTTTGGCCAATCGCCGACGTATGCTGATAACAGCGCGTTCAATGTGAGGTGGAGTTCGGTTTACTACCTGCCGATTGGAGCGTGTCAGATCGTACAATCCAGTTGGCCCAGACTCTAGATAGCGCTGCCACCACTTGTGGAACCAGGCTTCAGAACGATGTAATGTTCCACAGATACTTTCGATCTTTTCCCCCGCCAAACGCAGCCGAATGGCCGCTTGGCGAGTCGATAGTTCATCACGCATGAGTGTCCTCCTTCTCGATAGCTGGCGGCTACCGGAAGACACTATACCTGCATCTGACGGAATGTTTTACACTATTCGCCCGATTATTGACGGTGTTCTCCGCCACGAATCTCTACGATGCGCTGTCGTAATGTTAATGTTCTAATCTCTACGCTTTGCTGTCATCCAGGCACTAAACGATGCGCTGTCGTTTAGCAAGTAATAATTCTGCAAATGAATTTGGAGGTGGTGTATATGCTTCTTCATACTCATCCTTTGGCGAATCAATGGTTACAATGAGTGGCAATACTGTAAATAACAATCTTGTTTCCACCAATGGTTCTGGAGTTTACTTCAGCAGTTCAGGAGTATTTCATAACAACACTGTAGTTGGCAATGCCGCAACCCCTAACGCGGATACAGCAGGTGGAGTGTCCGTAGATGGTACGCCTCAACTAACTCGCAATAATATTTATGGCAATTTGCCCTATGATTTTGTTTTAGTTTCTCCTGATGATGTACCCGGTGCTGACAACTATTGGGGGGCTGTATCAGACTTAGACATTTTAGAAGGTGTATACGACTGGTATGATGATAGCAGTAGAGGCAAGTTACTGTTTGTCCCGTATCTTGATATGCTCAGTTCTGATGCGCCATTTCCACCTCCAACAAATGTAAATGCTGACATTGAGGAGAATAGCATCATACTCTCCTGGAACGCGCATCCTGGTTTCACTGACGGCTGGGGTTATAGAGTCTACTATGACACCGAGTCACCTTTGCCCCAATACGAGGGGACAGGCATCGTTGAAGGTAATTCCCCGATCGAATTTAAAAACATCACTACTGTTACTTTATCTGGAATTGATCCTAGCAAAAATTATTATTTTGCTGTGACCACTTTCAACAATCTAGGACAAGAAAGCTGGTATTCCATCATTGAGGCGATATTCTTCAAGCAAGAGGAATACGAACCAACCCTTGAACCAACTTTTGTGCCGTCATCTACGCCAATCACTGAAACAGATACATCATTGGCAATGACTGATACTAGCCCACTTTCTGAAACAATTACTCCTGCGGATGATACAGGACGTGGACTCCCACCTATATGCGGTGCGGTTCCGTTTGCCGGAATAATAGGATTTGTTTGGGTGGGCAGGCAGGCTCGTAAACGATTTAAGCAAGAATCATGAAGTTGTAGAATATGAAACTTCAATTTCAAAGCTTACTATCAAGATGTCAAGTCCTTTACAAAAAGATGAGTGAAGATAGCTCACAAAAAGAGAGTATTTGGAGTCGCGGAAGAAATATGAACTGCAAGAGCCAAGTGCAAGACTGTGACCAAACCAACCCAAGCGGTCGGGCGACTAGCAAGAGATAGGCGGACCTGTTATCCCTATCCTGGTATGCGAGCGTGGCAAGCAGAGGTTCACCTTACGCTATTCAGGGGTTCAGGTCACGGTCCGGGGGCAGTCCAAGCTTTAGTACGAGGGCGAGCCTCAAGGAGAAAAACGGCTGGCCTCCGGACCGTCCTGACACACCATTAGGAAGATGTGGATCAGGCATACAGGAAAGCAAATGCAGAGATGATCTGCGACGTGAAGTAGTTGAGGTTACATCGTAGCACCTTTACAAGAGATCAGCGAAACAGGATATTGGTCGCGCAAAGTAGCCCAGAGGATCGCAACCATTTTACGGGCAGTGGCGACGCGAGCGACGCCTGGGTGTTTCTTGCGGCACAACTTGCGATAGTAGCGACCCAAGACGGGTTGGTGCAAAAGCAGGGTGGTGACAACACTCATCAAAGCGCGGCGCAGATAGATATCGCCAACCTTGACGATGGAGTTACCTTTGCCTTTGCGTTGGCGGTTGCCGGAGTCGTTGCGACCACTGACCAAACCGGAACGGCGAAAAACTTGACCGGCGTGGGAGTAGTTGTTGGGATCCCCGATGGCCGCGGCCAGGCTGGCCACCTGGACAGCGCTGAGGCCTTTGAGTTGGACCCAGACCTGGAAAGGGGTCTGGGCAACCAAGTCGGTCAGACGTTGCTCGAGTTCAGCAATGTGGGTCTGGACGACTTCCAGCAAGTCCAGGTCATGCTGCAACAGTTCGCAGCGGATGGACACCAGCTCGGGTTCTGGCAAAAGCGCAATTTGAGCACGAGCGATGATTTTGGCTGCGATTTTGTGCCCCAGACGGTAGTTATGAGCCCGGAAAGCCTGAACGAGCTGTTCTGGGGTCATCCGGACCAGTTGGTGAGGGTCAGGGCAGACCCGGATGAGATGCTGCAAGGTTTTGCACTGCCAGAAATTGACCTGGAATAAGGGCGTGTAGCGCTCTCGGGCCGCTTTGCCCAGGATCACCAAGCCTGGAAAGATACGGTCGAGATGAGCAATGATCTGGTTCTTGAGCATGCCCTCGATCTTGACCTTGCTCAGGCGCACTCGGTCAAGTTGCTGCAGTTGCAGATAGACACCGGTAGCAGGTTTGTAAGGTGTGCCTTCGCCACGTCGCAGCAAGTCGCCGATGGCACCACAGTCAATCGGATCGGTCTTTTCACGGTGCATCATCTGCTGCCCCCGGTTCTGCTTGACCGCAAAGCTGTTGATCAAAGTCACGGGACGAGGCTGTTGCAACAGATGCCGGGCCAGGTTCTCGAAGTAGTGACTGGTCGGTTCCATGCCAATCAACACAACCTGGGCTTGCGTTTCATCTGTGGCCTGATCAATCACCTGACAGAGCTGATCGAACCCGCTCTGATAGAAATCGATTT
Source organism: Anaerolineales bacterium (assembly GCA_016785015.1). Lineage (GTDB taxonomy): Bacteria > Chloroflexota > Anaerolineae > Anaerolineales > UBA11858 > NIOZ-UU35. The sequence goes on from JADHTJ010000090.1 coordinate 14,411, forward strand.
CAAAGGCCGGTTTCACGATCTCGCCCAGTCCGTTGTGCATCATGACAACGTGAAAGTACTTGCTGATGTCAAGGGAGACGCACAGGATTTGCTCCGATGGGATGCCTCGGATGAGATTGGCGAACGCTTGACCGCGCTCGCCTCGTACATGGGAGTTAGGTTTCTTGCTCATGACAGATACCTCCTATTCATGGGTTGGTTACCACCGGCGAGGTCAAGACAGAAAAAAATCGAATGTGCGTCTCCCATTTTTTACAATGAGACCCAACCTCGCCGTATGGTGGGGCGGAGGTTAATTATCCTACAAATCGGTGGTTGCGTTGTCAGCCGCCTACAAAATCCTTTATACCAGGAGAAAAAATGGAGAAGAAACATAAAGCACTCAGAACCATTGGGGCGATTTATAAGATACTTGGAATAATTGCGGGGATTGTTACGCTATTGACCGTGATTGGAATCTGTGCCGCCAGTATATTGGGAGGAGCAGCATTGGATAGCTTGGGTAGAGAGTTAGGCGGTTATGGTTATTCAAGCCCTTCTGGTTTATTTAGCGGTGCAGGTTTGGTTGGCGGATTGTTGATAAGCCTCTTTATCATATTAAATGGCGGCGGTTTAGCTTTGACATTCTATGCTATGGGAGAGGGTATTTCTATCCTTATTTCCTTGGACGAAAAAACCAGCGATACAGTAGAGTTATTGAACCGCCCATAAACAGCGCATTTAGAAAACATTTTGGAAAGTGTGTCTTGACAACACATTTAGCAAGTAGGCGTAAACTGTTCCTGTCTTTTCGGTAGAGAGAAAATGCAAGAGCGTGCTAACCCCGCGTTAACACTGACTCGCCTTCGGCTCCGGGAATCGGCGCGTTTTTTGCAAGAGATGGTTTTGGTTTACAATAGTTTCGGGGCAAAGTCGGCGAGCAGGTTACGCCCCCGTTAGTTGCCATGATGGAAATGGAAGACAATCCAGTTTGGTGATTTTCCTTTTTTTAAGACGTTCCACCCTACGCCCAAAGAACCCTTCAATTCATAAGAGATCATATTCCGCCATTGAAAATTAATAGCAAATCGATAATTATTCGTTCAGGTGATCTTCTTTTCCATAAGGTCACAGTTTACGAAAAGTCATATATTTCATCTTCGAGAATCATCGCAAGGGCAGCCCTTTAGTCAACGAAAAGTATCGACGATAAGAGTGTCAGCTTGTTCAAGTCAGCATTTTGCCATTCGCCAAAAATGTACATTCGTAAGACTTTTTTCGCTATCGAAAAGTATTAGAAGTTTGGTAATTTAACGCTTGGAAGTTTTTCTATTTTCGAAAGGTTACTGTGGCAGCGAAGATGAAACTATTCAGGGAGAATGGCTGGTCGGGCAAATATTTTCATTGATGGTTTGAAATCGCAAATGAGTACTTGGATTCGTTCAGGAAAAAACAGATGGAAGTTTGTGTATAATTGAGAGCGGTAAAGGGCAACAATAAGCTTTGGATTTATCTCGAAAAACTGGGCGCAGGGTTGCACTCATACTATGGTTTTGTGAAATGGCAACTAACCCCGCGTGCAAGCGACCCGCCTTTGGCGGAGGGTAAGCGGCGCGAAATTTGCAAAGTTTGGCTATAATGAAATAGTCGAATCTTGGTAAGTCGGCGGGCGCTTAACGCCAACGTTGTGCAGCTAAATTATATTGGACGCTAGTCAAAATTAGCTGATGGTATGTTTTTCGATGAGATTGTTTATTTAAAAAAACAAAGCAACTCCCTCCCTATCAGTAGAATGACAATTGTATGAAAATAAGCGCATATTATGCGTTGGAGCGATATTATCTCCTATATATCATGTCTGTGAGGGCTGTCCACACTGGGCAACGATCATATACACCTAGGAAAGCTATCAGTCCCCCAATACCTAAAACAAGCCAGTTGTTGGTTGAATATCCGACCACTCCGAGCAGAATCCCAGCACCAAGCCGGAGCATGCGCTCAAAAGGAGCAATGGGTAATTTTACATTCTTTCCCTCGACAAGCGCGTTGAACATTGCCCGATACCCGGCTTCATTTTTCACACCTGTGACGCGGCCAACTTCTTTGCCGTTGTAAAAGGTCAGAACGGTTGGGATACCAAATATATTAAAATGTTTAAGAAGTTCGCCAGAGTCGTCTGCATTAATCGGCAAGATATCTACCCTATCAATGTATTCTTTCGCTAGTTTTTCAAGAATGGGTTTGGTTATCTTGCAAGGCATACACCAGGTTGCCCAAAAATCAACCACTACCGGGTTGCCTGCTTCAGAAATCTTATTTTGGAATTCACTGAGGTTCATGTTAAAAAATTAGAGTGGACGATTTCTCATCCACTCTGATCCTTTAGACTTACTTATTTTTTGAATGTGCTGAATTTGAATAGCGTATAGAGTGGGCAGAAAGAGACGAAGGATGTCAGCAGGAACACTCCACCAAGCACGACTAGGACAATGCCGAGTGTGCCGGTCACGATACCGCCAAAGTATAGGTATACGAATAATGCGGCTAAAACAACACGGATAGTGCGGTCAATGTTAGACATATTGCGTTTCATGATAAATCTCCTTTTGTAGATGAATTGATAATCCGATTATATGAAATTTCGCCTGCCTTGTCTGTGACAAAGTCACACAGCGGCCCGCTCTTCCAATTCAATCGATTCAAGAACTTCGATAATTCCGCGCCCTGTCTCAATCAGCCCTGCCCTCGAAAAATCTTCGAGAATGCGGCTGATTACTTCGCGGGAACTTCCCAGGTCTGCCGCGATCTCTTGGTGGGTAACGTGTACCGGATTTTTGAGAGCGGACTGTTTTATCAGCCATACTGCAACACGTCGGTCCATGCGCTGGAATACAACTTCATCTATTATTGTTATGATCGTTGAAAGACGGTCAGAGAGCAAATCGAAAACAAACTCACGCCACAAATCATGACGATACACCCAATCTCGAAATGCTTCTGCAGGAATCATCACCGCTTCAGCATCTTCTTCCACAATGGCAATTGCGGGAAAGGATTTTTGGCTGAGAATGGCATTCGCGGTCAGAATGCAGGATTCTCCTAGCCCAAAACGATATAGTGTGATTTCCCGTCCAGTTTCACCGATTTTGTAAACTCGCACTATTCCTGAAAGCAATAAGGCAATCGCATCAGCGCGGTCGCCTTCAAGGAAAACATCACTGCCAGCTGGAATACGCGCATAGAAGGCAGTATCTTGAAATTCTCGCAGCATGCGTGTATTTGCATGCTGTAAAACAGGTAGGCTTCGGGAGATACGCTGATATTGTTCCTGAGTGATCATTAAACTACTCTACTGTTGATGGGATTCTATGTTTTTGGCAACCTGCCTAAAGCATTCTGAAATCTTAGCTTTTCCTTTTCTTGACCTGAATTAAAAGTTTTCTTTCACGCAAGCATTTGCCCGACAAATAAGTTCTTGACATGATAATCACAACACTTTTTTAAGATTTTCTAATAGACTAAGAACTTTGCACTCAACGGATAGCGTCTATCTCCACCATTCTACCAAATATATCACAGAAATAGCTTTTGGCTAGCACTTTTAACTGCACAAAATTTTTTGCGAGACTATTAGTGCTGAGAATTTTGAAAAACGTTGCTGCATGAAGAAAAATCATTGGTAGAATTAACACAAAGCTGCACAACCCCAATTGCACCGGACTTGGCTAAAGCGGCCGCTAAAACGACGGTTCGGGGCAAAGAATCCAGTTTCCAAAAGTGCGGAGCCGTGCAAAGCCGCCAAGCCGGTGAATAACTCGTTGTGCATCCCTAGCGGCGGGTACTCAAAAAGAGTTCGGTTTTTAGCCCAGAGCATCAAAACCTTTTTTTCTTTTGATACGACAGCCGTTTTTGAACGTGTACACGCACAAGTTGTCAGGCAGTTTATCAAAACGGGCGAAAACCGGCTGTTTTTGGGTATTTGGCCGATGTTTCTGACAACTCTTGCGTGTATACTTTTGAACAGCACGCTTTAGAAAACGAAAAGTTGCGGTTTGGAAAAGGTGAGAGATGAGAACGGTCAATTATCAAAAAGAAGTTCAGGAGAAAATCGATTAGAATAGAGTTGATGAGTTTTTTGTTGTTCTGACAGAAAGTGTTGGAAAGACGGAGTGAGCAGGAGAAAAACAAAAAAGACGGGCGGGTATGCACAAGTTATGGTCGGAGGGATCATCGCTGACCCCTCCGCCAATTCAGAACCGGACTTGAGACTTTCGAACTCATCCGGCTCCTAGACACCCAGGCCATTGTCATTGGCATCGCAGCAACTGAATCTTTCCAACTGCTGAGACTTGGCAGATGCCTTCTTCGTGTAACATCGCTTTCGCTACGGGCGAACCCGTGCGTCTAAAGCCTTGACACTTGGAAGCCCTCTACCTTCCTGAGCACCCGGCCCACGTCTGCATATCCTGGGCATTACCCCAGGCCTTAGCTTCTTGGGCCATCCCACCCACCGGAGCATACGGCTGGTTGCCTTCTCCTGTAAGGAGAGCCATCGATGGGTTACTCCGTTCCGAAGGTTCATTGGTTTGTGACGTTAGGTAGGCACTTTACGCCGGAGTTCGTAAGGGGTGGAAATCACCCACGCGAGGACTGGGTGACCCAAAACTCAAATCCCGTTTGGGCCTGCGTAACAGCCGTTTCCGCAGGTTGTCCTTGACGACGCTTCAACCATGCCTT
>JADHTJ010000091.1 GCA_016785015.1 Anaerolineales bacterium
AAATCACCAGCGCGCTAATTTTTACCAAAACCCGTGTTGGCAGCGGCAAACTGGCCAGCGAATTGACACAACGCGGATTTCCTGCCGAAGCATTGAACGGCGATCTTAGCCAACAAGCACGGACTCAAATACTAAAGCGTTTTCGAGATCACAAAACTAACGTTTTAGTTGCCACCGATGTCGCCGCCCGCGGCTTGGATATAGACGATATTTCCCATGTTTTTAACTACGATTTGCCGCAAGATCCTGAATATTTCGTCCATCGCATTGGCCGGACAGGCCGTGCTGGAAAAACTGGCATTGCTGTCACACTTCTCACACCTGCAGAACAATGGCGCTTAGGCAGAATTGAGAAATATACTCGTCAGAAAATGACGAGAGAGACCTTGCCAACCCCCGATGAAATCCAGTTGCATCGAGAAGCTAAATTAATTACTCAGGTAGACAAATGGCTGAAACGTGGCCGCTGCAACCGCGAACGTGAGATTGTGCAAACATTGGTCGAGGCTGGTAACGATCCCTTAGAGATAGCTGCTGTGGCTTTGAAGTTAGCCCGTGCTGGAGAAAAACAGCGCCCCATTGCTGCGATCAAAAAAGTGCGTACAACGACATCTGGAAAGTATAAATCCGAGTCGAAACGATTTAGCCGCAAAAACGGTGCCAAACCTGGCAAGCAGTCTCACGAGACGGGCATGGTGCGGTTGCGCCTTGACCGCGGGAAAAGGCAAGGTGTGCGGCCCCAAGATATCGTTGGCACTATCGCATCGGTTGCCAATATTCCAGGGAAAACGATTGGCAAGATATTCATTCAGGATCACACAACCTTTGTAGATATCCCAGAAAAATTCGTATCCAACGTATTCAGCAATGCAGGAGATATCACTCTTCATAACCAACCCGTGAGTGTAGAGCGAGCATAACCTATCGAAACCCTAATGCCTGGCATGCCTTCACAAGCAGCGCCAGGTATTTTTATTTAACGTGGATCCAGCGCGGCGCGAGTTCTCTCTTGGGACCCAGTTGAGCCGCCCATACTATGTAAAATCATTCCACTTTTTTGGTTTGCCGATGTGCTGCTTAGTATCGTCTCAAGCAGAGGGATTAAATTTCCCACTCTCTTTATGCGGATAACCCAATCCCAAAGTGGTTCAAATTTTTTCCAACCACCAGAATAGGCTAGATGTCTCAGGCGCTGGCTCCAAAGCTCTTTGGATGAAGATCCCTTCAAGATCGACCCCCAACGATAGAAATCTCGATAAGCGCGCCAATAACCGGCTTCAAGCGTTTCCGCGCTCATTTTGGCTGGTTTAAAAACTGTGTGACGTGTATCGTAAAGATCCCAGTTTTGGCTGGTAATTCGCCCTTGAGAATCTAGCCGTTGGTGCAGTGCTGTGCCCGGATAAGGAGTCAGGATGTGAAAAGTGGCTGTCTCGAGGCCTTGTTCAACGGCCCACGCCACAGTGCGTTCGAAAACGGATTCGTTGTCATGATCCATGCCGAAGACAAAGCTTGCATTGACCATCACGCCAAGATCACGCAGACGTTTTATGGCCGCGTTGTAATCCCAATTTAGGTTTTGATATTTATGTTGGGCGCGCAGATTTTTGGGATCAAGTGTTTCGAACCCAAGGAAGAGACTGCGCAGCCCGGCATGAGCAGCCTTTTCGAGCAATCCAGGCTGCAAGACGGAGTTGACCGTTGCCGCAGCCTGCCAAACACGCCCCATGCCGCGCATACCCTCAAAGAGAGACGATGCAAAATGGGGGTTGCCGAAAAGGTGATCATCAAGAAAGTAGAGATGTTTTCCGGGGAGGGATTCGATTTCACTCAATGCGGCATCAACGCTTTGCGTGTAGAAAGATTTGCCGCCTTGAAAGAAGGCTTCCTTGTAGCAGAAATCACAACGATGGGGGCAGCCGCGCGAAACAACGATAGAGTTGGGCACTAAGTACAGGTGCCTCTTGATGAGATCGCGCCGAGGTTGGGGGGCACCAACTAGGCTACGATTATGCGACCGATACACTTTTTGAGGGAACCAGGTTTGTAGGTCAGCGAGGAACTGAGGCCAGGTATCTTCGCCTGGACCAATGAATAAAGTGTCTGCGTGTTGGGCTGCTTCATCTGGCTGCGAGGTTACATGCAATCCGCCAAGACAAACATAGGCACCTTGCACCCGATAATGATCAGCGATTTCGTAGGCGCGGTAAGCATTCGTAATATACACCTGGATTACTACCAGATCAGGCTTGTCATCAAGACGAAGAGATTCAACATGCTCGTCTACGATTTCTATATCCCACTCTGGAGGCAGGTATGCTGCCAGGGTGGCCAAACCAAGCGGGGGGAAGAGCGAATATTTGATCGGCCTGAAAAATGGAGATTTGGCCTCAGTCAGTGCTGGGAGGATCATTTTAACTTTCATGACGCCCATTTTATGAGTTGAGCTTCCCAATATCCACCGCTTGAGTCCTGAAATTTAAGCACTCAGGTGCTTGACGTTGACCTTTCGCTCTGATACGCTCAACTCATCTAATCGCCAATCATAGTTCAGGAGGTGAAGGATGGATTACCTTCAAGATATCAAAAACGCCAGTGATGATCCAAAACAGATGGAGGCGCTATATCAAGATGTATTGGAGAGTGGAGAAAATTCGATCTTCCAATCTTCCCTGATAGCTGCATATGAACAGATGCCGGAGAATGTCTTGTTGGCGGCCTGGTATTACCGATTGCAGCAAGTCGTACCTAGCGATGTAAAGGAGAAGAAAGACGGAGTCAATTGGAAGTTGGCCATCCCTCTGAGTATAATCTCAGGCTTAATTTTCTGGTTGATCACCGATACCAACGGACCCTTGTTCCTCGATCATTTACCTTATTTGGTTATGTTTTGGGCACCCATCGCCACGATTTTCACTGTAGCATTTCTTTCTGGGACAGCAAAACGTCATTATCAGCGGGCAGGTTTGACTGTCGTTGGCTTGATCCTGGTAGGGTTATATGTTTTCTTGATCTCCCCGGGATTGACGGGAAAATACCAGGATCGCTATTTGGATCTGATGGCTATCCATTTACCATTGGCAGCCTGGGTCACACTTGGGATTTCCGTATTAGGATTGCGTTCAACTTATCAGGATCGCTTCGCCTTTTTGATTAAATCCATCGAGACGATGATCACCGCCGGGCTGTACCTGATCTTTGGTGCGGTTTTGGGTGGAATCACCTTTGGCATGTTTGCAGCTTTGAACGTAACTATTCCCGATCTGTGGATGCGTTTGGTGATTGCTGGTGGTTATGGCCTTCTGCCAACGTTAGCTGTGGCAACCATTTACGATCCAATTGTGGCGCCAAGTGCACAAGATTTCACCCAGGGATTGAGCAAATTTATCGCCACAATGATGCGATTACTTCTCCCGCTTACCCTGGCTGTATTAGTGGTTTATGTCTTTGTAATCCCCTTTAATTTTATGGAGCCTTTCAAACAGCGCGAAGTGCTCATTGTTTATAACTTAATGTTATTTGGCATTATGGGATTACTGCTAGGCGCAACCCCAATTCGTCCTAAAGAACTTTCCCCAGAAATGCAGAAATGGTTGCGTTCCGGCATTCTGGCAGTTGCCATTCTGGCGGCGTTGATCAGCATCTATGCTATGTCCGCAACGGTGTACCGCACAGTGCAATGGGGTATTACGGTCAATCGCCTGACAGTGATTGGGTGGAATACTATCAATATTGGAATTCTGGCTGGCTTAATTATCAAGCAGTTCAAGGCTGGGGCAGAAAAGTGGGTTGAATCCCTTCAGCAAGTATTCAGCTTTGGGACGAATTTCTACTTTGCCTGGGGTTTGTTCCTTATCGTTGCGATGCCTTTGATTTTTAGGTAGATAGCTTGATGTGTAAGTTTTCCAAATGATTTGGCACGCTCAGAATGACAGACGTTAGAAAAATACTTGCACAAGGCATTAGTTATGTGAAGGGAAAAATCATGAAGAACCTAAAAAATCAAATTCAAATCACAATGGGATTGGGAATCCTGTCGTTGCTTGGGGATGTTGCTGACCAATACGGTCAAGACGCTGCTTCGTGTCTCGTTCCCTGAGCTTTTGACGATTCTCCAATTCCCACCAACTGAAATGAACATCTTGCAAGAGATACCAGTTCAGAGTTATCATTTGATAGTGGTCATTGGCCTACCACTTCTCTTCACCATAGCGACTATCATTTCTGCCAGAAAACATTTCATCTTTCCAACTTCAAACCTCTAATTTCCAAATGCTCAAACTCATCATTGTCGAAGATAACCCCAAATTACGATCCGCACTGAAATCCGGCTTGGAAGCTACCGGAGAAATCCAGACGGTTCATAATTGCGAGAGCGGTGAAGAAGCGCTGAAATTTTGTCTTCAGACTTCCGAAGTCTCTGAAGACCTTGGAAGTCTCCTTGATGTCATTCTCATGGATGTCCATTTAGCTGGTGAAATGCACGGCATTCAGACCGCCATTGCCATCCGGCGAGAATTCCCCCGCATGCCGGTTGTCTTTTACTCCATTCAAGATGATGATGCCTATTACCGCGATTTTCGTCAGTCCGGTATTCTGAGCCATTATGCCTATGTGCGCAAGTCAAATTATCTTTTGCCAGAGATGATCCTGCCGTTGCTGAAAGACGCCGTAGCGGGACGTAGTTTCATCGATCCCGATATCGAGGCGCGTGTGCAAGAAGTCCATCAAAAGGATCAACATAATCCCATGGCCTTACTAGAACCCAATGAGCAGGTTGTAGCCCGCATGCTGGCGCAAGGCATGACCAATGAACAAATCGCTGCCAAACTAGGATTCCGCGACAAACGCACCATCAGCCGCGTCAACGGGCAGATTTACACCGTTTGGGGTCTCAAAGATTCGCCCACGGACGAAAAGATTGCCCGTACCCGCGCCGCACTGATCGTTCAGACCGGACAATTGCTACAATGGGATCAGCGGGGAACCCCTTTATCAATGGATGGACGTGCAATTTCAAAAAACGATGATGTGTAAACGAAATTCTGTCCACTTCTCACTGACAAGTGTTCACTGACCATGACTGATCACTGGCTCCTGAACTGGACCATCATGGCCGTGTCGCTTTTCAATACCATTGTGCTGCTCTGGTTGGGCTTCACGGTGGTGCTCAACGCCCAGCGACGAGATTGGGGGTTGTGGCTAGTCGCTGCGGAATTAATCATGGGGGGCATCTTCTTTCTCAGTCATTCAATCATTCTCGATCATGGCTTTGCAGTATTTAGTCAAAGCCTAAACTTCTGGTGGCATGTTGGTTGGGTTCCAGTTGTAACTATCCCCTATGCCTGGTATATCGTCATGCTCTGGTTTGGGGGTTTTTGGGATGGCTCAACAACGCGGCTTTATCGTCGGCATTGGATCTGGTTTGTAGCTACAAGCACACTGGCTTTGGTTGTCATCGTTCTAATGATCTTCGCCAATCCATTGCCCTCCTTCGATCAGATCGCACAATTTGAATTAACCACCACCCTTTCAATGGGTGGCATCCCCCTTTTGGTGTGGGTATATCCTTTCTATATTTTCCTGTGCCTTGTGTTGTCTCTTGATGTTTTGCGTCACCCGGCACCATCGTTGAGGATTATGGGGGACCAAGCACGGAGACGCGCCCGTCCATGGCTGATGGCTGCCACCCTCACCCAAATTATTGTCTCCTTGTTTGTTGGTGCTGCTATGTTTTGGGTCACACGCAGTGCGCGCCTACCAACTGATTACCGTGGCTTATCTATGTCGATTGCCTGGTTCGATTTGACAATCTCAGCACTGATCGCGATATCGGTGTTCCTGATGGGTCAGGCCGTAACTTTTTATGAGATTTTCACTGGAGAAAGTATGCCCCGCCGGGGAATGGCGCGCTATTGGCGCAGGGCTGTGATCCTGGGTGCTGGTTTTGCTATCATAATGGGGGCTGGCTTGGTATTTAGAGCCAGCCCAATTTATATTGTTCTACTGAGCGGGTTGTTGATAATCGCCTTTTTTGCCTTGGTAAGCTGGCGATCCTTCCAAGAACGTGAACGATATGTAAAAAGTTTGCGCCCCTTTGTTTCCGGACAAGGGGTGTTAGAACGTTTTGTCATGCAGCCATCAGATGAGATAGATTTGTTGTCTCTATTTCAAGCGTTATCTGAGGATGTGCTTGGTTTGCAACGGGCGGTTTTGTTACCGTTAGGATCAATTGCTGGACTCATTGATGAGCCATTTATTTATCCTAGCGGCGATGAGCCAGGCAATCTTCCATCTTTGGAAGGCATCCTTGAATCCCCTGAACAGATCGGTGTCCCTTTGCATCGTGCCACAAATGGGGTGTGGGTTTGGGCTGTACCCCTTTGGAGTGAACGTGGTCTGATAGGAGTCTTGTATCTTGGACCTAAGATTGATGGTGGCCTCTATTCTCAGGAGGAGATAGACATTGCCCGAACGACCGGTGAGAGATTACTGGATACTTATGCCAGTGCAGTGATGGCACAGCGATTAATGGCTTTACAGCGTCAGCAGATGGCAGAAGGGCAGGTTCTAGATCGGAACACGCGCAGGGTGTTGCATGACGAAGTTTTACCCCAACTTCATGCGGCGATGTTGGAGTTGAGCAGCGGGGTTGTGGATCGCTCAACCGCCATCAAAGAACTTAGTGAAATCCATCAACAGATCGCTGAACTGCTGCGACAATCTCCCATAATCGCTACACCAGATGTGGAAAAGATGGGCGTTTTGGCCGCACTGCACCGTGCGGTCGATGAAGAATTGAGCCGTGCGTTTGATGAAGTATTATGGCAGGTTTCAACAGATATAGAAGAAAAAAGTCGATTGTTTCCAATAGTATCTGCTGAGGTGATTTACTATGCAGCTCGGGAGGCAATTCGTAACGCCGCACAGCATGGGAGGGTATCAAACCGCCCTCTCAGCCTTCGCATAGCCACAAGAAGTGAAACGAATGCGCAGATAATAATAGAAGATAATGGCGCTGGGTTAGGACATATCAGGAAGCGTGGAGATCATCCGAGCGGATATGGTTTAGCCTTACACAGCACAATGATGGCACTGATAGGCGGTTCGCTTACAACAGAGACTGAACCTGGCGAGTATACTCGCGTTGTACTTACCTTGCCCTCTGGATAAATCATCGAAAGCCAATTTTATGGGGGAATCTCAAAACCAAAAGACAGTTGTCACTTGACGGAGAGACCCATTTCATATACTGTATTGCGAAGATTATTTTCAAGTAGCAAGATGCCTGGAGGATACCTTGAAAAAAATAGGTACTGCTGGAAACAAGGGACCGGGAATCCGATCGGATTGTTTTGTCACCCTTGAAATAACTGAAAAGGGCGGTTTAGAAATCTCTATAGAAAGTAAAGTGGGGGTGTTGTTTGGGGACTCTATCAATACGCTGGCAAATGATATCCTGACTCATTTTGGTATTGAGAACGCCAAACTCTCAATCGAAGATCGCGGTGCGCTGGATTTTGTGTTGGCAGCGCGCATAGAAGCCGCGACCATGGAATGTGTTGATACTGACAAAGAATATTTGCTCGACGTCATTCCTGAGAATCAATACCACACAGCGAAAGACCGCTACCGTCGTTCGAGGCTCTATCTCCCTGGGAATAGCCCCAAGTTGATGCTCAATGCGGGCATTCATCAGCCTGATGGCATCATCCTTGATCTGGAAGATTCTGTCGCTCCTGATAAAAAAGATGAGGCTCGCCTCCTTGTTAGGAATGCATTATGTCAGGTGGATTTCTATGGAGCAGAGCGCATGGTGCGCATCAACCAGCTCCCCATGGGGTTGGGCGACCTGGAATTTGTGGTGCCTCACAATGTCAACCTGATCCTACTTCCAAAGTGTGAGAGCGCCGATCAGGTTCAGCGGGTCGATACTCGCATCCAAGAGATTTCAAAACAACACAAAGTTAAACAGCCAGTTTATTTGATGCCGATCATCGAGAGTGCCCTTGGCGTGGTCAAGGCTTATGAGATTGCCTCAGCCTCGGAGAATGTAGTTGCATTGGCTATCGGCCTCGAGGATTACACCGCCGATTTAGGGGCGCCGCGCACCCATGAAGGTCAAGAAACATTTTATGCTCGCAGCACGCTGGTCAATGCAGCGCGCGCCGCGGGCATCCAACCCATCGATTCAGTATTCTCGGATGTCTCGGATATGGAAGCCTTGCGCGCTGTGGTGTTAGAGTCAAAATCCTTGGGCTTTGACGGCATGGGCTGCATCCACCCGCGTCAGATCAAAGTAGTGCATGAAGCTTTTGCACCAAGCGAGGACGAAATCGATAAGGCTAAGAGAATAGTAAATGCTTTCGATCAGGCAACCAGCCAGGGTCTAGGTGTTGTATCTCTGGGCTCAAAGATGATCGATCCCCCCGTGGTCAAACGCGCTCAGCGCACCATCGATCTGGCCATCCGCTCTGGTTTGCTATCCGAGAACTGGAAAGAAGAATCAAAAGAATGAACCGCGAAGGCGCGAAGAACGCAAAGAACAACATAGAAATCTTTGCGCCCTTTGCGTCTTGGCGGTGAATCTTTTTGGAAACTATTATGACTACAAAATTTGTCAAAAATGCCGTGGGGCGTATGATCCCCACCGAGATCAATGGAAAGCCCGTGATCCCTTTCAAAGGACCACACGGCCATAAAACCATTGGGCGCAAGTATGGCCCGCCGATTCGCAACTGCGGCGATTACCCGGATGATGGCGACAAGCGGCAACCTGATCTGAAGGCGGCGCTGGTCGAGGCAGGCTTGAAAGATGGTATGACCATCTCGACGCATCATCATTTCCGTAATGGGGACCTGATTGCCAACCAAATCTTCCAGGTTGCATCAGAGATGGGGGTCAAAGATTTGGTCTGGTTCCCTTCGGCATCATTTCCCTGTCATGAACCGCTGATCGAATATCTCGAAGATGGCACAATCCACCACATTGAGGGCAGCATGAACGGCCCCTTGGGGCGTTTTGCATCCCAGGGCAAAATGAAAGGAACGGGAGTGCTGCGTTCTCACGGAGGCCGCTATCAGGCCGTGCAAGATGGCGAAGTTGTCGTAGATATTGCCGTCATCGCTGCCCCCACTGCGGACCCCTTTGGTAATGCCAACGGCCTCAGTGGACCTTCATCTTGTGGTTTGTTGGGTTTTGCCTTGGCAGACTCGCAATATGCTCACAAAGTGATCGTCGTGACCGATAATTTGGTGCCCTTCCCTTGCATCCCCTGGCAAATTCAGGGCAATAATGTTGATTATGTAATTGAGATGGAACAGATTGGCATCCCTGAAAAAATCGTCTCAGGCACAACGCGCATCACGAAGAGCCCAGACCGATTGTATATTGCTGAATTAACCGCTAAATTTTGCGATGCAGCCGGAATTATCCGTGATGGCTTTTCATTTCAAGCCGGTGCTGGGGGGACAGCGTTAGCAATTGGAAACTATTTTGGCGAAATTATGCGGGAGAAAGGTATCAAAGCGCGCTTCGCCCGAGGGGGCAGCAATCAATATTTGGTCGAATTGCTGGACGAGGGTTTAGTCGAACACATTTTAGATGGTCAGACCTTCGACCTCGAAGGTGTGCGCTCAATGCGTGAGAACCCCCACCATGTCGATACCAGCCCGTTTACCAGCTACAACTACCATGGCAAGGGCAACTTTGCCTCGCTGCTTGATGTGGTTATCCTTGGCGCAACTGAAGTTGACATCAATTTCAACGGCAATGTTGTCACACATTCAGATGGTCTATTGTTGCACGGTATGGGTGGCTGGCAGAACTGTCTTTTTGGCAAGACGGTCATTCTCCCAATCCCCCTATTCCGTGATCGCATTCCTGTGATCAGAGATGAAGTCACGACTATTTGTGGCCCTGGAGAGTTGATTGATGTGATCGTATCCGAGCGTGGAATTGCCATTAATCCGCTGCGAGAAGATCTCATTGCAGCAACAAAAGATTCTGGCTTGCCCATTAAAACTATCCACGAGTTAAAGGAAGAAGCTGAACGCATCTGCGGGAAACCCCAACTTCCCCAATTTGAAGATAATATTATCGCTGCCATCAAATGGGTCGACGGTACGGTGATTGATGTAGTTAAGCAAGTAAAAGAGAGTTAACGCAAAGTCGCAAAGACGCAAAGGAGCAGAGATGATGATAAAAACGCTGCGTCTCCGCGCCTTGGCGTCTCTGCGTTAAAGTTTTTTGGAAATCTAGGAGAAATCGAAAAATGTCCAAACGAACCATCGTCTCGATGCCCGGTGACGGGATTGGAAATGCAGTCTTGCCTGAAGCGATCCGCGTTTTAGAAGCTGCGGGTTTCGAAGCCGATTATGTGCATGCTGATATCGGTTGGGAATTTTGGTGCACAGAAGGCAACCCGCTGCCTCAGCGCACCATAGACCTGCTAGAAGAGCACAAGATCGGCCTGTTTGGGGCAATCACTTCCAAACCCAAATCAGATGCCGATGCTGAGTTGGCGCCCGAACTGCGTGATCAAGGGCTGGTTTACTACAGCCCCATAGTCGCCCTGCGGCAGCACTTTACCTTAGATGTGTGTGCCCGGCCCTGCCAGACCTTCAAGGGCAATCCACTTAATTTTATCCGCCGTAGCGCAGATGGTGGTGTTGAGGAACCGGAAGTTGATACTGTAATTTTCCGCCAGAACACGGAAGGCCTCTATGGCGGTGTTGAGTGGACCAATCCCCCCGACAATGTTTATGACTCCCTGATGAGCCACCCTAAGTTCTCGATGAATTTTGGGGACGTGCCACGGGAAGAATTATCGGTTTCGACGCGTATCTTCACCCGTCAGGCCACCGAGCGTATTCTGCGGGCGGCTTTCGAGTACGCCAAGAAATTTGGATACAAATCGGTGACTGTATGCGAAAAGCCCAACGTGATCCGTGAGACCTCGGGCATGATGTTGGCCTTGGGTAAAGAGATCGCCGCTGAATATCCTGGGATTGCTCTATGGGATACCAATATCGATGCCCAGATGATGTGGTTGACCAAGAACCCTGAAGACTATGGCGTAATTGTCGCAGGTAATATGTTTGGCGATATTATCTCCGATGGCTTTGCTGGGTTGGTGGGTGGACTTGGCTTTGCTTGCAGCGCTAATGTTGGCGAAGAAATTGCCGTCTTCGAACCTACGCATGGTTCAGCGCCCAAATACGCGGACTATGAGAATTCTATTGTAAATCCCATCGCGATGGTGCTTTCTGCCTGTATGATGCTCGATCATATTAGTGAAATCGAGACCGCTGCGAAGATGCGCAAGGCAGTTGCTGAAGTCGTTGAAGAAGGAAAAGTACGCACGTACGACATGATGAAAATGCGCGGCAAGCCTGATGTGGTAGAGCAGGGCGCAGCCTCCACAACTCAGATGGCCGATGCCATAATTGCAAAATTATCTTAATTTACCGCAGAGACGCAGAGTTCGCAGAGAAAACTAAGGATAGGAGATTTTTTCTCTCTACTATTATATAAACTCAGCGCTCTCCGTGTCTCTGTGGTGATTACTCAGTTAGGAAGAAATTCATGGATATCAATCAACTCTGGCCTGAATTAGCTTGGATCGAAGATCTAGATTTGAGGGCCAAGACAACCAAAACATGGCAGCTGGCTTTGGAGCGCAGTGTACTAACCCCCGAAGATTTGCAGCGTATTCCATTTACCTTGCTAGCCGGCCCTGATCTCAAAGTCAGCTTTATGGCGCACAAGCGTTCCGTGGTGCACATTGCCAGAGATGCGGCCAAAACGATGATTGAGTTCTTCGGCGATGAATTGCCTATCAGTTTGGACATCGTCATCGCCGGGGCAATTTTGGCTGATGTTGGCAAACTGCTGGAGTACGAACTCGACGAAAATGGCAAGTCCTTTCAGGGTTTGTACGGTAAATACCTGCGCCACCCCTTCTCGGGCGTTTCGCTGGCCGAGGAATGTGGTGTGCCCGCCGAAGTGTGCCACATCATCGCTGCCCACGCTGCCGAAGGTGATCTGATCAAACGCTCGACCGAAGCCTACATCGTCCATCACGCGGACTTTATGACATTCTTGCCTTTCAAAAGTCGCTTAGAAGTTTAGCTTTTTACCGCGAAGGCGCGAAGAACGCAAAGATTTAATCATAAATTGACTTTGCGACCTTTGCATCTTAGCGGTTCAGGATTTTGAATCGCTATGGCACAAACATTTGCAGAAAAAATACTTGCTAAAAAAGCTGGCCTCGATCACACTGTACCCGGCCAGATCGTCGAGATCACCCCCGATGTGGCGCTCTCACACGATAACACAGCCCCGATTTACGGCATATTCCAACGCATGGGTGGTGAGCGTGTGTATGCTCCAAAAATGCATGCCATTTTCATTGATCACGCCGCTCCAGCGCCAACCACAAAGCACGCTGAGAATCACCGCATTATCCGTGAAATTGTTGCTGATCAGGGCATCGAGTACTTCTTCGATGTCGGGCGCGGCATTTGTCATCAGGTGCTGGTTGAGGAAGGGCTGGCTCTTCCTGGAGAAGTTGTCCTGGGTTCGGACTCGCACACCCCCCATGCTGGGGTGATGGGTGCCTTCGGAGCGGGGATTGGCCGCTCGGAGATGGCTTCAATTTGGGCGGTGGGTTCGCTCTGGCTGCGTGTCCCTGAAAGCATGAAGATCACCGTCAATGGGGAATTTCACCCAGGCGTGACGGCCAAAGATCTGGCGCTTAAAGTTATTGGCGATTTGGGTGCCGATGGCGCCTTATATATGTCAGTGGAATGGCACGGAGAAGCAATAGAGACATTGGATTTATCTCAACGAGCGACATTGCCCAATATGATGGCTGAGATGGGTGCCAAGAACAGCTATATCCCCCCAGACGAGAAGGTGATTGCCTTTTTGGACGGGCGCGCCAAACGGACCTTTGAGGCTGTTTACCCTGACCCAGACGCAAACTATGACCAGAGTTATTCTTACGATGCTGGGACCATCGAGCCGATGATCGCCTGCCCCCACACAGTGGACAACGTCAAACCGCTTTCTGCTGTTGCTGGTACGAATGTGGATCAGGCCTTCCTGGGCACCTGCACCAATGGTCGCCTCGACGATTTGGCTGCCGCAGCCGAAGTGCTCAAGGGCAACAAGATCGCCACGGGAACAAGGATGGTGGTCATCCCTGCCTCATCGCAGGTATATCTGGATGCCCTCAAGGCGGGGCATATCGAAACTTTTCTCGAAGCTGGCGCAATAATAGAAAGCCCTGGCTGTGGCCCTTGCATGGGAAATCATATGGGTGTGCCTGCGGTGGGTGAAGTCAGTATCAGCACCGCCAACCGCAACTTCCGCGGCCGCATGGGCACTAAGGAGAGCGATGTATATCTCGCCAGCCCAGCCGTGGTGGCGGCGTCAGCGGTGGCGGGAGAGATTGTGCATCCCAAAGATTTATAAACGCAGAAACGCGGAGACGCAGAGATTTTTTGTATTTTCTCTGCGTCTTTGCTACTTTGCGTCTCTGCGTTAAAAATGGAGACAAAAATGTCAGTGATTAAAGGCCGCGTCTGGAAATACGGCGATAATGTTAATACCGATGTGATCTTCCCCGGCAAATATACGTATACGGTCAGTGATCCAAAGGAGATGCCACAATACGCCCTGGAAGATTTGGATCCAAAGTTTGCAAAAGATATGCAGCCCGGCGATATCATCATTGGTGGAACGAATTGGGGCTGCGGTTCGTCGCGCGAGCAGGCAGTCGTTTGCTTGAGTGAAGCCAACCTTGGGGCGATAATTGCCAAATCCTTCGCCCGCATCTATTACCGCAACTGCCTGAACAACGCCCTACCCGCGCTGACCTGCCCCGAGGCTGTGGACGCTATCGAAAACGGCGAAACCATTGAGGTAGATCTGGCCGCCGGAGAAATCCGCTGCGCCGCCGGGACATTCAAGTTCCCCCCGCTTCCCGGTGCTGTGATGGACATTTTCGCAGCGGGCGGGTTGATCGATTATACGAGACAGAATTTAGAGAAGAAAAAAATTTGATTGCCACCTATTCGAATTTCAGTTGACCAACAATTTGGAAAGGAGAACTAGAGATGAGAGAATTAACCCCAAAGTGGCAATTGTTTTTCGAACGTATTATTCCCTGGTTTCTTTTGGTTATTCTTGGTGTATATTCTTACGCTTTTTTCGTTCAAGCTCCATACCCTGGTTTCGATCTAAACCAAAATGAAGTAGCAGAAATCTTCGTTCCAACATCATCTGAATCTCTCCAGGTTGGTGATCAATTAGTTCGTGTGGGGACAGTATCTATGAAGACATTTTCGGTAAATTTGCGTCAGACGATTTTTGATGCCGCTGAAGTTGATCAGAATATTACTCTCATCGTCGAGCGTAATGGCCAGAACCTTCAAATAAACTGGATATACCCAGGAGTCACCCGAATTCAAGTTTTGCAACGCTTAAATAGCTTGTGGTGGCTACCATATGTTTTCTGGATGGCCGGGACAGCAACATTGCTCTTTCTTCGTCCCAGAGATCATCGATGGAAACTTCTCATAGCGTTCAATTACCTCACCGCCGTATGGTTACTCACTGGCAGTGGCCCTTCATCCTGGCACATATGGCAAAGTTCAATTGTGTTGCGATCAGCCATTTGGCTATGTTTGCCCGTTTACTTGCATTTTCATTGGGTATTCCCAAAGCCGCTAAGGCAGTTACCAAAGGTTATTTGGGTGATACTTTATTCGATTGGTGGATTTCTGGCTGTGGCAGAGTGGTTTCAGGTTTTACCATCATCCACCTATTTCTCTGGATTTTTTCTGGCATTAGCGAGCAGCATTCTCTTACTGATCGCTCACGCAATCTTTCAAAAGGCCAATCGCCGAGAAATTGGCTTACTTTTTATATCAGTAACGCTGACTGTAATTCCACCACTTGGAATTAGTGTAATGTACTTATTTGGCCAAACCCCACCATCCTTTGCACTAGGTGGGTCTCTCATGGCACTCCCAGCTCTACCCGGTGCGTATTTCTTTGTGGCTTACCGACGTCAATTCCGAGGAGTTGAACAACGTTTGAAACGGCTGACAAGGTTGTTTTTGGCGGTCGTCTTCGGGGGAACCGCTACGATAATCCTTTTGTCTTTAGCTGATTTCCGGGGCAATCTGAGTGAAACGACACTTGGTATCGGTATTGTTGTTACTTTGATTGCCGCGCTTAGCGCCATCACTGGGTTCTCCCCCTTTCTGGCACTACCTGCTTTGACTGGGGAAACGATTTCGTTTGGTTCTCAGAGCGGGGAATTAGAGATTCGGGCCAACCGGCTGCTGTCCCTTTATCTTTTCGCCGTTTTCGAAGGATTGATCCTTTCTATGGGAATCATTATCACTGATAGCATGCTTGTTTTCCCTGGAAAGACCGCGGTCATCGGCATCGGGGCTGCGCTTTTGGGGAGCATCATCACAGCCGTAGGATTTACTCCTTTCCAGCGCTTTGTAGATCGGCGAATCTTAGGCATCCAGATTCCCCCCGATGAGCTCCTTGGATCCTACTCCGAACGCATCACCACCAGCCTGAACCTGGAAAGACTGAAATCTTTGATCCAGGACGAACTGCTGCCTAGTTTGCTGGTACGTCAATCGGTTTTGCTGCGAGTAAGGGGAGATACTCTCGAAACGGTCATGCGCTTGGGCCTCGAGCCAGAACAACTCCCTAGGATTGATCACCTCTCCGAGCTTACAGACAGAACTGGAGGCTATCTTCCTGACACTGACAATGAAGCTTTCGCCTGGACGCGCCTGGTCCTGCCACTGATTGTTGAAGAGCAATTGTGCGGCTTGTGGCTTTTAGGTCGCCGCGACCCCGATGATTACTATGCGCCCGGCGAAATCGATGTGCTCAAGACCATCGCCAACCAGACCGCCATCGCCCTGGTCAACATCGACCAGGCAGAGCGTCTGCGTGCCCTGTATCAAACCAACGTCGAGCGCCACGAGCAGGAGCGCGCCAGCCTGGCACGTGATTTGCACGACGATGTGCTCAACGAATTGGCTGCGATCACGATGAGAGTGGATTTGGGCATGGAGCCAGATATGGGTGCCGGTATCCAAGATATTAATGCCCATTTACGAAAGGTCATCGCAGGATTGCGGCCAGCTTTGTTGAGTCATGGCCTGGTTCCTGCGTTGGAGCAACTGGCCAATGATCTTTCCGAGTTGGCTGAAGATAGTGTCGACATTAATCTTGAAATTCCCACATCCAGTGCGCGCTATGACCCCATGATTGAAACCCACCTGTACCGCATCCTTCAGCAGGCCTGTGAAAATGTCCTGCGTCACGCCCAGGCAAGCACCATCCGAATCGCGGGAGAATGCACCAAGAATGGCGTACAGTTCACTGTTGCCGATGATGGGATCGGTTTTCTTGAGGCAGACAACCCGGATATGAATAACTTGCTGGCTGAAAATCATTATGGCCTCGCCGGGATGTTCGAACGTGCGGAAATCATCGGGGCTGAATTGAAGATCGACTCTCAACCGGGTGAAGGAACGCGAGTCAACCTGTCCTGGCGTCTATAAGAACCAGAGATAGAAGTCAGACTCCGTTCCAAGACCCGTCACTTCGACTCTGCTCAGTGCAGGTCCCGGGTCGCCCGAGGCTTGTATTGAGTTTGTTGAAATAACGGGCTTCTGAGCCAGATTGAGACACAAACTAATATATGAGGATGCCGAGACTGTTGACTAGTGGATGCTATGCTGCTATTATACGTGTAATACACGTGTAATGTGAGGGTATTGTCATGCAGAAGAAATTGACCATCACCATTGATGAAGAAGTTTACGAAGGTTTGTATAACACCATTGGCAGCCGACGGATAAGTCGCTTCATTGAGGAATTGGTTCGTCCTTATGTGATTTCTGAAAATCTTGATCACGCCTACCAGCAAATGGCTTTGAACGAAGATCGCGAAGCCGAAGCTTTAGAGTGGACCGAGGGAACGTTTGGAGATTTTAGCGATGAAACGCGGTGAAGTATGGTGGGTGAACTTCGATCCGTCGGTTGGCGGGGAGATTAGAAAAAGGCGACCGGCTGTAATTGTCAGCAATGATGCAGCAAATCGCTATTTGAACCGCCTCCAGGTTATTCCCTTGACGAGCAAGATCGGCCGGGTATACCCAAGCGAGGCAGTAGTTCTTGTTCGTGGAAAGCAGAATAAAGCCATGGCAGATCAACTGACCACAGTTAGTAAACAGCGTGTTCTTGATCGTGATGCTGAAATATCAAGTACTGATATGCAGAAAGTCGAGCGCGCAGTAAAAATTCAACTTGGAATGAGGACCAGATAAATGACATCACTCAGTCACCAAATGGCGCAATTTGCTCTCAACCTGCAATACGAAGATATCCCTGCCGAAGCAATCAAAGAAGCCAAGCGCTTCCTGCTTGATAGCATAGGCTGCGCGCTGGCAGCGGTGAAAAATGAAGATATGCAGGCCATGTACCGCTTCACAGAAAAATTGGGTGGAACACCTGAAGCTACGCTGATTGGCACCGGGTTGCGCACCAACGCGCCCAACGCGGCCTTGATGAACTGCCTGCTGACACGCGCTCTGGATTACAACGATATCTATTGGGAGCAGGATCCCTCGCATCCCTCGGATATTATTGGCGCGGCCCTGGCGGCGGCAGAAGCCAACGGCAAGAATGGGCGTGACGCCCTGGTTGCGATCATGATTGCCTACGAGTTGGAAATGCGCTGGTGTCATGCAGCTGAACCTGGGGTGCGCGAGGTCGGTTGGCATCATGCCACGCTGACACAGTTCGTCAGTCCCCTTGTGGCTGGCCGCATGTACGATCTGGATATCGACCAGATGGTCGCGGCAACAGGCATCAGCGGCAGCAGTCATTTCACATTGGGTGGGGTTGTCGCCGGACATCTCACGAATATGAAGAACACGGCAGACCCACTGGCCTCCCAGGCCGGGGTGATCGCGGCGATGATGGCGCGCGAAGGCTATGAAGGGCCGGTTGAAGTCATTGAAGGCAAAGAGGGATTGATCGAAGTGCTCAACAATGTGGAATGGCGTACCGATTGGCTGCTCAAAGGATTGGGGCACGAATTTATGATTACCCAGTGCAGCTACAAAGCCTTCCCTACTGAGGCGCTCACTCACCAACCAATCAGCGCGGCATTGCAAGTATGTCGGGAGCATGGGATCGCAGCAGAAGATGTAGCAGAAATCCTCGTTGAAACCACAACCAGGGGGGCGGATATCCTCTCTGATCCCAGTAAGTTCGCGCCGAAAACCAAAGAAACCGCTGACCATAGTTTGCCCTATGTGATCGCCGCTGCGGTGGCCGATGGCAACGTTTTGCCGGATTCTTTCAGTGACGAAAAGCTCAAAGACCCGCGTATTTGGGATTTGCTCTCTAAGATCAAGGTGGTCGCGGATCCCGAAATCGATGCACTGTTCCCTGGGGTCAAGCGCGCTCGGGTCAGTATCACAACCACTGGAGGCAGTACCCACACTGCGCAAGTCGATCACGCCAAAGGTTCGCCACAAAATCCCATGTCGGACGAAGAGATTGTTGCCAAATTCCGCGCTAACGCCGAAGGCGTTGTCAGCACACAGCGGCAGGATGAAATTATCGAGACAACATGGAAATTCGAAGATGTGGAAGATATTGGGATGTATATGCGCTTGTTAGTGAGCGAGTGAGTGACACTCAGACAATGTTGAAGCCCCCGCAGGAATTGTTCGACTGCGGGGGCTTTTTTATAAATTTTGTGTATTCTTCTATCTCAGTTTTAGAATTTCGAAAACTTCTAGTTTTCTATTCGCTGAAAAATCTAGCGAAATCGCGAATTTCTTGATAATCTCAAGGAGTGGATCCTGAGATAACAATAACAACAGAACGTATAGACGATTATCCACTGCTGTTGGAAACGATGATCGGGTTGAGTTT